>JAEUMI010000061.1 GCA_016792825.1 Hyphomicrobiales bacterium
AAATTCTATATCCACAATCCGCAAGTGACGCTGATGCGCACCACGCCTGCGGAAAACGAGACGATTGGCCGATGGATCGTCGCGCGGCTGAACCGCATGACGGGGCCGGTGCGGTTCATGCTGCCGCTGAAGGGCGTCTCCGCTATTGATGCCGAGGGGCAGCCGTTCCATGATCCGGACGCGGATGCGGCACTTTTTGCGGCCATCCGCGAAGGCTGGGTAGCGGCGCGTAACCGCAAACTGATTGAAGTCGATGCCCATATCAACGACCCGGCCTTTGCGGCGGAGGCGGTCAAACAATTCAAAGCAATAGTGTGAGGACAGATGGCGCGGATTGAACGCAAGGTACTGCTGGAAAAATTCCACGGCATGATTGCCAAGCGGCAGCCGATCATCGGTGGCGGGGCAGGCACGGGGCTTTCGGCCAAATGCGAGGAGGCGGGCGGGATTGACCTCATCGTCATCTACAATTCGGGGCGCTACCGCATGGCGGGGCGGGGCTCGCTGGCGGGGCTGCTGGCCTATGGCAATGCCAATGACATCGTGCAGGAAATGGCGCACGAGGTGTTGCCTGTCGTGAAGCATACGCCAGTGCTGGCGGGGGTGAACGGCACGGATCCCTTCGCAATCATGGAACATCTGCTTGATCATCTGAAGGCGCTGGGCTTTTCGGGAGTGCAGAATTTCCCGACGGTCGGCCTGTTCGACGGCATCTTCCGCAAGAACCTGGAAGAGACCGGCATGGGTTATGGACTTGAGGTTGACATGATCCGGAAAGCGCACGAGCGCGACATGCTGACCACGCCTTACGTGTTTTCCGCCGACGAGGCGGTGGCGATGACGAAAGCGGGGGCCGACATGATCGTTCCGCACATGGGGCTCACCACAGGCGGGAGCATTGGGGCGGAAACCTCTTTGAAGCTGGCGGACTGCCCGGCGATCATCGATGAATGGGCGGAGGCTGCCAAGCGCATCCGCAAAGATGTCATGGTGATTTGCCATGGCGGACCGATTTCCTCGCCGGATGACGCTGCCTATATCCTGAAGAACACCAGAAACGTGCACGGCTTCTATGGCGCGAGTTCGATGGAGCGGCTGCCGACGGAAGTGGCACTCACCCAGCAGACCAAAGCCTTCAAGAAAATTTCATTCTAGGGAGACGCCCATGGCACGGGCCTATGCGAGCAGGATCATCAAAGCGCCGGTTGAAACGGTCTGGAACGTGGTGCGCAATTTCAACGGGCTGCCCGGCTGGGCGGTGGGCATTGTTGATTCGAAAATTGAAGGCGGGCTGGACGCCGATGTGGTGGGTTGCGTGCGGTCGTTTCACACGAAGGATGGCACTCATATCCGCGAGCGCCTGCTTACCCTCGATGATGCGCGCTACACTTTTACTTACAACTTCGAGAAGCCCGCCTTTCCGGTGAAGAACTATCTTGCCACCCTGCGGCTCATGCCAGTGACCCATGGCGATGCGACCTTCGCCGAGTGGGAAGCCACTTTTGACGAGGCGCCGGGCGATGAAGGGAAATATGTTGCGAAAATCTCCAGGGAGGTGTTTGCGGCAAACTGGAAATCGCTGAGTGAAAAGATCAAGCGGGAGAAGCCGCAAAAGCCGGAAGGAAGCGTGCGCTGGAAAGCGTGGGCGCCCAACAAGGTGTGGACCTCGCGGGTGATCAAGGCGCCTGTAGAGCGGGTGTGGGCCAGGATGCGGGATTTTGCCGGCATGGGCGCCTGGCACGGCGAGATCACGAAGATGCACATGCTGAAGAAGGTGCGGCCCGACAAGGTTTCGGGGGTGCGGGATTTCTATTTCGGCGACGGGCACCTGAATGAGGAGCTGCTGCATCTCTGCGATCTCACACGCTCGTTTTCCTACCGCATCACCAAATGCGAAATACCCTGGATGAATTATGTTTCGGGGCCAAGGCTTTGGCCGGTGACCGCCGACAACACGACATTCGGGGTGTGGACCGGAGACTGGGTAGCCAGCCCGCAGGATGACCTCACGCTCATTCCGCGCACGGAGGAAAATGTGTATCAGCGGGCCTTTGCCGAATTGGAGAAGAATTTTTTCGGGAAGAAATGACGTTTCAATCGGTGTGGAACACATTTTCCATCACGGCCCACCAGTCGCCGGGTTTGCGGGTTTCGTAGGGGATCTGCATGGGATCGGTAATATCCCACCATTCCCGCATGCGCGGGGCCTTCTTGATCTTCTCCATGTCGGCCTTGAAATCGCTGCCGTGGTATTCCCAGTAGGCGAAGAGGATGTTTTCCGGCTCCTTCAGGAAGATCGTGTAGTTCCTTATGTTCGAGTCCGAAATGGCCTTGAGAATTTCAGGCCAGACGGCGGCGTGGATGCGCTTGTATTCGGGAATGACTTCCGGCTTCACCTTGATGATCTGCGCCATTCTTTCCATGTGCCCATTCCTCGCTTGCGGCAATTGATATTGCATGGAAAGATTAGCGGACAGCGGGAGGGAAACAATGGCCGAGTGGATAAAAAGATTCAGCCTCGCGGGGAAAACCGCTGTGGTCACGGGCGCCACGAAGGGCATCGGCTTTGAAACCTGCAAGGTGCTGGCGGACGCCGGCGCCGACATCGCGGCGGTTGGGCGTGACAGGGCAGGGCTCGCGGAGGTTGCCGCGGCGGTCAAAAGCCTAGGCCGCAGATGCTTCGCCATTGAAGCCGATCTTGCAAGTGCCGACGAGCCCGTGACCGCGGCGCGGGCAGCGCTGAAGGAATTCGGATCCATCGACATCCTGGTCAACAATGCGGCAGTTGCGTTGATCGCGCCGCTGCTCAGGCTTTCTGTCGAGGACTGGGATACGACGATGGCGGTCAACCTGCGGGCGCCGTTCCTGATAGCGCGGGAACTGGCGCCCCAGATGATTGCCAGGAAAGCCGGCAAGATCATCAATGTGTCGTCGCAGGCGGGCATCATCGCGGTTGACGATCACGGAGCCTACAGCTCTTCGAAGGGTGGCCTCAACATGCTGACCAAGGCCATGACGGTTGAATGGGCCAAGCACAACATCCAGATCAATTCGGTCTGCCCGACGGTAATCCTCACGCCGATGGGCGAAAAGAACTGGGGCAGCCCGGAGAAGTCCGGCCCCATGCTGGCCAAGATTCCGGCCGGGCGCTTCGGCAAGCCGGTTGAGGTGGCTGACATGATTCTCTACCTGGCGTCTTCGGCGTCGGACCTTGTCTGCGGCCAGGACATCCTCATCGACGGCGGCTATACGGCGCTCTAGTAGGTGGCGCGGCCACCGGAGAGATCGAAGACCGCGCCGGTCGAGAAGGAGCTTTCCTCTGAGGCCAGCCAGCAGATGAGGCTGGCCATTTCATCGACGGTGCCGAAGCGGCCCTTGGGAATTTTCGACAACATGAAGTCAATATGGGTTTGCGGCATCTGGTCGAAGATCGGGGTTCGCACGGCGGCGGGCGTGACGGCGTTCACGGTGATATTGTATTTGGCCAGTTCCTTGCCTAGCGATTTGGTCAGGCCGATGACGCCGGCCTTTGAGGCGGAATAGCCGGAGGCATTGGGGTTTCCCTCCTTGCCGGCGATGGAGGCGATGTTGACGATGCGGCCGTAATTCTGCGCCACCATGAGCGGGGCCACGGCGCGGTTGCAATAGAAAGTGCCATTCAGGTTGATGTCGATCACCTGCTTCCAGCCGTCGATGGGAAATTCCATGAGGGGAACGGTGGGTCCGGTGATGCCGGCGCTGTTCACCAGAATGTCGATGCCGCCGATCTGCTTGACGGTTTCCTTTACGGCCTTTTCGACTGAGGCGAAATCGGAAATATCCACCTTGATGCCGCCGTTGAGGTCCCATACGGCGACGTTGCCGCCTTCCGCCGCAAGGCGCTTGGCCACGGCCTCGCCAATGCCCGAGGCGCCGCCCGTTACCACCGCCCGCCTGCCTGAAAATCTCATGACTTTATCTTCCAGTTTCTCATTTTTTGAAGGGTGTCTTCGAAGGAAACGATTCCGGCGTCGGACCCCAGCCCGGTGGCAACGAGCCCGGCCGAGGCTTGCGCAAAACGGAGCGCGGTGTCGGTGTCCATCTTGTGGTGCAAGCTCGTTATGAAGCCCGCATCAAAGGCATCGCCGCAGCCGGTGGTGTCAACGATCCTGATGTCATAGGCGGGCGAAGTGAGCCGCGTGCCGTCCTTGTGGGCATAGTAGGCGCCATCACCGCCGAGGGTGAAGACGCAGCAGGCAGCCCCCCTGTCGAGGAAGAATTTGGCGCAGTCCTCGGCGGTGGACTGGCCGGACATGTCCTTTGCTTCCTCAATCGAGGGCATGAAATAGTCGATATAGGGCAGGAGCGGGCCGACGATGCCGATGGTTTCGGCGCTGGCGGCGATGAGATCGAAGGTCACGGTGCGTCCGCGTTTCTTGGCTTCCTTGAGGAGAGTGACGCTGGCGGGACCATCGAGTTTTTTCAGCAGCCCGGTTCCGCCGAGATGGATGATAGGGGCGTCGAAGACCTGGCCATACATGCCCGGTGCCACATCGAAATGATCAGAAGCGCCGCGCACATGAAGGGCGGGCCGGTCGCCATTGGGGCGCACATTCAAGATTGTCGCAGAAGTGGGAACGCCTTTGAGGCGCTGCATGGCTGACGTGTCGACGCCGTGCTTGTTGAGGGTGAGCAGAACCCAATCGGCCTTTTCATCGTCACCCACGGCGCCGACAGCGAGGCTCTTCAGGCCAAGCTTGGCGGTGTCAACCACGGTGCCGCCGGCGGTGCCAGCGACCGTGAGGCGGATTTCCTCGATGAACTCCACATTGCCGCGGTCCGGAATGCGGGTGACGGGCCGGCCAAGCACATCAAGGATGTAAAGGCCGATGACCGACACATCATAGCGCATGTCAGCGGGCGGCCTTGTTCAGGTAGGTGATGATGGCGGCCAATGCGGCGGCAACCACGGCGAGGGACCAGACGAAGGGATGCAGGTAAAAGGGCAGGGCGGCGAGTGCGGCCTTGCCCATTAAAGTGTTGGGATCGGGCGGTTTCAGGAAGAATATGCCATAGAGATGAGCGGCGGTGATTGATACCAGCAACGCGATGCAGAAGATCATGGCGACAACCAGCGCCACTTTCACAACGGAACGCGGTGCGACTCCGGGCTGGGCCAACGGCAACAGGTTATTCACAAGGCCAGCCAGCACGACCAAGCCGCTGCCGATAGCGAAGAGGGTCAGGCTGAAGGGCTGGAAAATGAGCACAAGGGCGAAAAGGCCCAGCCCGATGATGGCGTATTCGAGGCGCAGCGCCGAACGCGCCGACATGCCTGTCTGAAGTTCATTGCTCATGCGCGCACCGCCCTTCCGTTCTCGCCGAAGAAGTGGGTTTGCTTCGGATCCGGCTTCAAATGAAGCACATCGCCAATCTTGATGCGCTGCGTGCGCGGCACAACCACGCGGATGTCGCCGCCCAATTTTGTGCGGGCGTGAATGAGGGTTTCGGCACCCATGGGCTCGATGAGCTCGGCCTGGGCCGGGATGGTGCTCTTGCCAGCGCTGCTTTCGGCGGTGAAGGCGCGGGGTCTGATGCCGATCATCACTTTGGAGGGCCTCAGGGTTGAGACGGCGGGGTCGGCTGCCATTTCCACGGCGTTGCCGGCAAGTGTCACCGAGGCAACGCCCTTGCCGAAGGATTTGAGGTCAGCTTCCATCAGGTTCATCTGCGGCGTGCCAATGAAGCTCGCGACAAAGACGTTGGCGGGCTTGGCGAAAACCTCATGTGGGGTTCCCACCTGCTCGATCATACCGTCGCGCATGATGGCGATGCGGTCGGCCATGGTGAGGGCCTCGAGCTGGTCATGGGTGACGATGACGGTCGCCTTGGAAAGGTTGGAGAGAACCTCCTTGATCTGGCCGCGCATGGAGTGGCGCAGTTCCACATCGAGGCGCGACAGGGGCTCGTCAAAGAGGAAACAATTGGGATCTCGCACGATGGCGCGGGCGACCGCAATGCGCTGCTTCTCGCCTTCCGAAACCTGGCCCGGCATGCGGTCCAGCACCTCGGTGAGATGGAGGATCTTGGCAACCTTGTTGACCCGCCTGTCGGTTTCTTCCTTGGAGAGCTTTTCAAAATGCAGGGGCATGGCGATGTTCTGGCCGACGTTCAGCGCGGGATAAAGCGCGTAGAACTGGAAGACCATTGCAATGTCGCGCTTTTGCGGCGGCAGCTCATTCATGCGCTTGCCGGCAATGATCACATCGCCTTCGGTGGCGCGCTCGAGGCCCGCGATCATGCGGAGCGTGGTCGTCTTGCCGCATCCCGAAGGGCCGAGGAGGCAGACGACCTCGCCCGCCTTGACCGACAGGGAGGCGTCCTTGACGGCAAGAAACTCGCCGTACTTCTTGGTGATCTTTTTTACTTCAATGGTTGACATGTCAGCGCTTTACCGTTCCGAAGGTAACGCCACGCAGCAGATGGTCCTGCAGGAAGAACGTGACCAGGAATACTGGGATGAGGAAGAGGGTTTCAATGGAAGCCAGGAGCGTCCAGTCGGTGCCGCGCCCACCCGACGATACGGCCTGGTTCATGGCGACGGGCACGGTGCGCGTATCTACGCCGGTGAGCAGGAGGGCAAAGAGGAACTCATTCCAGGTGAGGATGAGGCCGAACACGAAGGTGGCGGCAAGCCCCGCCACGACCTGGGGCAGGCAGATCTTCAGGAAAACCTTGATTTCCGATGATCCGTCAATCCGCGCCGCGTCTTCGACATCGTATGACAACTCGTCGAAGAAGCTCTTCATCATCCAGATGGTGAAGGCTAGGTTGAAGGCGGTATAGAGCATAATGATGCCGACGTAGGAGCCGGAGAGACCCACGGTTCGGAACATCAGGATAATCGGGATGATGACGACGATTGCCGGCAACATGCGTGTCGTCAGGATGATGAAGAGGTAGGTGTCATTGCCCTTCAGGGGATATCGAGAAAATCCGTAGGAAGCGAGGGTTCCGATCACCAGCGCCAGCAGCACGGACACTGAGGAGATGAAGAAAGAATTGAAGAAGAAAACGTCGAAGCCCGTGGGCTCGGCGGCGTTTCCGCTGACCATGACGCGGTTGAAGACCTGGCCAAAGTTCTCGAGCGTCGGGGTGAATACAAACTGATCCGGGATCAACCCGAAGAGCGATGTCGGCGAAAGTGTCGGCGGCACCGAGAGAGCCTGCGCAGAGGGCTTGAAGGCCGTGAAGATGATCATCAGCACGGGCAGGAAGTAGATCAAGGAGACGAGGGCGACGATGAGGGTGTGCCCCCAGCCTGCTTCGCCAACGCCGGAAGCCTTCCGAAGGCCGAATTTTTCTGCAAGCGTTGCCATGATTATGCGCCCTGGTTCCGTCGGTTGGCCAGATAGAGATATAGGTTGGTCAGTACAATCACCATGAAGAGGATAACGTAGGAGAGAGCTGCTCCCTCACTGGTCTTGTTCTGCTCGTTGGCGATTTCGGTGATAAGATAGGCAATGGTCTTTGTATCCTGGCCGCCACGAATGAGAATGTAGACGAGGTCATAGAGCTTGAAGGCCTCAATGGTTCGGAAGAGAAGCGCCAGCATCAGCAGCCCGCGAATGTAAGGGAATGTGATGGTCCAGAATTGGCGCGCCTTCGAGACGCGGTCTATGGCGGCGGCCTCATAGAGGTATTTCGGCACCGAGACGAGGCCTGCAAGCACCAGAAGCATGACGAAGGGGGCCCACATCCATGCATCGGTGAAAACGATGCCGGC
This sequence comes from Hyphomicrobiales bacterium, assembly GCA_016792825.1. Lineage (GTDB taxonomy): Bacteria > Pseudomonadota > Alphaproteobacteria > Rhizobiales > Aestuariivirgaceae > Aestuariivirga. Next base: position 7,766 of record JAEUMI010000061.1, read on the forward strand.
AACAGCACCCACTTTGCTATCCATCAAGATAAACTGATTGCCGGTGATCTCGCCCATGACATAGCTCAGGATGCCAAAGGTTGGGTCATAGTAATAGGAGAAGAAAACGCCTGATGCGACGACGGAGAGCATCATTGGCGTCAGCACGAGGATGAGCAAATACTTCCGCAACGGGAACTGCTTTGCGAAAAGCATGGCCAGAAGAAAGCCCGTGATCATCTGCAGGGCCACCGTGAAGACCACAAACATGCCGGTGTTGATCAGCGCGTCCCAGTTGGCGGGAGCCGCGATGTCGTTGGTGAGGACCTTGATGTAGTTGTTGAGGCCCACAAACCGGATGGATTGGTTGTTGGATTGATAGGCGAAGAACGAAAGCCCGAGCGACCAGAGCAAGGGAAAAATGTTCATGACGAAAAGAACGGCTATGGCCGGCGCCACCAACAGGCCGCCGTAATATCTGCGGCGGTAAGCATTTACAGCGAATGCCGCGGCCACGAGAGCCACCATGGCTCCCACAACGCTAACGGAAAGCCTTGCGGGAAACAGGACAATGGCAATGACAGAAACAACAAGGCCCGCAAGAAGGGCCAGTTTCCAGTTATGAGCCACCGGCGAGAGAAGCGGCGGAGCAGGCAAGAATTGCGCGGTGGTTGTCATGGTACTCTTGTTTCAAGGTGAAAAAATTGGGGCGCAGGAAAGGCCTGCGCCCCAACAGACGGATTACTCGATCAATCCAACTTCCTTCAGCTTGTCCTGCTGGAACTTGGCGATGTTGTCGAGGGTGGTCTTGGCGTCCTGCTTGCCGGTGATGGCAAGGTCGAACTGGTCCTGCTGCTGCGTCAACAGTTCAAAGAACTGCGGCACATGCCAGACGTCCTTCTGCCAGTCGAGCTGCGGAGCCCAGGCGCGGTTCCAGGGACGGTAGGTCACGTACTTGGGATCCTCATACACGGCCTTCACGGCAGACTGGCCACCGCCCTGCGCGAACTGGTGCTGGATGTCGTTGGACAGCCACCATTTCACGAAATCCACGGCTTCCTTGGTCTGGGATTCTGTCGTCCAGGTTGTCAGCACGAATGGCTGGCCACCGATATTGGACCAGCGGACCATCTTGCCGTCAGCGCCCATGGTGCCTGGCATCTGGCCGAAGACCAGCTTGTCCTTGACCTTTGAGTCAGCGGCAAGCGAAGCTTCGCCCAAACCGATCCAGTCAATGTTCATGGCCACCTTGCCCTCGCGGAACAGCTGGTCGGACACGAAGATGTCCATGGTGCCGGTCTTGGCCACCGGCGGCATGTACTGGATCAGGCTCAGATATTTTTCGAGCGCCGCAACAGCGGCAGGAGAGTTCACAACACCTTCAGCCTGGCCTTTTGGCGCCTTGGTTTCATCCCAAGTATCGCCGCCCATCTGCCAGATGAAGCCGTTGATCTGCATGGACGAGAAGTCGTAGCCCTTGCCGGCCTGGTAGGCGATGCCGTAGAAATCGTCGTCGGCTGGAGCGCCCGCAAGCATGTCGCCCTTCTTCCTCTGGAAGAATTCGCCGACATTCTTGAAGTCATCCCAGGTCATGGCGTCAAGCTCTTCGCCCGTGCAGGGAAGCTTCTTGCCGTATTTAGCCTGGAAGTTCTTCTGCTCTTCATCGTGGCAGATAATGTCCTGGCGGGCATAATTCACCAGAACGTCGGGGAACTGCGGAAAGCCATAATAGTTTTCCGTCTTGTGCGGGTAAGTGGAATAGGCGTTCAACGGATTCGGATGAATCGTCTTGAAGGTTGCCATGAATTCCGGGTCGGCATCCAGAAGATCATTGATCTTGCGGAAATAGCCGCCTTCGACAAATGCACCGAGCCACTGCGAGTCGGAAACGATGAAGTTGTACTTCTGCTCACCCGAGGTGAGCGATGCGTTGACGCGGGTGTAGAAATCCGGCCATGGAATGAAGTCAACTTCAAGCTTTACAGTGTTGCCGCTCTTCGGCTTGTACTGCTCGTCGAAGAACTTCTTCATGATGCGGGTTGGCGGCCAATCAGGCACGGCCATTGTCAGCGTCACGTCCTCGGCGGAGGCAAGCGATGCGCCTCCAACCGACATAAGGGCGGCAAAGCTAAACGCCGTGGCGACCCCTTTCATCTTCGTCATTGTAGTCATCTCAGGTTTTCTCCCATTGTTACCCGGTTTGCTTCTGTCCTTCGGTGTCAGGTCATTGCCTGTCCACTTGCGGCGCGGAAGATGTGAATATCGTCTGGATCAAAATAGATGCTGGCTGGATCGCCAACCTTCATGGAGGTTGCCTTTGCTTCAGGAAGCACCATGCGGAGCACGTCCTTTCCGGTCTCTACCGAAACGATCGTAATGTCGCCGAGTGGCTCCAGCAGGTGCACCTTGGATGCGATGGCCTTTTCGCCCTTGGCCGCCAGACGGATGTCGCTGGGACGAATGCCGATGATGGCCGCTTCGCCCGCGGCCGCTGTCTTGCGCGGCACTTTGGGACTCATTTTGCCCAGCGGGGTTTCAAAGGTCTTGGCGTCCTTGCCGACCTTCGCCTGTAGCAAGTTCATATGGGGCGAACCAATCTTGCCGGCCACATAGGTATCGACCGGGCGCTCATAGAGCTCTTCCGGGGTGCCGCGCTGGATGACCATGCCATCACGCATCACGGCGATTTCCTCGCCCATGGAAAGGGCTTCAAGCTCATCGGGCGTGGCGTAGACTATGGTCATGCCGAACTGGCGGTGCAGGCGTTTCAGTTCGGCCCGCATGTCATGGCGCAGCTTGGCGTCAAGATTGGTGAGCGGTTCATCAAGAAGCAGAATTTTCGGCTGGCGGACCAGGGAACGGCCAAGGGCAACGCGCTGCTGCTCACCGCCCGACAGGGTATTGGGCTTGCGCTCAAGGCGGTGGGAAAGCTTCAGCATCGCCGCAGTCTCGTTCACGCGCCGGGTGATTTCCGCCGACGGCACTTTTGCCTCACGCAGGGGGTAAGCGAGGTTCTCAAAAACGGTGAGGTGCGGATAGAGCGCGAAAGACTGGAACACCATGGATACGCCGCGTCCGGCTATCGGCTCCTGAGTGAAGTCCCTGCCGTCGATTTCCACCCGGCCGGAATCAGGTTGTACCAGGCCGGCAATGGTGCGCAGCGTCGTGGTCTTGCCAACGGAACTAGGCCCGAACAGGACAAAGAACCGTCCCGCCGCCACGTCGAAGGAAAGATTTTTCAGAGCCCGCACGTTGCCGTAGGATTTCGCAACCCCTGACAGCCGCACCGCGGGCCTCACGTCTTCAGCCATTCCCATTCCCTGTCTGCCCGTCCGGGCTATTTTTGGCAGAGACTAGCCTGTCTCTCTTTATTTGCAAGCCGCCTATCATCAATCCAAATCAATTATTATGGGCCCACCCGGAATTTTACGAACCCCTGCCCAACAATTAGTCATTTGCGTTTTCCCACTGGCCGGTTCTGGCCGATTTCAGGACAGCATCGGTAACGCGATCGGTTGCCAGGGCATCACGGAAAGTCGGAGCGGCGACCTTTCCGCCGCCAACGGCATCGAGGAAGTCGGCAACCTGGTGGATGAACGTGTGTTCATAGCCGATCTGCAATCCCGGCACCCACCACTTGTCCATGTAGGGGTGATCGCCATCGGTAATATGAAGTGAACGCCAGCCACGGGTGCGGCCCTCGTCACGATGATCAAAATACTGCAGGCGGTGCAGGTCGTGCAGATCCCAGGCAATCGAGGCATTTTCGCCGTTGATTTCGAAGGTGTAGAGGGCCTTATGGCCGCGGGCGTAGCGGGTGGCCTCGAAACTGGCCAGAGACCCGTTGGCAAAGCGGGCCAGAAAAAGGCTGGCATCGTCGATGCCGACGACTTCCTTTTTGCCGGTGATGTTGTGATGGCGTTCCTTGATGAAGGTCTCGGTCATGCCGGAGACTTTGGTGATGCCGCCGTTCAGCCACATGGCCGTATCAATGCAATGGGCGAGAAGGTCGCCCGTTACGCCGCTTCCGGCCACGTCCACATCCAGGCGCCACAGGCCCTGGCCGCCCTGGGGCAGGTCCTTGGAAATGGTCCAGTCCTGGAGGAATTTGGCACGGTAATGAAAAATCCTGCCAAGCTTGCCTTCGTCGATCAACTGCTTGGCAAGGGTGACGGCAGGCACGCGCCGGTAATTATACCACACCATGTTGGGCACCTTGGACTTCTCGACGGCTTCCACCATTTTCAGGGATTCAGCGGCGGAGCGGCCCAGGGGCTTTTCGCACATCACCATTTTTCCAGCCTTGGCGGCGGCAATGGCTATGTCATGATGGGTGTCATTGGGGCTGGCTATGTCGATGACATCGATATCCTTGCGCTCGACCAGTTTGCGCCAATCGGTTTCAACAGACTCATAGCCCCACTGTTCGGCAAAGGTCTTTGCCTTGCCGGCATCGCGGGCGCAAACAGCTTTCAGCACCGGGCGGTAAGGCACATCGAAAAAATGATTTACTTGCGAGAACGCATTGGAATGGGTGCGGCCCATGAAGCCGTAGCCGACAATGCCGACGTTGAGCGGTTTCTTTGCCATGTCAGGCCTGCCAGCCATGCTTGTCGCGCACCTTGATCATGGTGGCGAGAACATCGTTCCAGGTTTTCTGCTGCATCATCACGGCATTGGGAAACATGCAGCCGTCCCAGCAAATATGGCGAAACGCTTTGGTGAGCCCGCCATCCCTGCCGCGCAGCCACATGCCGGCATGGCGGGGAATGTCGAGCCTGCCGTTGGGATCCGTCACCATGCAGTGCCGCCCGGTTTTGTCATGATAGCCCATGCCTTTGACGGTACCGTCGTTCTGCGCCACGTGGAAATCAATGGTCCAGGGCCGGAGCATGTCGGTCATTTTGGTGAGCGCCTTGTCGAGCTGCGCCTTGTTCTTCCAGTTATAGTTTGCGGGCAGGAGCCTGGCCTTTGGGGCATTGTAACCCATGGTGTAAAGCAGGGTGTGGGCCATGTCGGCCTGAAAGCCGATTGTGTGCGGCCGGTCGACAGCTTCCAGCGTGTCGATCATGGCTTGCCAGGAATGCATGCCACCCCAACAGATTTCACCCTCTGCCGCCAGCCGCTCATCATAGTCGGCCGCCACGCTGCACGCTTCACGGAAGGTCTGGGCCACCTTTTTGGTATTGCCCTTCGGGTCCTTGGCAAATTCACCGGGGCTGGTTGCCGAGTCGATGCGGATGACGCCGTAATGCCGAACCCCCAAGTCGCGCAATTTCTGCCCGAGGCGACATGATTTCCGCACATTTTCCACAAATTTCTTGCGGTCGGACGCCGAGCCCATGGCCGAGCCGCCGCCCACCGGCGGCCAGACCGGAGCGACGATGGAACCGATTGCCAGTCCGCGGGCCTGCACCTTTTCGGCCAGCCGCTTGACCTCATCATCGGTGAAGTCGATGTTCGTGTGCGGTGCCGCATGGAAAATGTCGATGCCGTCAAACTTCACGCCCTTGACCTCGGCTTTGGCGGTCAGGTCGAGCATGGTATCGAGATCAATCGGAGGTTCGGAATCGGAGCCCTTGCCGACCAGGGCGGGCCACATAGCATTGTGCAGTTTTGGAAAATTATTTGCGCCAGCCATGCACTCCCCCACGGAATTTTTTAGTTTGAATCATCTTAGACAAAAATTGGGCTTGCTGTCTACAACTGTTATATTAGTATGAGGGCATGACCATCAGCCTTTCACGGTCACGGCTCGACCGCTCGCGGCCCATGCGCGACCAGATTTATCCATTGGTGCGCCGGATGATTTTGACAGGCGCCATCAAGCCGGGTGAGGTGATTGACGAGAAGGCGATTGCGGCCCAGCTCAATGTGTCGCGCACTCCGGTGCGGGAGGCGGTTAAGAAACTAAGCGACGAAAACCTGGTAGAAGTGGTGGCGCAATCGGGCACGCGGGCGGCGCGTATTGCGCGCGATGAGATTGCCGAGGCCTTTCTTATCCGCCGCGCATTGGAGTCAGAGAGTGCGGCGCAGGCCGCAGGGCGCATGACGCAGTCGCATGCCGACCGGCTCGAGGACATTCTTCTGCTGCATGCCCGCGCCCTGGAACGCAAGAAGTATGTCGAAGCAATTGAACATGACGATGATTTCCACCGCTACATCGCCGGCATCAGCAATCTGCCGCGGCTCTGGCGGGCCATTGAGATTTCAAAAGCGCAGCTGGACCGTTGTCGTCACATGATGGTGCCGCGCGAGGGCGAAGCCGAAACGACACTTGAGAAGCATCGCACCATCATCACTGCCCTGAAAAGCGGCGATCCTGAAACAGCGGCACGGGCGATGCGCGACCACCTTGAAACAGCCTATCACAGCACGGTCGCAGTGCTCGACGGCCCGGGCCTGAACTGAAGGCAGGACGGGGCTGGGTCCTCCCATTAACGCGAAAGAAATTGTTCCTTCCTAGGGTGCCGGCTGGCGCATTCGGGATTTGTGCCATGTGGGTTGTGTTTGCGTATGTCGTTTTTGGTGTTCGTTTCGTTGCTTGTGGCGTTTCTGGCGGTGCTCTGCGTGAGCAAGCGGACAGCTACCAGCGGGTGCTCGAATTCATCGCGCGCCGAACTCAGATTATTTGGCCGGGCAACGTTGATTTTTGCGGGCGTGCTCGGCATGGCGGGAACCACAGCCGGAGGCGGCCCGCCGGTGAATCCAATGAGCCCTGCCAGTCTGCGCCTTGTCACGCTGGAGGAGATGCCGCAGGCAGACCTGCAAAAGGATTTCGCTGGCAAGCGCTTGGTGGTGACTGCTGCGGGCCGTCGGGCAAAAGCCGAAAGCATACTGGCGCGCAAGCATGACCTGGCAGAACTGCGCGAGCAGATAAGATATGAGCTTCGGCTGGGAAACATTGCGGCCGAAATGGCTGCTTCCCTTTCGCGCCTAATCGACGACATCAGTTCTGCAGCCAGTAGCACCAACGAGAATGCACCTGTCTGGCAAATCAGCAGGGGGCAGCATGAGGCCCTTGCCGGGCTTGAACAGTCACAGGCCCAATTGAACCAGACGCTGGCCGATACGATCAAACTGGTGCAGATTCTGGGTTCGGTGCGTGGCCCTGAGTTTTCCGGGACGTTGGTCGCTGCCAAGATTCAAGTCGTGAAGCTGCTGGCAGAGAAGGCGGCAGTGGATGGGTCAATCGACGAGATCCGGCAAAACTTGAAGCACCTCAAAACCGGATAGCACATTCGCCCTCGGGTCCATGACCTGGCGGTGGACATGGCGGTTGCTTTCAGTAAAAGCATTGGCCAACCAAACCTTGAAAGCCAGATATGACCGCAGCGGAAAGCTTTTTTGTCGGCATTGATACGGGCGGCACCTATACGGATGCCGTGATCATTGCGCATGGCACGCAGAAGGTTCTTGGCCGGGCAAAGGCTTTAACGACAAAGGGCGATCTTTCCATCGGGGTGAAAGAGGCGCTCACGATGGTGATGCAAGACCTTCCTTCCGCTGTGAAACCCTCGGCGATCGGGCTGGTGTCCGTTTCAACGACACTCGCCACCAATGCAGTGGTCGAGGGGCACGGCAGTCCGGTGGCGGTTTTCCTCATCGGCTTCGACAGCGCGATGGCGTCCCGTACCGGTATCGCGAAGGCCTTTCCGCACGTTCCGCTGCGGATGATTGCGGGTGGTCATGATCATAATGGCGACGCGTCCGCGCCTCTTGATGTGGCATCGGTGGAGCGCGAGGCGGCACTCCTGAGGGGCGAAGTATCGGCGTTCGCAGTTGCCTCGGCTTTTGCGGTACGCAATCCCGAACATGAAAATTTGGCGCGCGACATCATCATGCGGGTCACGGGCAAGCCAGTGACGCTTTCTACGGAATTGACATCATCACTTGATGCGCCGCGCCGGGCACTGACCGCGGTTCTGAATGCCCGGCTGATCTCGCGGATCTCGCTTCTGATTGACGCGGTGCGGCTCGCCATGGCTCACCTGGACATTTCCTGCCCACTGATGGTGGTGAAAGGTGATGGATCGCTGGCGCGGGCGGAAAATGTGGCGCTCAAGCCTATCGAAACGGTGCTTTCGGGACCGGCGGCAAGCCTAGTTGGGGCCAAATGGCTGTCAGGGCTTAATGACTTCATCATGTCCGATATTGGCGGCACGACAACCGACATCGGCATTCTGCAGAATGGAAGACCCCAGGTGGCGGAAGAGGGCGCCGAGGTCGGCGGCTGGCGCACCATGGTCAAGGCCATTGATGTGACGACCATAGGCCTTGGCGGGGACAGCGAGGTTCATCTTGCCATGGATGGTTCCATGCAGATCGGGCCGCAGCGCATTGTGCCCATTTCGCTGATCGGCGCGCGGTATCCTGAAGTCATGGCAATGCTCGAGGGCGACCTTGCGGATACGGAAGGCGGATCCCAGCAGGGGCGTTTTGTGGTGGCGCCCTTTGGCAGATCCGCACCTGTCGATCACAGCGGCCTGACGGCGCGCGAGATTGAGCTTCTTTCCAAGGTTACGGACCGGCCGAAGCCGCTGCGGAAAGTTGCCGTGTCATCGGGGGCGCAGCGGGCCCTGAACACCTTGCGGAAAAAAGGACTGGTGCAGCTCTGCGGCTTCACGCCTTCCGACGCCGCACATGTGCTTGGCCTCCAGGAAAACTGGTCCAAGCCTGCGGCGCTTCTGGCGGCCCAGCTTGTGGTGCGCTTCCGTGACATGCGTCTTGGCACGCCGGAACGGGTGGAAGCCTTCTGCCGGGAGGTGTGGAGCGAGACGGTGCGGCTTTCGGCGAAGGCCATCCTGGCTTCGGCGCTGGGCATTCCGGTCGAGAACAATCCGCTGATTGAAAGCGTCGTTTCGGGCTCACCGGTGAAAGGCCTGGCGGCAATCACGATTTCACCCACCATCCCCATTGTGGCGGTTGGCGGGCCGGCGCGGGTCTATTACGCGGAAGTCGCCAAGCGGCTGGAATGCGAAGTTGTGTTCGTCGAGTGGTGTGAGGTTGCCAACGCGATTGGTGCTGCAGCCGGCCTTGTCGCCTCGAAGGTCATGGTGATGGTTGAAGGCGACGGCAATGGAGCCTTCCGGGTTCATGGCGCCCACGGCACGCGTATTTTCGGGTCAGGAACGGAGGCGCTGGCCTTTGCCGAAACCGCGGCCCATGACCAGGCGGAGCGAATAGCGCGCGGCGTCGGGGCCGTTTCGCCCCGGGTTAACGTGAATACGACGAAGTTTTATCTGCCCGATGCGATTGATGAAAACGGACTGCTCAAGGCCGAGATCACGGCTGAGGCCGTCGGCCGGCCTTCCCCGGCCTAACGCACCTGCCGGGAATTAACAGTTCATTTACCATAGTTGCACTGTGGGCGGGCGGTTTCCGCCCGGCCAGGAAATGAAAGTTTTTCTGAAAGGCCCTGTTAACCTCAAATTTGATAGGATTGGAAAGGTTTCCGGAGAGAATTTTCCAAATGAACGTCGCTGTCAAATCTGCCGCTGAGGTGCCTGCATTTTCGGGTTGGGATGAGCTGGACCGCAAGGCGCCAAGCTGGAGAATTGAGCGGGAAGAGGTTCAGGGCGATGCCATTGCACCGTTTTTTCCCGACCAGAACGGCGGGGTATACGAGCAGCTCCTGTTCAACTTTCCTTTCATGATGCATGCCATGGATGGCTCGGGCCGGCTGAACTCGGTCAACCGGCAATGGTGCAAGACCCTGGGCTACATGCCTTCCGACGTCATCGGAAAATCATTCAACGAGCTGCTGACGCCGCAATCGCGTTCGCACCTGATCACCACAATCTATCCCAAGTACCTGCAGACCGGCCTGTGCCGCGGCGAGGAAATGTTCGTCCACCGCAAGGACGGGACGCTGGCAACCGTCAGCCTGTCGATGAATGCCTACCGGGGCGACAAGGGCCGCATCGAACGGTCGATCTGCCTGATGCATGATGTCACCGACCAGAAGATTGCCGAAATCGCGTCGGTTCGCAGCGACCAGAGGTTCCGCGGGGCATTTGCCGCCGCGGCCCATGGCATGGCGCTGGTTTCGCCGACCGGGCAGATCGAGCTATCCAACGCGGCCTTTGGCGCGTTCCTCGGCCGGGAAGATATCGACAGATCGACTCTGACGTTCGATGAGACCCTGCACCGCGATGACCGGGGGCAATTCCTCAACGGCATGCGCCAGCTCCTGTCGGGCGAAGTCCCGTCATTGAAGCAGGAACTGCGCTACACGACGGGGACGGGCGGGGTTGTACATGGTTCAACCAGCGTTTCCATGGTCAGGAGCGAGAAGGCGGAAATCGAGCAGCTTGTGGTGCAGATTGTCGATGTCTCGGAACGCAAGCTGACCACCCAGCGCCTGCACCAGGCGCAGAAGATGGAAGCCATCGGGCAGCTGACCGGCGGTCTGGCTCACGACTTCAACAACCTGCTCACCATCATCATGGGCAATCTGCAGTTGCTTGAGGGCAAGCTGGCGGGCGACGAGAAGGCAGTCAAGCGTGCCAGCGAAGCGCTCGACGCGGCACGCAAGGGCTCAGACCTGACGCGCCAGCTGCTGGCCTTCGCGCGCAAGCAGGACCTTGAGCCGCGCGAAGTGAAGATCAACGACCTGGTCACGGGCATGGAGGCCCTGATTTCACGCACGCTTGGCGAGAATGTCGAACTCAAGGTCGATGTGGCCGCCGGTTCACCCCAGGTCCTGATTGACCCCTCGCAGTTTGAATCTTCAATCCTGAACCTGGCGATCAATGCCAGGGACGCCATGCCCAATGGCGGCCTGCTGACCATTGAAACCCAACTGGTCCATCTCGACCGCGAATATGCGGACCGGCATCCGGAAGTCGTTCCCGGCGATCATGTCCTGGTGGCGATTTCGGATACGGGCATCGGCATGTCGCCGGAACTGCTGGAAAAGGTCTTCCACCCGTTCTTCACCACCAAGGAAAATGGCAAGGGCACCGGGCTTGGCCTTTCCATGGTCTATGGCTTCATCAAGCAGTCGGGCGGACACATCAGCATTTACAGCGAAGTCGGGCACGGCACCTCGGTCAAAATGTATCTGCCGCGGAAAATGCTGGCCGGTGAAACCGCCGATCCTCCGGCTGCGGAGAATTATTCTGCCGACGCGGCGCCGGCCATTGCAACGCCAGCGGAAACTGAAGTTCCCAAAAAGGCGCCGCGGCCGCAGAAGATCCTCGTGGTGGAAGACCAGGAAGCGGTGCGCGCCGTGGCTTGCGGCTTCCTCATGGATTTCGGCTATGACGTGGTGGAAGCAGAGGACGGCTTCCAGGCGCTTTCCCGCCTTCAGGAAGATCCTGAGATCGACCTCATGTTCTCGGATGTCGTGATGCCCGGCGGAATGAACGGTTTCGACCTCGCCCAGGCAGCCAGCGGCATGCGGCCCGAACTCAAGATTGTCCATACCTCGGGCTATCCCAAGGGCGCGATGGTCCACCAGGACGAGCCGCGCTTCCGCCAGGGCTTCATCATCATGAAGCCGTACCGCCGCGAGGAGCTGCAGAAAATCATCCGCGACGCATTCGAAAAACAGGGCTGAGGCTTTTTAGAATAGTTCGAATCTGCTAGGAATTGCGTCGCAGGCAGCGATTCTTAGCAGGGGAGCCAACATGCAGGGTGTTGCAAGGAATTTCTTTATACTCGGAATTGTCATGGCGATTGCCGGGATGATGCTCGGTCTTAGTATGGCGATGAGCCACAATCATGTTCAAATGCCGGTCCATGCCCATATCATGGTAGCGGGCTGGCTGATGTCGGCGGTGTTCGGGTTCTTCTATCACCTGTTTCCGGCGGCCCGGCAAAACAGGCTGGCGACGGTGCATTTCTGGATTCATGCTGTCAGTATCATTGTTCTGGTCATTTCGCTTTATTTTGTTCTGGCGGGCAATCCGGGGGTTGAACCGGTGACGGCAATTTCCTCAATTGTGTTTTTCCTCGGCATGCTGCTGTTTGCGTGGATTGCCATTCCGGTGATCAACAAGAGCTAGAGCGACGACAGGCCGACATTCGCCAAGACATTGCGCAGTTCGGCAGCGCTGATCGCCTGCCGGACTGTGGCAACATCCGGCCCGGTGGCGCGGTCTTCGTTGAGCGGCGAAACTGCCGAGCGGATCGCGTCGTGAAGCAAAGTCGCAACACGGCCGAGGCTTTTGGGCTTGCGGAGGTCCACGGCCTGGGCGGCGACCAGCGCTTCAATGGCAATGAGCCATTGCAGCAGTTCGATCTGGATGGCGAGCTTGCGGGCGGCCAGAGGGGTTTGCGGGGCAACATCTTCAACCATTTCAGAGACAGCTATGGCATCGAGGCTTGCGGGTTGGGCGTGAAGGCGGATTTCCGCCAGCAGGGATGCCACGGTTTTCTGCAGGGGCAAGAGACCCGCTGAGGCGCCGCCGGCGGGTGAAAGATATTTGGGCAGGCCGGAAAGCTGCGGGTTCATTAGCTTCAGAATGCGCTGGGCGGAAGCGGTGGCCAGATGCACATGGGCGATGGCAAGTGTATCGAGGGCGAGGGCCAAAGCCGATGTGTGGAAGTTTGGGGTTGAGAGCATCTCGTCTGTTTCGAGCAGGACCGCCGGATTGTCTGCCGCGCCATTGATTTCAGTTTCGGTTTCCTTTTCTGCCTGGGTGAGGGCGTTGCGGGCGGTTCCGAACAGGGTTGCCACGACGCGGAAGCTCAGAGCGTCCTGGACTGAACGTGGTGACCCGCTTGCATAAAGAGATGAGCCTTCAAGGGCGGCGCGAAACCAGGCGGCGGCCTGTTCCTGGCCGGCGGCGGGGCGCAGAGCATGGATGCGGGCCTCAAAAATCGAAGG
>JAEUMI010000089.1 GCA_016792825.1 Hyphomicrobiales bacterium
ACCTGGGGCATCCAGACCTACGGCTGGCGCTATGCCTATATTGCGCTGGGCATCCTCACCGTATCGCTCATGCTGCCCCTGTCGCTGTTTCTGCGCCGCCGCGCCACGCTGGATGAACGGCCAAGTCCCTCCATCACCGCGACCGGTGGCGGCAAGGCCCTCGACGGAACCCCCGTGTTGCAGGGCCTCCTCGTCCTCGCCGGCCTTGCCTGCTGCGTGGCCATGTCGATGCCCCAGGTCCATATCATCGCCTATTGCGGCGATCTCGGTTACGGCCCGGCGCGTGGCGCAGAAATGCTCTCCATCATGCTGGGCTTCGGCGTGGTGAGCCGCCTTGCCTTCGGCTTCATTGCCGACCGTATCGGCGGCGTGAAAACCCTCATCATCGGCTCCTTCCTGCAATGCCTGGCGCTGCTGTTCTACATCCCCTTCGATGGCCTGGCCTCGCTTTACATCGTCTCCGCCTTTTTTGGCCTCGCACAGGGCGGCATCGTGCCAAGCTATGCCCTCATCGTGCGCGACTATTTCCCCGCCCGTGAGGCAGGCTTCCGCATCAGCCTGGTGCTCACCGCAACCGTATTGGGGATGGCGCTGGGCGGCTGGCTCTCCGGTGAAATCTTCGACCGCACCGGCTCCTACCAGGCCGCCTTCCTCCACGGCATTGCCTGGAACATGCTTAACATGGCCATAGCTTTCTGGCTGCTTATGGGACGGAAAACCCCACAACTCCGGCCTGCCTAAAATCTGGCCACTTGACCTGCCGCCGTGCAGCGTGTTTGCTGCACTGCAATATGCCGATGAAAGCCATAGTCGCGTTGGGGAAAACCCCGCCATCGCTGGGGGCGAAGGCGGCTGGCCTCGGCGACATGCTGGCCCTTGGCCTCGCCGTGCCCCCGGGCTTCGTCATCACCGACCCTGCCGGCCTCACCGCCGCAAGCCTTGCCGCCGCGGTGAAGAAACTTGGCCTCAAGGAAAAGCCGCTGCTTCTCGCCGTGCGCCCCACCGTGTTTGGCCAGGTCAGCGGCTATATGGAAGCCGTCTTGAATGTCGGCCTGAATGATGAAACGGTTGAAGCCCTGGCGCTTCGCCTGAACGATCACGCCCTGGCCCATGACCTCTACCGCCAATTCATCCAGAACTATGCGGTGAATGTCCTCTCCCTGCGCCATGCGGATTTTGAGGATATCCTTGCGGCCCACAAGGGCCCCGGCCTGATCTCCCACTACAAGTCATTCATCGAGAAGCAGTCCGGCGCCATCTTCCCGCAGGACCTGCTTGAGCAGTTGCAGGGCGTGGTGAAGGCCGCCAACCGCCGCAGAAAATCCGCCGCCCTCATCGTCCAGGCCATGGTCCATGGCGGAGACATTCTGGGCGTGGCCACCTCGCGCAATTTTGCAACCGGCGCCGGGGACCCGAACATCGCTCCCGCCTTCGTGGAAAAATTTCCGAAGCAGGCGGCCCAGTTGAAGTCCGCGCTCAAGAAGATCGAGCGCCGCTGCAAATCCATCCAGGAAGTCACCTTCACCGTCGAGAAGGGCAAGCTCTGGCTGCTGCAGACCAAGCCCGCCAAGATCAGCGCCCGGGTGGAACTGAAAACCCTGGTGGACATGGTGGGCGAAGGCCTGCTCAGCAAAAAGGAAGCAGTGCTC
>JAEUMI010000092.1 GCA_016792825.1 Hyphomicrobiales bacterium
CCCATGCCCTGAATGTGATGAGAGACCCGCAATGACCAACACCAAGAAGATTCTCATCGTCGACGACGACGATACCCTGCGCGACACGTTGAAGGACCAGTTTTCCCTGCATGATGAATACACGGTCACGGATGTTGCCACCGCAACGGCCGGTGTCAAGGCTGTCAAAGCCGATCACGCAGACATGGTTATCCTTGATGTGAACCTGCCTGACATGGATGGCCGGGAAGCCTGCAAGCTGATGCGGCGCAACGGCTACAAGGGCCCGGTCATCATGCTGACCGGACAGAGTTCTGATTCCGATACCATCCTGGGCCTCGATTCGGGCGCAAATGATTACATCACCAAGCCATTCCGGTTTGGCGTGCTGCTGGCGCGCATCAGGGCGCATCTGCGGCAGCACGAGCACAGCGAAGACGCCACGTTCAAGGTCGGCCCCTACACTTTCAAGCCCGCCTCCAAAATTCTTGTGAGGGACGATAACAAGAAAGTCCGCCTCACCGAAAAGGAGACGGCGATCATCAAGTTTCTTTACCGTTCCGGCGAACAGATCGTCAGCCGTGACGTGCTGCTGCATGATGTCTGGGGCTACAACGCGGGGGTCACGACCCATACGCTGGAAACGCACATCTATCGCCTGCGGCAGAAAATTGAGCGCGATCCGAGCCAGGCGGAAATCCTGGTCACCGAGGGCGGCGGCTATAAGCTTGTCCCTTGATCTTGGGGCCTATCCATCGTTCAATGGCGTTGGCAATGGGAAATCCTTGGGAATCATGGGCTTTGGGGCTCGTTTGGGGCTTGTGAGATGAGTGTCCGCGCAGATGCCGAGACCTTGCGGCAAATACCGATCTTTGCCGAATGCGAACCCGTGCACCTGCAACTCCTCGCCTTTGCCTCTGAGCGCCAGCACTTTGTCTCCGGGGAAGCCATTGTCTCGGAGGGCAAAAAGGCCAAATCGGCTTTCCTGTTGCTGAGCGGAAATGCCGACATCCAGCAAACAACAGGCCTGCACAGGCAATCCATTGCACGGGCGGAACCCGGGTCCTTTCTCGGCGAAGTGGCGATGATTGGAAGAACAACCTATGCCATCACTGCCCTGGCCATGGGCCCGGTTGCCACCGCAAGGATAGACCATGAGCTTTTCCTGCGGGTTGCCAATGAATATCCGGAATTTGGCCAAAGCGTATTCAAGGTACTGGCAAGGCGGCTTGATAGTTCCATGCAGGACTTTGAAAGCGTACGGGTGAAATTCCTGCGCACGAAGTCTTTTCTCGCTCTATAGATCGAAGGTCGCCATGACCGGCACGTGGTCAGAGGTTTGAGTCCATCCCCTTGTCTCACGCAGAATCGTAATGTCCTTGCACGCCGGAGAAAGCCCCGGTGTGGACCAGATGTGGTCCAACCTGCGGCCCCGGTTGGCGAGTGCCCAGTCCTTGGCCCGGTAGCTCCACCAAGTGTAAAGCTTCTCGCTGGCGGGCGTATGCTGGCGCATCAGATCCACCCAGTTGCCAGCCTTCATGACGCGCAGGAGGCCCTGCGTTTCCACTGGCGTATGGCTGACGACCTTGAGAAGATCCTTGTGGGACCAGACATCATGTTCGAGGGGGGCGATATTGAGGTCTCCCACGACGACGCCCTCCTGGCCCTTGGGGACTGAGCCCTTGGCAAACCAGCTCTCCAGTTCATCAATGAATTTCAGCTTGTGGGCAAATTTCTCATTGATCCCGGGATCTGGTTCGTCACCACCGGAAGGAACATAGAGATTATGGATGGTGATGGGCTTGGATCCCGCAAGACTTATGGAAACGTGGCGGCAATCCTCCTTGCCGCAAAAGGCCCTGCTGTTCTGCTCTGCAAACGGCACGCGCGAAACTATGGCAACACCGTGATAACCCTTCTGGCCAAATTCGGCGATATGGGTGTAGCCCAGATCATGCAACGGACCGGAGGGAAACTGCCCCTGCGGGCATTTCGTCTCCTGAAGGCAAAGCACATCAGGTTTGAGCTGATTCAGAACCCGCTCGACCAGGCCGATACGCAGGCGTACCGAATTTATATTCCAGGTGGCGATCTTGAGTGTCATGGCCGCAGAATGAGCACAGGATCAGGCGTCAACGCAAGTCCCATCAGCGGCTGTCTTTTTCCTTGCGATCGATCTTCACCACAAAAAGCTTGGGGTCGATATTCATGCCCGATTCAAGATTGGCAAGCGAAACAGTGGTGCGCCGGCCCTTGCCGTCGACGATAATCCATTGCTGTAACTGATTTTGGGTTTCGTCGAAAATCAGGACGAGTTGGCCGCCAATCGTGCCCTTGCGGTCCTCGAGCACTACCGAGGTAATGCCATCCGCCTGCTCAAACCCCAAAATATTCGCTTCCTGCAGGAGATCAACTTTTGGCGCGACAACCAAGCGCAACGGGGTGGCTGCAAGGGGAAACTGATCGCCCTTTTCCTTGGCGCGGTTTTTCAGGGTCACCCATTTTCCGTCCGAAACAAGTAGAAAAGGATTAGGCGGAGAATACTCAAAGCGCAATTTGCCGGGCTTGCTAATGAACATCACGCCCTTGGAGACATTTCCCTTGGGGCTGATCTGGGTGAACTCGCCCTGGAGGGTCTTGAAACTATTCATATAGTCGGAGATTTTATTGATTGATTTGGTCTGCTCAGGATTGAGAATAATTGATTTGGCGGCCGTAGAGACGGCGCTTGTGCCAACCAAAGAGGCGATAGTGACCACGAGAACCAGGGCAGCAGCTTTAAGGGATCGCATCATATCATTTTCCAAGCCTGAGATTTTAAGTGCTTCTATCCATCGTTCGTATGGCCTGCAAAACCGACCATTTTGGGGCAATCAATCAATCCCTGGCGCTGTCGCCGGGAACCAGGATTTCCCGTTTTCCCGTGCCATTTGCCGATGAAATGAGCCCCTCTTTTTCCATCCGTTCTATCAGGCTTGCGGCCTTGTTGTAACCCACCTGCAGGCGCCGCTGCACATAGCTGGTGGAGACCTTCTTGTCACGCAGCACAACGGCCACCGCCTGGTCATAGAGTTCGTCGCCCGAGCCGCCGCCTTCGGTTCCGGCCATGGCGCCGGGATCGCCATAGGACTCGTCCTCGACTTCCTCGGTGACGGCATCAACATATTCGGGGGCTCCCTGCGCCTTGAGGAAACGGACGATTTTTTCCACCTCGTCATCGGCCACAAAGGGCCCATGCAGACGCGAAATCCGCCCACCGCCGGCCATGTAAAGCATGTCGCCCTGGCCCAGGAGCTGCTCGGCGCCCTGCTCTCCCAGAATGGTGCGGCTGTCAATTTTCGAGGTGACCTGGAAGGAGATGCGGGTGGGGAAATTGGCCTTGATGGTGCCGGTGATGACGTCAACCGAGGGCCGCTGGGTGGCCATGACCACGTGGATGCCGGCGGCGCGGGCCATCTGGGCGAGGCGCTGAACCGTTCCTTCAATGTCCTTGCCCGCCACCATCATGAGGTCGGCCATTTCGTCGATGATGACGACGATGTAGGGCATGGACGTCATATCCATCTGCTCCTGCTCGAAAATGGGCTCACCCGATTCGGGGTTAAAGCCGGTCTGCACGGTGCGCGACATCTGCTCGCCCTTGGCCAGAGTCTGTTTCAGCCTGGCGTTGTAACCATCGATGTTGCGAACACCGAGCTTCGACATCTTGCGGTAGCGATCCTCCATTTCGCGAACCGCCCATTTCAAGGCGACAACGGCCTTGCGGGGGTCTGTCACGACAGGCGAAAGGAGATGCGGAATGCCTTCATATACGGACAACTCCAGCATCTTGGGATCAATCATGATCAGTCTGCAGCGTTCCGGTGACAGCCGGTAGAGCAGGGACAGAATCATAGTGTTGATGCCGACGGACTTGCCGGAGCCGGTGGTGCCGGCGATCAGTAGATGTGGCATGCGGGCAAGGTCGGCGAAGATGGGTTCGCCGCCAATGTTCTTGCCGAGGGCAAAAGCCAGATTCTGGCCGGTTTTTTCAAAGGCTTCGGAAGCCAGCATTTCGCGGAGGTAAACCGTCTCGCGCTTGCTGTTGGGAAGCTCGATGCCGATGACGTTGCGGCCCTGGACAACGGCCACACGGGCCGACACGGCGCTCATGGAGCGGGCGATATCATCGGCAAGGCTGATCACGCGCGATGATTTTATGCCAGGGGCGGGTTCTAATTCGTAAAGCGTTACAACCGGGCCGGGCTTCACATTGATGATCTGGCCTCGCACGCCAAAATCCTCCAGCACGCCTTCAAGCATGCGGGCGTTTTGCTCAAGCACTTCATCGGAAAGGTCGATGGATTGCTTGGTGCTGCGCTTGGGTTCGGCCAGCAGGGTGAGCGGCGGAAATTCAAACTCGCTGGACTTGGTAAAGCGCAGGTTGAGCTGGGAATCCTTCTTGATTTTTTTGCCCAGCTTGATTTCCTTGGCTTCGCGCGTGACCCGCACGGCAGGGGCTTCGGCAACAGCCTCATCTCCGTCCTCGTCGTCATCGGAGGCTTCATCCTCCTCCAATTCCTCTTCCAGCTCGGGAAGGGCAAGACGGGGTTCCGAAGCTTTGCTGCTGCGGTCAAGCGAGGGTTCGATGCGCAGTTTTTGGGGAGGCGCTAATCTCGAAATGATGTCGCGGGCGGAATTTGCCGATGCCGCACGGAGAGCCCGGGCGGATTTTTCCTGAGCCCGGTAAGCGCGCCAGTGCATATAACTGGCCTGCAGGAAGCGCAGAAGTCGAATTAGGACAGCGCCGGCGGCGCGGCCGAGGTTTCCCAGTGTGCCGGTCGTTTCGGATTTGGTCAGTCCAGTGGCGCGAAGGGCTGCCCATATGGCGGTTCCCGCACACAGGGCCCCGGTGAAGACCTGGGCGAAAGCCCCTTTCAAGGCCAAAGCCAGAAGCGACAGAAGGCCGCCGCTGATAATATCTCCGGCATTGCCGCCAAGGCCTGCGGCAAGCGACCAGTTTGATGGCGAAGGCAAAGTGGAAAAGGCACCACAGGCGAGAAATGTGGCGGAAAGCCAAGCCAGCATTGCCGTGAACGGCCGCTCGGGTCTTTCGTGGCTCATCAAGTTTACAACCCAGGCCATGGGAATGCCGATTAGAGGCAGAACTCCGAGACCCAGGAGCTGCATGAGTTCGTCGGCAATGACGGCGCCCGGGTAACCCAGGTAGTTCCTGGCGATCTGGTCCGTTGCATGGTTGAACGATGGATCATCCACCGACCAGGTGGCCAGGGCCAGGCCTACAGCCGCCAGAGAGCCCAGGAGCGCGACCCCGGAAATTTCAAAGAGTCGATGGCGTATGAAGCGACGCAGCGCGGCTGGAATTGCGCCGTCATCGGTATCATAGGAACGATTGTAAGCCATGGACTACTCCGCCAGCCCGGAGATCATCCCACAGGCCCATAACAAATGGTTAATGGCAGTCTGAAGGGTCATGGTTAAAGCAGGGTTAAGCTCCCATGAAAAAGCGCCTCGGGCGGGGCGCTTTTCCGTTGTGTCTTGAATGGCCGAACCTAGGAGTAGGCACGCTCGCCGTGGGTGCCGATATCGAGGCCCTCACGCTCTTCCTGCTCGGGAACACGCAGGCCCGTCGTATACTTGCAGATCATGAGCGCCACGTAGCTGACGACGGCGGAGAGAATGACCGCTGTCAGCACGCTGTAGATCTGCGCCGTCATCTGGGCCGAGAAGGAATATTCAAGTGCCTTCACGGAGGTGTCGGTGGCGAGATAATCGGTCACGCCGACGCCGCCAATTGCCGGATTGACGAAGTAGCCGGTGAGAAGGGCACCAACGATGCCGCCAACGCCGTGGACGCCAAAGACATCCAGGGAATCGTCGTAACCAAGTTTGGCCTTGAGCCAGACCACGGCCCAGAGACACACGATGCCGGCAACAATGCCAATTATCAAAGCTGCAGTGGGGCTTACCCAGCCGCAGGCAGGGGTGACCGCCACCAGGCCCGCAACCGCCCCGGTAAAGGCGCCGAGGAGACTGGGATGGCCACGGGTCACCCATTCGCCGGCGGTCCATGCCAGAGCGGCCGCAGAAGCTGCCAGGATGGTGTTGAATATCACCTGGGCAGTAAGGCCGTTGGCTTCCATGTTGGAGCCGGCGTTGAAGCCGAACCAGCCGATCCAGAGGAGGCAGGCGCCAATCATCGCGAACGGCAGGTTGTGGGGAGCCAGAACCTCTTTGCCGAGGCCAAGGCGCTTGCCAAGGACGATGGCGCAGACGAGGCCTGCGACACCGGCATTGATGTGCACAACAGAACCGCCGGCAAAGTCGATGGCGCCCTTGTTGAAGAGCCAGCCGTTGGAAGCATTGACGGCGGTGGCATAATCGCCAAGAACCAAAGCCTTTGCCGCGTCATCGGTCGCCGCCGCAAGTTTGGCGAGGAAGTCAGTGGCAGCAGCGTCGCCCACCGCGGCCTTGACGGCATCGATGTTGTCGGCACTCAGGGTGAAGGCGTCTGGGCCCGCCCACCACCAGACCATATGGGCCATGGGCAGATAGGCAAAGGTGAACCAAATCGCCAGGAACAGCAGAATGGCCGAGAACTTCATGCGTTCGGCAAAGGCGCCGACGATGAGGGCCGGGGTGATGGCCGCAAAGGTCAACTGGAAAACGATGTAAGCGAATTCCGGTATATAGGTTTCCTTCGAGAAGGTTGCGGCCAGTGTGTTGTAATCAACGCCCGCCAGCATGAACTTGGAGAATCCGCCGATGAAGGCGTTGCCGTTGGTGAAGGCCAGTGAATATCCGTAGATGAACCAGAGGACGGAAATCATGCAGAAGCAGATGAACACCTGCATGAGCACTGACAGCATGTTTTTGGAGCGCACCAAGCCGCCATAGAAAAGGGCGAGGCCCGGAATGGTCATGAGGATCACCAGAATAGCGGCGAGCATCATCCAGGTGGTGTCGCCCTTGTTCACCGTGGCCGCGGCAACAGCCGGGGTTGCGGTGAGAAAAGTTGTAAGCGCAAGACCGGCCGGCAAACCGACGAGGAGTTGGCGCAATTTTGGTGGAATTGTCATTTCACTGTCCTTTTTTGATCTGTTAGAGAGCCGCAGAACCGGTTTCGCCGGTGCGGACGCGAACGGCGGACTCAAGTGGCAAGACGAAAATTTTGCCATCACCGATTTGGCCGGTCTGGCCCGCCGCCTGGATTGTTTCCACAACCCGGTCTGCCATGGCCTTTTCGACGGCAATTTCGATTTTGACTTTGGGGATGAAGCTCACGGCATATTCGGCGCCGCGGTAGAACTCCGTATGGCCTTTCTGACGGCCATGCCCTTTGACTTCGGTAACGGTGATGCCTTGCACGCCGATTGCGCCGAGCGCTTCTCGAATCTCATCGAGCTTGAACGGCTTTATGATCGCTATGATATATTTCATGGATAGATTCCCTCCGATAACCGGAAGGTGATTCTCAAGAAACGTGCCAATTAGAAACTTCTCTTAACCCTTTGTTATTATTTGAATTTAATTTTCAGACAGAAACAGGCAGGTTCAATTTTGCCGTTAATTTAGGCAACTTATTCAATCTGCTCAATTTTACGTCAGAAATAATGATTGTCTTGACTGGACAGGGTTATGGGCGCTTTTGATGCCGTCATGAGCAAGACCTTTGATGTCATTGTCGTAGGCGCCGCCCTTAATGGGCTGGCCGCTGGCCTTGCCCTTGGCGGACACAGAGCCCGGCGCCCGCTGTCGGTTGCCATCATTGACCGCAGGGACCCGCGGCAAGCTCTTTCCAGAGACAGTGACGGGCGGGCCTCGGCGATTACCGCCAGCTCCAAACGGATGTTCGAGGCTTTGGGTGTTTGGGAGGGCGTTGCCCCGCATATGCAAGAGATGGGCGAAATCATCGTCACTGACGGACGGGGCCCGGAAGCCAGGCCGGTGCTGCTGCAATTCGGCGAATCCCGATCAGGGGAGCCTGCGTCAGCCTTCATGACGGAGAACCACCATTTGTTGCAAGGCCTTGTTGATTCGGTCGAGAAATCGCCCAACATCACGCTGGTGACGGGACATGCGGTAGCGCAGCAAAGTTTTGCGCCGGGGCTTGCCAAGCTCACGCTTGCCAATGGCGAGCAACTCACATGCAGCCTCGTTGTTGCCGCTGACGGGGGAAAGTCTCCGCTCCGCCAAGCCGCAGGAGTCGAGCTTGTCGGCTGGTCCTATGACCAGATGGGAATTGTCGCCTCATTTGATCACGAGCGTCCGCATGGGGGCCGGGCGGAAGAACATTTCACACCTGCCGGTCCCTTTGCGATTCTGCCATTGCCGGGAAACCGCTCTTCCATTGTCTGGACCAAGGGCACTGCCGATGCAAAAAAACTGCTGGGTTTGTCACCTGCGGACTTTGAAACCGAATTACAGAATGAGATCGGTACCCAGCTTGGCAGGATAACCTTGCTTGGAAAAGCCCAGGGCTATCCGCTGTTGATGCATTTCGCGAAAGAGTTTCACGCAGCGCGTCTGGCCCTTGTCGGAGACGCAGCCCATGTCATCCATCCCCTGGCAGGACTCGGGCTCAATCTCGGCCTTCGTGATGTCGCTGCCCTGGCGGAATGCGTGGCCGATGCCCACGCGCTGGGCCAGGATATTGGCGGCCTTGCGGTGCTCGAAAGATATTCCGCCTGGCGGCGCTTCGATACGGTGGCGACGGCCGCCAGCATGGACGGTCTCAACCGGCTTTTCTCAAACGACAATTCATTCCTGAGGGCTCTGCGCGATCTGGGCTTGCGTGCGACAAATCAACTGAGCGGTGTGAAGCAGATGTTCGCGCGGGAAGCGGCGGGCCAAACGGGCTCGTTGCCGCGGCTGTTGCGCGGCGAGACTGTTTAACCCCGGCCCTGTCCTGCCTTGGCGAGCTTCTCAAGGTAGGCCGGCCAGATGGTGTCATGCTCACGACCGAGCTTGACCAAGTAGTTCCAGGTAAACAAGCCTGTCGAATGGCCATCGCTGAAAATGATCCGCACTGCATAGGTGCCAATGGGCTCAAGCCTGGTTACGGAGACATTGCGCTTGCCGAATACGAGCTGTTCCTGTCCGGGGCCATGGCCTTTCACCTCGGCACTGGGACTTTCGACGCGGAGATATTCAGCCTCGAGATCAAAAGATTCGCCTGTGTCAAAGCGAATGTTGAGAATCCGGCCCTGCTGTTTTGACAAAAGCTCAAGGGGCCAGGGATCAGCCATCCTTGAGTTCGCGGGCTTCATCTGGAAGCATGATCGGAATGCCGTCGCGGATTGGATAGGCAAGCCCCGCCGCTTTCGAAATGAGCTCCTGCCTTACCGCGTCATAGTCGAGACGGGTCTTGGTCACGGGGCAAACAAGGATCTCAAGCAATTTTGGATCCACCTCGCGGACTTCGTGCATGGCTTTTCCTACTGCAATTTGTGGCGTTTGCCGGAGAAGGACTTCGACAGCGCCATTTCAGTCAGCGCTACCAACACATCGGCACGGGTTTTCAAGTCAGGCGCTTCGAGAAGCGCCTGCTTTTCGCTGGCGGGATAGGGCGCCAGAAGCGAAAGCGTATTGACCAGAACCTCGGTCGAGGCCGCATTGATTTCACTCCAGTCGGCGCTCATGTTGTTGGCCGTGAGGTAATCCTTGAAGGCGGTGAGCAGGGCGGGCCGGTTGACCTCAGCCGCACCCAAATCCATCACAAGGTCAATGGCGAAAGGTTTGAAGTTGGCCACGACCTGGCGGTAGGGCGTGTCGACGGCCAATTCGCTCTTGACAGAAAAGCGGCTGACGCCGGTCAGCGTCACCAGCATCCTGCTATCGGGGGTTTCCGCATAAGAGGTGATTCTCCCGGCGCAACCCACTTTCATCAGGTCCGGCCGTTCGGCCGTGTCACTATCATCCCGGGGCTGAATAATCCCGATCATGCGCTCACCCGACAGCGCATCGGAAATCATCTCGAGATAGCGGGGTTCAAAGATATTCAGCGGCAGATCAGCCCGCGGCAACAGCAAGGCGCCGGGAAGCGGAAACACCGGCAGCTTCTGGGGCAAGTCGGCTGGCCGGTTATAGTCCTTAAGAAATTTCATTCATCCTCACGAAAATAGAGTTGCAGACAGTTTGCGGCGGCCTTGCAGGGTGGCCTCATCCTTTGGCCCCCAAGCGTCAAAGAACTGAACGAGCTGCTTGCGGGCCGCGTCTTCATTCCAATCGCGCTTCTTGCGGATGACATAGAGCAACTGGTCGGTGGCCTCGGGCCTCTGGCCAGCGCCATTCAAGGCAATGGCCAGCTCCAGGCGCTTTGCAAAGTCATCGGGGGTGGCGGCCACAGCTTTTTGCAATTGATCGAGGAGACTGGTGTCGACGGGATGAAGCGCCAGATCAAGCGCAGCGGCAGCGCTGACAACATCGGGGTTTGCCACCTTGTCAGCTGGAACCTGGGCCAGGGTCGTAGCGGCACTTTCGAGGTCGCCGAGTTCGATCTGGCATTTTGCAAAATTGGCGAGGGCTGCAACATGGGTGGGATCGACGCCGAGAATCTGTCCCAGAATGTTCTGGGCTTCGTCAAAGGCTTTGCGCTGCATGGCCTCTTCGGCCACCTTCATGGCGGCAGAAATCTCTTCGGCCAGCGAGCCTTTGCTCGAAAGCTTGTCGACGAATTGCCTGATCTGGCCCTCGGGCAGGGCGCCCATGAAGCCGTCAATGGGCTGGCCGTTTACAAAGGCAAATACGGCGGGAATCGATTGCACCCGCATTTGGGCGGCAATCTGCTGGTTTTCGTCCACATTGATTTTGACGAGGCGCACTTTTCCGTTGGCCTGCTTCACGACCTTCTCGAGAAGCGGCGTCAGCTGCTTGCAGGGGCCGCACCAAGGGGCCCAAAAATCCACGAGAACCGGTACCTTCTTTGAGACTTCGATGACATCGGCCATGAAGCTCTTGGCATCGGTATCCTTTATAAGTTCAGCAGCGGGAACCCCGGAAGCGCTGGTTTGTCCTATGATCATGTCGTTCATGTTGTGCCTGTTTGGTGTTTCACCGTAAAAATGGCGCTTCTGAGGGCAAATTACAATGCGGGATCGGCCACTGCGACAACCCGTGGTTCGTGGCCGCAGGACCTGATGAAGGCCAGCAGATCGCCGGAACGAATGGTCGTTGTGGCGTCATTTTTCAAAGGATGATAGTTCAGGATTTCCTCCTCCATCATCCGGGCGTCGAGAATCACGTTAGTCCGAACGTTCTTATCATTGATGAGGCCAAAAGGCGTGACCGAGCCTGGTTCAAGGCCCAGAACTTCCATCAGCAGTTCGGGTTTGCCAAAAGAAAGCCGCCGTGAGCCGATTTTTGCCGGGGCTGCCTTCAGATCGACGCGCGAGTCCTCCAGGCAGACAATCAGCCAAAGGACGCCCTTTTCATCCTTGCAGAAGAGGTTCTTGCAGTGGCCGCCGGGGATATCGGGGTGGACGAGCCTAGCCTCCTCCACGGTGAATACGGGGGCATGGTTTTTCGTCGTGGTTTTGATGCCAAGGTCGGCAAAGCGTTGGAAAAGCTCATCGCGGCTGGCTGGCATGGCATCAATCGTTCCAGGTTAGGGGCTCGTTGAACTTGCTATTGCATTTACGCCGGGCTTGGGCAATAAGACGCGCCACCTCGCCGGTTTTTTCCGGCTTCGTCATACGCTCAGCGGGCGTAGCTCAGGGGTAGAGCACGACCTTGCCAAGGTCGGGGTCGAGGGTTCGAATCCCTTCGCCCGCTCCAGTATTTCCAACATCCCCGCATCATGATATTTTTGTAATGAATTCATGGAGTTCATTAAGACTTTTCAGCTGCCTGAAGCGCGGGTGGTGGATCGGTGCCTCGGCATGTTCCAGAGTCCAGGTCAATTCATGGGGAATGAAGACGCCCCAGCAGCCGGCGGCAATGGCCGGTACAATGTCTGATTTCATGGAATTTCCCACCATGACGGCGCGGTCGGGACCATCGCCGTGCCGGTCAAAAATGCGCCGGTAGACCTGGGGTGTTTTTTCGCTAACAATTTCAACGCCGTGAAAGAATTCTCCCAAGCCTGATTGGGCAAGTTTGCGTTCCTGGTCGAAGAGATCACCCTTGCTAATGAGGACAAGCCGAAAGGAATTGCCCAGCTTCTCCAAAGTTTCGCGTACGTGCGGCAGGGGTTGAATGGGATGGGCCAGCATTTCACGGCCGGCGCTGAGGATCTCCTGGATGACCCGGACCGGTACCTTGCCCTGGGTGACGTCGATGGCAGTTTCGATCATCGAGAGGACAAAGCTCTTGGTGCCAAAGCCATAGTATTGCAAGTTTTTCATTTCTGCCTGCAGCAGTCGTGCGCTCAGATCGCCGGCTTCGGCGTATCCTGTGAGAAGCTCAACAAAGCGGGCTTCGGTGAGCTTGAAAAACTGCTCACTCTGCCAAAGGGTATCGTCGGCATCCAGTCCAACCGTTGTGAGCCGAGAATTGTCTGCTACCATAAGGATAATCTCTAGACAGTTTTGCTGTTCCTGTCAGGCACGGTTTCGGAGCGTCGATGCTTTCCCATGAACTTGGATACTGGCTGCAACAGGTCCTGAATGGCTGCATGCTTGCGAGCTTCTATGTGCCGCTGGCGGTGGCCTTTGCCCTTATACAGGGGCTTACCTCCAAGATATTCCTTTCATTTGGTGATTTTGCCATGTATGCGGCTTTTGCCGGAGTTTATGCGGGGCTCGCCAGCCTTCTGGCCGGAGACAGCGCGGCCGCAATTCTCGCCACATCCCTGGTCTTTGCGGTATTGACTTCCTCAGCGCTCGGACATTTTGCCGCCACTCACGTCGTTGCGCCTCTCATTGGCCAAACAGCCCAGGCCTTCATGATCGGCTCCATCGGGGTGTCGATTGTCCTTCAGGAGATCATGCGCCTGCAAAGCGGGGCCCGCGACCTGTGGCTGATGCCGCTGTTTGATGGCGCTGCCTTCCGGCTTTTTGATGGGCCATTTCCAGTGCAAATCGGCATGATGCAACTTACAGCAATGATCACCGCCGCACTGGCCATCGGCACGGTGTTTTTCATCATGCAGTTCACCGCTGCCGGGCGCTACTGGAGGGCGTGCGCGCAATCGGAACGGCTGGCGAAGCTCTGTGGCGTCAATACGCTTACCGTCCTGCGCTGGTCCTGCGTTGGCTCGGCGGCGCTGGCCAGCGTTTCGGGTTGGATCATCGCCGTTTCCTATGGCGGCGTCTCCTTTTCGATGGGCCTGATGCTGGGGTTCAAGGCGATGTTCGCCTCGGTCATCGGCGGTTTCGGAACGGTCGGCGGAGCCATTGCCGGCGGCCTCTTCCTGGCATTCCTTGAAACCCTGTGGAGCGCCGCGTTCCCCTTGGCTTACCGGGATGTCGCGGTGTTCGGTTTCATCATTCTGATCCTCATGCTAAAACCAGAAGGCCTATACAGTTCCACCGCAAGGCGGGAAAGCGAGGATTAGATGAGGTTTGCGTTTATCATTTGCTGCTGCCTCGGCCTTGTATTAACAGCGTGCAAGGAAGAGGCGCCAACGCCCTTCCTGAAAATTGTCGGTGGCAGCTTCATCTTCAACTACCGCTACTCCAAGATGTCTTACGGATTTGTGGCGCGCCAGCTCAGGCCCCTGCCGGACGGCAGCATCCTGGAGGCGAGCTTCGAGCTGCCCGGAACCGACCGCAAATATGTCATCACAAAGCCGGCGCGAAGCGGGCAATTGCAATACAGGTTTGAAACCGAGGCGTTGCATGGCGTGAAAAAGGATACACCCTACAAAGTCCAACTCAAGCTTCTTGAGGCCAAAACGGGCAAGGAACTCGCCCGGATCGAAACGGCCTTCAAGTCAGAGGTTGACCAGGACAGCTTGCCAAGCAAGGCGCCGGTTGTCGGCCCAGGCTATCAGGCCAATCCAGATTACTAACAGGGGCTATTCTGTTCTGACCGCAGTTCCGGCAGCTGTCACCATCAGCATGCTGCCATTGGTGCCTACGGTTTCATAGTCGATGTCCACGCCGATCACGGCATTGGCGCCAAGTTGTTCCGCCTTGTCGGTCATCTCGCCGACGGCGGTTTGGCGCGCGTCGTTCAAGACCTTTTCATAAGAGCCGGCGCGGCCTCCCACGATATCGCGGATGGAGGCAAAAAGATCGCGGAACAGATTGGCGCCAAGAATGGCCTCTCCGGCCACGAGCCCCTTGTATTCCAGGATGCGTTTACCTTCGACGTTGTGAGTGGTGGTGACCAGCATGGCGCGTTCTCCTTTGCAGACCAAATCTAGTGGCGGAAATGCCGAATGCCAGAGAAAACCATGGCGAGCCCGGCGTCATCGGCGGCGCGAATGATCTCATCATCCTTGATGGATCCGCCAGGCTGGATGATGGCGGTGGCACCGGCTTCCGCGGCCTGAAGCAAGCCATCGGCAAAGGGGAAAAACGCATCGGAGGCCACGACGGAGCCACGGACTAGCGGAATGGTTTGCCCTGCGGCCCTCGCCGCATCTTCGCTTTTGCGAACCGCGATGCGGGCGGCATCGACGCGTGACATTTGCCCGGCGCCGATGCCGACAGTTGCGCCATTCTTGGCGTAAATGATTGCGTTGGATTTTACGTGCTTGGCAATCCGGAAGGCAAACTTGAGATCCCTCATTTCGGAAATGGTAGGTTCACGCTGGGTTACGACCCGCAAGTTCATCTCGTCAACGGAATAGCCGTCGCGGCTTTGCACGAGGAGTCCGCCGATGATGGACTTCACGGAAATTGCCGGGGCGTTTGAATTGGGAAGTTCACCCAGAAGCAGGAGGCGAAGATTTTTTTTGGCCGCCATGATGCCCCGTGCGCCTTCGTCCGCGCCCGGAGCAATAATGACTTCGGTGAAAAGTTTTGAAATTTCGAAAGCTGTTTCTTCATCCAGATTCCGGTTAAACGCCAGGATGCCGCCAAAGGCGCTGACCGGATCGCAGGCCAGGGCCTTGCCATAGGCTTCAAGTAGCGAATGGCCGATGGCAACGCCGCAAGGGTTGGCATGTTTTACGATAACGCAGGCGGCTTCCGGCTCATTGCGGAATTCCGAGAGACAATCGAGGGCTGCGTCCGTGTCATTGATGTTGTTATAGGACAGTTCCTTGCCTTGAACCTGTTTGGCGCTTGCTACACCTTTTCGTTGATCCGGGCTGTTATAGAGGGCGGCGCTCTGGTGGGGGTTTTCGCCGTAGCGCAGGTTTTGCAGGCGCTTGCCGCCAATGGCAAAATAATCCGGCGTGGCGTCGCCGAGTTCTTTTGAAAACCATTGAGCGATTGCGGCGTCATAGGCAGCGGTTCTGGCGAAGGCCTTGGCCGCGAGAGAACGCCGCGTTGCCTCGGTCGTGTTTCCACTATGGGATTTGAGTTCGGACAGCACAGTTGCATAGTCTTCGGGACCGACAATGACTGTCACCCAAGCATGATTCTTGGCAGCGGCCCGGATCATGGCAGGTCCGCCGACATCGATGTTTTCTATGGTGGTGCTCCAGTCGGCCTGCTTGGCGACAGTCTCTTCAAACGGATAAAGATTAACCACCAGAAGATCAATGTCAGCGATGCCATGACTTTTCTTGGCGCTTTCGTGGGCCGCATCGTTTCTAATTGCCAAAAGACCGCCATGGATTTTCGGATGCAGGGTCTTCACCCGGCCGTCCATAATCTCAGGAAAGCCAGTCACCGAGGCCGCATCAATGGCCGGAATGCCTGCGGCTTGCAGGCTCTTCGCGGTGCCTCCGGTAGAAATGATCTCGATGCTGAGGGATGCAAGGGCGCGGGCAAATTCAATCAGGCCGGTCTTATCGGAAACGGAAATGAGGGCGCGGCGGATCGGATGGGTCATGGGTAATTTCCAGGAACTAAAAGCTCATCAGCGACATAGCACGCCGGAATGATTAGGCCACTAGAAAGGAAGCTGCGGCATTTCCGCGGGGTCGTTGGCAGCCGTGGCCGATTTCTCGACGCGGCGCAGGGCCCAGTTTACCGGTGCCGCGGTGTCCGTCGAACCCCGGATGACAATTTGCTGGGTTTTCCGGGGCCCAGACGGATCTCCCAGAAACACACTTTCTTCCAGTGTCAAGCTCCCGCCCCGGGCCATGAATTGCCATGCGGTTCGGTTGGCCAGCACAATGACAATCTGCGTTCCCTTGCGGTTGAAGCTTGCCTTCACGCCGGGATGGAGATGAAACCTGATGGTGAAATCGAACGGACCGGGGTACGAGTCATTGGATTCGCCGGGTGAAATCTGATCCTCACCCCGGAGGTCAGTACCGGTTTGCGAGAGAAAGATGCTCCGGTGGTGACTGACCTTGCCGGTGTTGCCGGCGATTTCATTGACGGAACGGATCAGCGAGCCCTGGGGCGAACTGATCACTTCGGCAACCAGAGCATTTTGCGGTCCGCCAGCGAAGGACATGACTTCAGCCGTATTGTGGGCTGCGATATCTGCGGCAGCCCTACGCCAGGCCGGTGAAGCGGAGGCCGGCATGCCGCAATTACTGAAAATGCGATGGGGGCCGTCGGAAAACTCGATCGCCAGCGGGCTCACACATTCCATTGGTGCGCCGGTGTCCATGATCAGGAGGCCGGACCGGTGCGAAATCCTGCAATAACCGGAATGAGGTGCCGAGAGCAGCGGCCGACCAGCAATTATGTCATGCTCCAATATAGTCCTGATGCTGGTCATGTCAGTGACGCCGGCGCCGTGAAAATTGCTGAGGCCCCGGTCGCCATGACTGAGCATCCGGAGCATGGGGAACATCCGCTCAATGGCAACGCTCAATGCCTGCGGGACAGCCTCACGCTTTGCCAGCATTGCTTCCCTGATTGGGATGACGTTAAGGAGCACCTCGAGCAAAGCCTGAGGGTTGCGCGAGACGTGTCCGCCATCAGGAAGAATGACATCGTTGATAACATCGCAAATCCTGGCATTGGCCAGTTCACGCAGCGTCTCTGAACTGCGAAAGGCAAGGCTTGCATATTGCAGAGCAACCGCCTGCCAGAAACTGTCACTGACGGATGAGGGCCGCGTTGCCATCACACGATGGGTGAGCTTTTCGGCAAGGGCGTAGAATGGCTTTCCAAATGAAGAGGGCAGGGGGCCCACAAGAAAATGCGCGGCACTTGCGAGCGCGATGAGTGCCTGAAAATTTGCCAGGGACGTGCGGAATCTGCTCCGTTGCTCGCCCCACCTCAGCACCAGCGAGCGGGCGACGATGCGATGCAGCTCATGGCCGCCGGTTACGAAGTGCTGCAGCCAGGACAGATTGTGGAGGGCTGTGGCCCATTCAGGACTGGGCGGCCTGGCGTCAAATATGTCGATCGGTTTTACGCTTACGGTTACTCCGGCGAAGCTGAACTTGCCACGGGCCATTACCTGAGCCTGGATTGGATCCCCAGGTTTCAGCGTCAATAACTTTGTGCCCAGACCGCAAATGCTTATGTGCTGGGTTGTGCCAAGGCCAAGTCCATGCGAAGCCCAGAGCTTGAGCGCAGCGTCCGACAGCACCTGAAAATAGGTGGGAGTGGCGAATTGCTGCGTAGCCCAATGATCGCGCATGTTCTGCCGCGTTGAAACCCGTTGTTCCGGTGATGGTGCAAAGGCCCACACTGGTGCCGAGATGGTTAACGAATTACTAACGCCGCTCGAGCCTTGCGGCAAAGAAGCCGTCGAGGCCGGACCCCTTGCCGATCACCATGGACGGCAGGCAGCGCATAAGGCCCGCAGGGGTTATGAATTGTACCTGCTGTGCAAGTTCATCTGGAATGATGGGCGAAAGCCTGAAGTCGTCGCGGGACCGGAGGAAATTGAACACCTGGCGTTCGCCCTCGAGGGGAGACAGGGAACAGGTGCAATAGACCAGCTTCCCGCCCGGCCTTACCAGACGTGCGGCATGGGTGAGCATTTTCTGCTGCAGGATCACCAGCCCTGCAAGCTGCAGGGGGGATTTCAAATAGACGAGATCCGGATGACGCCGGATTGTTCCGGTGGCCGAACAGGGTGCATCGAGCAGGATATTGTCGTAGAGCGTGTCCGTCGGCAGGGACAAGACGTCGGCAATCAGTGTCGTCACCGGCAACTTCAGTCGCGCAAGATTTTCCCGCAGCCGGTTCATGCGCGTTACGGAGTCATCAACGGCGGTCACAACCGCTCCAGCGGATGCGAACTGCGCGGTTTTTCCGCCGGGAGCCGCACAGAGATCGAGGACCGATTTTCCCGCAATGTTTCCGAGAAGTTTTGCGGGCAAGGCCGATGCGGCGTCCTGCACCCACCATTCGCCCTCGCTGAATCCCGGCAGTTCCTGCAAATTGCCGTCGCCGGATTCCAAACGGATGGTTCCGGTCGGCAGGAGTTCGCCCTTTAGCTGCTGAGCCCAATATTCGGGTTTGTCCTTGACTGAAATATCGAGCGGGGCCTCGTTGAGATGGGAGGCTGCGATATCATGGGCCGTTTCTTCGCCATAGGCGGTGACCCATTGCTCCCACAGCCAATCCGGCGTGTTGAGTCTTGGACCGTCGAGATTTTTCAGCGCCGTTTTTCCATCGGTTGCTACCTTGCGCAGCACCGCATTGATCAAGCCGGAAAAATGCTGGGCCTTCTTGTCCTGCTTTGCCAGATCGACGGAGAGGTCAATGGCCGCGTGGGGGCTAACCTCCATGAACAGGAGCTGGGCTGCGGCAATGGTCAGGATATCCACCGCCATGCCCGACGAGCGCGGCAGGGGTTTTGCCAGAAACCTGCCCAGAACCGTTGTGATTTCGCCACCATGGCGCAGGGAAGAAGCCACGAGGGCATGGGCAAAGGAGCGGTCGCGGCCCTCAAGCAGGCGAAATTCGGCATTTGTATCAAGCAGCTGATCAAGCGGCAGTTGATCGATGGTGATCCCTTGCAGCAGGCTTATAGCGGCACGCCTGGCCATAAGGCCGGGCTTTTCAGGTTTTGCGGCTGACACTGATCAGCCCCAAGGGCCCCTTGGCGCTGGGTTCTGGAA
Organism: Hyphomicrobiales bacterium; assembly: GCA_016792825.1. GTDB lineage: Bacteria > Pseudomonadota > Alphaproteobacteria > Rhizobiales > Aestuariivirgaceae > Aestuariivirga. The sequence goes on from JAEUMI010000092.1 coordinate 19,016, forward strand.
GGTTTCCTTGGTGCCCATCTCTGCGGCCATTTTCTGAAGCTCGGCAACGCGATTTTCGGTTGCGGGATGGGATGAGAACAGATTGTCCATGCGCTGTCCAGACAAAGGATTGACGATGAAGAGATGGGCCATGGCGGGATTGGCCTCGGCGGCTTCATTGGGAATGCGATGGGCGGCTCCTGAAATCTTGTGCAGGGCTGAGGCCAGCGACAACGGCTGTCCGGAAATTTCGGCGCCGCCGCGGTCGGCCTCATATTCACGGGTGCGGCTCACGGCAAGTTGCACGATCATGGCGGCAAGCGGCGCCAGGATGACCAGCACAAGGCCGCCCAGGGGACCCAAGGGGTTGTTGCGGTCACGGCCGCCAAAGAGAAGACCAAAATTCGCCAGCATGGATACGGCGCCGGCAAGGGTTGCGGTGAGGGTCATGACAAGCGTGTCGCGGTTCTTGATGTGGGCCAGCTCATGGGCCATGACGCCGGCGACTTCAGAAGGAGAGAGTGTTTGCAGAAGTCCGGTTGTAGCTGCGACCGCTGCGTTTTCCGGATTGCGTCCCGTGGCAAAGGCGTTGGGCTGCGGGTTGTCCATGACATAGACTTTTGGCATGGGAAGATTGGCCCGCTGGGCGAGGGTAGCCACGATATCATAGTATTCGGGAGCTGTGGCCCTATCGACTTCGCGGGCGCCCTGCATGCGCAAAACCATCTTGTCGGAATTCCAATAGGCAAACAGGTTTGTCCCGGCGGCGAAGAGAAAAGCCAGCATCATGCCGCCCTGGCCACCCAGCAGGTAGCCAATGGCGAGGAAGAGGCCGGTGAGGCCTGCCAGCAGAAGTCCGGTTCGAAAGGTGTTCATGGGTCGAGACTTTTCCTTTGTTCCAGCATAAAATGGTGCTGCCCAGGAGTTTCGACAAGATGGAAAAACGCGATTTGCCCCCCGCTGCTGTCCGGTCTTTGGCCGAGGCCGAAGAGCGCCGCGCGGCGGTCTTGAAGGTGGAACGGCCCAAGGAGATCAATGGCCGCAAAGGGCCGGAGCCGACGCGCTATGGCGATTGGGAAAGCAAGGGCATTGCCTCTGACTTCTGACGCCAAGAAATTTCCGGTCATTGAAACGGACGCCGACATCGCCACCGGGGCAGAATTTCTGGTGGGGCGCGAGCCGTGTTTTGAGAAAGTTATCGCGGTCCATGGGCTGCCATCGTCGCGGCGGGTCGAAAACTGTCTGGCGAGCCTCCTGAAAATTGTCACCGAGCAGTTGATCTCGCTCAAGGCAGCGGATGCCATCTGGCGGCGCATCGAATCCAGGCTCCACCCCTTTGAGCCGCGTGAAATCCTGAAATTTAGCGTGGAAGATCTGCAAAGCCTGGGATTGACCCGGGCCAAGGCGCGAAGTTTTCAGGCCATTGCGAATGCCATCCATCGTGGTGAGCTGGATTTCGACTCACTGCATCAAGCGTCGGACCAGGACGTGCTTACCAAATTGCTGGCTCTGCCGGGAATCGGACCATGGACGGCGGATATCTATTTGCTGACGGCGCTCGGGCGGGCCGATGCCTGCCCCGCCGGGGATCTGGCCCTGCAGATCGCGGCGCAGGATTTATTCGCGATGGACGGCCGGCCGACGCCAAAGGTGTTTCTTGAAAGGGCAGAGACCTGGAAGCCGTGGCGCTCAGTTGCGGCACGTTTGTTGTGGAGCCATTACCGGGGTTTGAAAGGCCTTTCCCAACGGGTTAATTGAGCCCTTCACAGGATTGTTGCCGATATATAGTATGTCTCCCACGTCAAACCTCAAGAGGTTAAGGTGTATAACGAAGCCGCCGCACTGGAAGCCTGCCCTGCGCTGGTCCTCAACGCCGACTACCGGCCGCTGAGCTACTATCCCCTGTCCCTGTGGAGCTGGCAGGATGCGATCAAGGCGGTGTTCCTTGAGCGCGTCAATATCGTTTCCGAATATGACCGGGTGGTGCGCAGCCCGACATTCGAGTTCAAGCTTCCCAGCGTCGTTTCGCTCAAGACCTATGTGAAGCCATCGCGGACGCCGGCCTTCACCCGATTCAATGTCTTCCTGCGCGACCGGTTCACCTGCCAGTATTGCGGGGCTCACGAGGATCTGACGTTCGATCACGTCACGCCGCGCTCAAAGGGCGGCCATACAACCTGGGATAATGTCGTGGCGGCCTGCTCGCCGTGCAATCTGGCCAAGGGCGGCTATCTGCCCCACGAAGCCAAAATGTTTCCTGCCAACAAGCCGCACTGCCCCACGGTCAACCAGCTTCACAGCAATGGCCGGCATTTCCCGCCAAACTACCTGCACCAGAGCTGGCAGGATTATCTTTACTGGGATACGGAACTCGATCCTTGATGGCGCGCACCCGCCAAGGCAATCACAGCCAGCGCTGCTGAAATTATCGCATTCCATCCGGCAAGTGAAATCCCAAGAATACGGAGTGCAGCTTCGTTGCAGGCAACGACTACTCTGGTGAGATCCGGAAGCCCCCCCGAGATGTCACCGCTGCAGGTATCCGGCCCCGGCCACCATTTCCATTCAACCCCGGCGTGGTAGGCGCCGAAAATGGCGCTGCCGAGCATGACGACAGCAAGCAAGTAAAGTCCGCGCCTTGCGCCCTTGGGGGTTTTTCCGGCGCTCACTGACAAAAGCAGGGAAAATGGAATAGCAAAATAATAGGGCCAACGTTGCTGCAGGCAAAGATGACAGGGATCATAGCCGGCAAACTGGAAAATCCAGGCGCCAACAAGGGTCGCCGCTGCAATCACAAACAAAGCGAGCGAAGCTTTTTGCGGGTTCAAATTTTCTAACATATCGTTCCGATTCCCGATGCACTGAAATATTTTAGAATGAAATAAAGGCCGATGAGCGCCGCCGCCGCCGCTGCGGCAATAAGGCCCAATCGCTTCTCGATAAACATCCGGATGGGTTCACCATATTTTTTCAATGCCCAGGCGAGAGCGAAAAAACGCGCGCCGCGGGCCAGGATGCAGGAGAGCACAAAAACAAGGAAACTTGCGTGCACCACGCCGGCCAGAATTGTCACGATCTTGATCGGCGGAAGATGGGCGAGGCCCGAGGTGACAAGCAGGAGGGCAATGGTGTCTTCATCGGTGCAGGCCCGCAGCGATTCGAAGGCCGCAAGCTTGCCATAAAATTCGAGAATCGGTTGGGCAATGGCTTGATACGCATAGTAGCCCAGGAAATATCCGGCAATGCCACCCAGCGTGGACGCCAAAGTTGCGATGAGAGCCAAGCGATAGGCGCGGTCCGGGCGCGCCAGCGCCATGGGCAGTAAGAGCACATCGGCGGGCACGAGAAAAAATGAACTCTCAACAAAGGCAATGACCGCAAGCCAGACCTCGGCTGATTTCCGGGCGGCGAGCGAAATGGTCCAATCGTAAAGCTTACGGAGCATGACGGAACTGCCTAATCAAATGACGGCTTGGTGCGCCGCAGGTTTTTGGTGGTGGAGCGTTTTGATTTTGAATCGAGACGCCTGGTTTTCGAAGCCTTGGTGGGCCGTGTGGCAATGCGTCTTTTTGGACGAAGGGAAGCCTTGCGCACAAGTGCAACGAGTTTTTCAAGGGCAGTGGCGCGATTTCTCTCCTGGGAGCGATGCTCTTGCGCGGTCACGATGAGTATCCCATCCTGGGACAGCTGCCTTCCCGCGATGGTCTCCAAGCGCTGCTTTACCTCATAGGGGAGCGCCGCGTTGGCCACATCAAACCGCAGCTCCACTGCCGTGGAGACCTTGTTCACATTCTGTCCACCGGGCCCGGATGCGCGGATGAAGGACTCGGAGATATCCCGCTCATCGATGCTAATGGAATTCGAGATTCGGATCATGATTTTTGCTTTAAGCGCCTTTCGGGTTGACGGCGCAAGCCTCTACGCTTTAGAGGAAAGCTCTGGCTTGCCCTTGTGGTGGAATGGTAGACGCGGCGGACTCAAAATCCGCTCTCGAAAGAGGTGGGGGTTCAAGTCCCTCCAAGGGCACCAGAACCTGTGGCCGCACTTTCATCGCATTCCTGGTGTTTATGGCGGGCAGGCAGCTTGAAGCAAATTCCGGGGCGGTATTCATGGCGATCAGGCAAGGAACATAGTTTGGCGGGGCATTTTCGAAAACCGGTTCTGATGCTGGGGCTGCTTAGTCTCCTTGCATCACCTGTGGCCCATGCGGGGCCTTCCGTTTTGTTTGATGCCGCGACAGGCGAAGTCATTACGCACGACCGGGCGGGCGAACCCTGGTATCCGGCTTCGCTCACCAAGCTGATGACCGCCTATATTGTTTTCAAGAAACTGAAAACCGGCACCTTGCGCCTTGACCAGAAGATCCTGGTGTCGCCCCTGGCCGCTTCGCAGGAGCCCAGCAAGATCGGCATGCGCCCGGGCAGCGCCATTTCGGTTGACCTGGCACTTCAGACGTTGCTGGTCTATTCGGCCAATGACATGGCCTATGTGCTTGCCGAAGGCGCCAATGGCACGGTTTTCAGTTTTGTCCAGGAAATGAATGCGACTGCCAAGAAGCTGGGACTGAGTGCCACTCATTTCGTAAATCCCAACGGCCTGTTTGATCCACGCCAGCTCACATCGGCACGCGATATCGGTGTTCTTGCTGCCGTCATCCTTGCGGAGTTTCCCGAGTACAGCGGCTATTTTTCCCAGCAGCATGTGGCGATCGGCAAGAAAAAACTGCTCAACCGCAACAGCCTGATCCGGAGCATGCCGGAAGCGGATGGCATGAAAACCGGATTCGTCTGCAATTCTGGGTTCAATCTCGTGGCTTCGGCGACGCGTGACGGACGCAAACTGATTGCCGTTGTTCTGGGGGCCCCCAATTCCGGCAGCCGCGCGGAAATCGCGCGGACACTCCTGGCGGAAGGATTTCCAAAGGGGACCCTGGCAAGCCGCCCGCGCCTGGCGCAGATCTCCAACAGCCCATTGGGCGCCATTGTTCCGGCAGATCTCACCAGCACGGTATGCAAGAAGAAGCCGCCAGTGACTGCGGTCCGCGCCAGGGAACTCGCCGGATGGGGGATTTCCTTCGGAAGTTACGACACCCTGCAAAAGGCCGACATGGCGCTGCGCGGACGGCTGATCAGCCCCGCCGGCATGGATGCGCCGGGCAAGGCCGGTGTCGTGCGCATGCCCAATAAGCAAGGCTTTGCGGCCATGCTCTGGAATATTGATCAAGCCACCAGCCAGGCGCTGTGCAGTGACTATCGTTCGCAAAACGCGGTGTGTGAAGTCATGACGCCCGCGGCCTTTGCCCAGATTGCGGCGCTGTCAAAGGAGCCGGAACCCAAGCCCAAGGTGCAGGCGCCGGTGGCGCAAGGCTCTGACGGGCAGAAACCAGCCAAAAAGAAAATCAAGAAAACCGCCAACTGAGCCCTGAAATATGATCAGCAGGATCAGGCTTGGAGTTGGTTGCGCCCTGGCGGCGGCCAGCATTTATGGCCTTGTCCCCAATTTTGTCCGTGGTGCCTTTGAAAATGGGATTCCGCCGGTTGAAGCCACGTTCTTCCGAACTTCGGTGATTGCGGTCGCGTTTGCCCTCATCGCCGTGGTGCAGGGAGAGAGCTTCAGAGTTCCCCGCGCCGCTATTGCCGCCTTCGCGGGGCAGGCCGTCGCCACCCTGGTGATCTCGGTGTCCTATCTGGCGTCGGTCCAGTTCATTCCTATCGGCCTTGCGGTCATCATCTTTTTCACTTTCCCGGTTCTCATCATGCTTGCCTCGCCCATGGTTGAAGGGAAGTTTCCCGGATTTTGGCGAATCGTGATCGCAGTTGTCGCGTTTGGCGGACTGGTCATCGCCATCGGCCCGAGCTTCGGCGAGCTTGATATTCGCGGCATCGGGCTTGCAACACTTGCCTCACTCGGCGGCGTTGTGCAGTTTTTCACCGGGCGATCGATCTCGCGCTATCTCACGCCCGCCGTGTTCGGCAGTCTGGTGCATATCGTCATATGGCCGGCAACCCTGCTGGTCGCGCTCTATGTGAGCGGGGGAACCCTGCAGATGATGCCGGGCGGGGCCGGCACGGCGACGGGTTTTTATTTCCTCTTGGGAGTGGCCGGCATCTATGTCGCTGCCTATATGCTGCAAATGTCTTCCCTGCGCTTTGCGCCAGCATCAACTGTCGCACCCTTCTATAATCTGGAGCCGATTGTCACCACGGCTTTTGCCGGGCTGCTGTTTGGCGAAATCCTCACGGCCAATCAATATGCCGGGGGCGGCATTGTTCTTGCCGCTCTTGTCGTATCAAGCCGCCTGGGAAAGCAGGAAAACAGGGCATGAACGGCCTTCCAATCCCCGTTGCCATCCTCACCGGCTTTCTCGGCGCTGGCAAAACCTCGCTGCTCAATTCGCTGCTGAAGGACGAGATTCTGTCCAATGCCGCCGTCATCATCAATGAATTCGGTGATGTGCCGCTGGATCATCTGCTGGTTGAAAAATCCGACGAAAACATCATCGAGCTGGCGTCGGGCTGCCTGTGCTGTACCATCCGCGGTGATCTCATCGATACGATGAATGATCTTCTCGGAAAGCGGGACCGGGGTGAGGTCAAAGCCTTTGACCGCATCGTCATTGAAACAACGGGCCTTGCTGATCCTGCTCCCGTGCTGCATTCGGTCATGAGCGAACCCACTCTGCTTGAGCGCTGCCGGCTTGAGGGTGTTGTGACAGTGGTTGACGCTTTCAACGGCTGGGCCACGCTTGATGCCCATTCGGAGGCGGTCAAGCAGGTTTCGGTTGCCGACCGCATTGTGCTGACAAAGGTTGATCTTCTCTCCGGTCGCGAGGGGGAGGACATGCTGTTTGCGATCATCGCCCGCCTGCGCAAGCTCAATCCGGCGGCACGGTTGCTCACAACACACCGCAATGAAGCCACGGCGCCACGGCTTTTCAACATGGGCCTGTTTGATCCGGAAAAGAAAACCGTCGACGTCCGGAAATGGCTGGCGGCGGAAGCCTACGAGACGGCTGAGAAACGCCACCGCCATCATCACCATGACGTGTCGCGTCATGACGCGCATATCCGTTCGTTCAGCTTCACCGAGACGCAAGCCATCAGCCCGGCCGGGCTTGAGCTTTTCATGGAGCTTCTGAAATCCTATCACGGGGCCAACATGCTGCGCATGAAGGCCATCGTGAAAATGACCGATGAACCGGAGAAACCCATCGTTTTGCACGGCGTGCAACATGTCTTCCACCCTCCAGTGCGCCTGCCCAATTGGCCAGACGGGGATGAAACCACGCGCATGGTGTTCATTGTCAAGGATATTGAGAAGGCAGTGATCGAGGGCCTGTTCAAGGCTTTCACTGATCAACTCACCGGGGGTGCGGAGGCTTTCACTGACAAGACCCTTTCTCTCAACAGGTGAGCGATGAAGCTGCAGGTATTTGGATTGAAAAAATGTTCGACCTGCCAGAAAGCACTCACTTGGCTTGATAAAAATGATCTGCAGCACAGTTTCTCAGACGTGAGAGAAGTGCCACTTGATTCGGCGCAGGTTTCGAAGTGGTCCAGCGCGCTGGGCGGCTGGGAAAAGATGATCAACCGCGCCGGTTACACCTGGCGCGGCCTGTTACCGATGGACACGGACAATCTTACGGAAAAGAAAGCGGTGGCCCTCGTCCTGCGCAATCCTTCGCTTATCCGCCGCCCACTGATTGAGCATACGGATGGATCGGTGACGGTCGGATTCTCGGAGAAAGTCCGCGGCCAGCTCAAGCCCTGACGAGCGGCCTGGTCATGCAGGTGGGGCCGCCCTCGCCCTTGCGACAAATGTCATAGCCCTTGATCACTTCGACATTCACGCCGGCAGCGCGCATGCGTCTCCCGGTCTCGGGATTTCCTTCCACCATCATGGCGTGGCGGGGGCCAAGGGCCAGAACATTGCAACCCATTGTTTCAAACTCGTCGTCAGGCACATGAACAAATCTGATGCCGCGGGATTCCAGAAATTCCACCAGCCTTGCTGCCATGAGCGGCAGATAGACGACGGCCAGATCCGCGTCGAGCGGACTGAGGCAAGACATGAGATGGAAGACATCGGACCTGCCCTTATAGTGCGGCATGTCGAAGGCAAGAATTTCCACATCAGAACCTGCAAGCTCTGAAAGCTGGCGGATGCCCTCCTGGTTGGTGCGGTAGCCGATACCGGCAAGCAGGGTATTGCGGTCGATCCAGACGAGATCGCCGCCCTCCAACTGGCCAGGGGCTGCGATTTCGCCGATAACGGGAATGCCTAAGGATTCGAGATGAGCTCCGTTGACCCTTGGTTCGAGACGGCGGGCGGGCTTGCCCATGCGAGGCCGCACGAGGCCGCGCGGTGTTACGACCAAGGCATCATGGGTGTAAAGGGAATCAAGGGTCAGGCCCTCGCCAGCGGGCAGCCGGATGACGTCTGCTCCCGACTTGCCAAGGATTGCCTCAACCGCAATGAATTCCTGCTTTGCTGCGTCGAGGTCGGGCCTTGAATGGTAGTTGAGCTTCTGCCATTCGGCGTCAATCCTGGCATCGCTGTGAAAGGCCACAGCAGGGGTGCGGAGAGCCACCTTTTTCAAAGTGCCCCAATTGTTTAAACTGCCGAAATCATAGGTCATTTGCGCTTGATCCTGAAGGTGAAGACGTCGCCCTGCTTTGCATTTGTGAGAAGGATGTGACCCTGCTCGCTGCAGAAGTGCGGCATGTCTATGGCGGACATGGGGTCACTGGCAAGGACCTTCAGAACATGGCCGGACGGCATGGATTCCAGGCGCTTTCGGGCTTTCAGCACTGGCAAGGGGCAAAGAAGCCCCGTAAGGTCGATGAACTCTTCAAATTCAGAGTAAGACATGGCACTTGTATAGGCTAAAATCACGGAAATGGGAGCCATCGTTGCCGCAACTTTTGTCAAAAGCGCCATTCATTGGCCGGGTCCGTAATTTGCTTCTCGGTGGGGATCGCGATGCGGGGCTGGAAAAGGCAGAAGTGCCGCGCCTTGAATTGCTCTTTTCCGGGATCAAGGGTGACATGCATGCGGGGCTGACGCGGAAGTCGGATGTGCGCACGATCAAGCAGTATGCCAGGGATACCGACATCCGCAATGTCAGGCAGCTCACCATCGTGTCCGAGGAGGAGCTTGCGGAAATTGCCGGTCTCATGGGCATCCCTGAAATGAAAGCGGAATGGCTGGGGGCAAATGTGGTGACATCGGGAATTCCCGATCTGACGCTGCTCACGCCTTCCACCCGGCTGCAGTTTCCATCGGGCGCCACGATCGTGGTTGACATGGAAAATTTCCCCTGCCGTCAGGTGGCTGATGTGGTGGCGCAGCACCATCCCGAACCGAAGGCCGGGCTGGTTGCTTCCGCCATGCATAAGCGCGGCGTCACGGCCTGGGTTGAACGAGAGGGGATCATCAATGGCGGTGACGACATCATCGTGTGGCTGCCGCCACAGCGCATCTATGCCCATACGGGATCATGAAGATCATTGGAGCCATCATTGCGGGCGGAAGGTCCAGCCGCATGGGAGGCCGCGAGAAGGCCTTTCTTGAACTGGCTTCCAAGCCTGTGATCTTGCATGTAATCGAACAGTTTGAACCCCAGGTCGACCAGCTCGTGATCAATGCCAATGGCGATGCGGCAAGATTTTCTGAATTTGGCCTGGAGGTTGTGCCTGATGCCTTGTCGTCACTGACGACTCCGCTTGCTGGCCTGCATGCGGCGCTAGTTTTCACGAAGAAAGTCGAGGCGAAGATGCTGGTGACGGTTCCGTCCGACACGCCATTCCTGCCATTCAATCTGGTTGCAAAGCTTCTGGAGAAGGCCTTGGTGAGGGGCGCGGCCATTGCGGCTTCCGGTGACCAGGAGCACTACATCATTGGCGCGTGGAAAACTGACCTGCTGGACGATCTTGATCGCGCCATAACAAGCGACAATCTGTTCCGAGTCAAGGACTGGGCCCAAAGGGCAGCGGCGCAGAGCGTGATATGGCCGGTTGAGCCTTATGATCCCTTTTTCAATGTGAACGCGCCGGAGGATTTACGCATCGCCGAACAGATCCTGGGTGCCTCATGACGCAAAAGATAATCGGTGTCGCCGGCTTCAAGAATGCCGGCAAGACCACGCTGGTTGAAAAGCTGGTGGTCGATCTTACGAGCCGCGGGTTTCGCATTTCGACGGTAAAACACGCGCATCATTCCTTCGACATCGATCATGAAGGCCGTGACAGTTTCCGCCACCGCAAGGCGGGAGCCTCTGAGGTAGCGGTCGTTTCAAGCGGGCGCTGGGCCATCATTCACGAATTGCGCAGTGAAGCGGAGCCCAGCCTTGCTGACATCCTGCGAAAGCTGGAACCCTGTGATCTCGTTATTGTCGAAGGCTACAAGCGCGACGGCCACGACAAGATTGAAGTGCGCAATCTGGCGCTTGATCACCCCCGGCTTGCCGGTGACGATCCCACCATTGTTGCCATCGCAGCAACTGGCGGCATTGCCGACGCCCCGGTTCCGGTTTTTGGCCGGGATGACGTGAGGGCGCTGAGTTCCTTCATTATCAGCCACATGGGACTTGCGAAGAGCTAGTCCCGGTGTCGGATTCCGCCCTGCCCGCGTCGCTCCACTTCACGTCTGTTGAATTTCTCTCACTAATGTGGCCACAATCGAGTTTCCAGGTCCAAAGGAATTTCCATGAAAACGCAGGCGCGGGCAGTTGTTATCGGTGGCGGCGTGGTTGGCGTTTCGACGCTCTATCACCTCGCCAAGAAGGGCTGGAGCGATGTTGTCCTGGTGGAGCGCAAGGAGCTCACTTCCGGGTCCACATGGCATGCGGCAGGACTGCTTCCGCTTTTCAACCTGTCCTATTCGGTGGGCCAGATTCACAAGTATTCGGTGAAGCTCTATGGCGAGCTTGAAGCGGAAACCGGCCAGCATGTGGGCTTCCGGAAAGTGTCCAACATCCGCGTGGCGCGCACCAAGGACCGCTGGGACGAGTTCATGTATTACGCCGGAATCGCCGAGACGATCGGCGTCAAGGTCAACAAGCTGACGCCGAAGCAGTTGAAGGAACTTTGGCCGCTGTGCGACATTGATGGCGTCCTTGGTGCCATCCAGCATCCGGATGACGGCTATATCCAGCCCGCGGACCTCACCCAGGCTTTGGCCAAGGGGGCGCGCAGCCGAGGCGCAGAGATTTACCGCAACACCACGGTAACCGCCATTGAGCAGCTTCCTTCGGGTGAATGGCTGGTAAAGACCGACAAGGGCGATATTACTTGCGAGCACGTTGTTTCATGTTCAGGCAATTTCGCACGCAAGACGGGTGCCATGGTGGGACTTGATATTCCGGTCATTCCAGTCGAGCACCAATATATCGTCACCGAACCCTCACCGCTGATCAAGGAACGCCAAGCCAAGGGCCTGCCGGAAATGGGCGTGCTGCGCGAAGCGGATTCATCCTGGTATCTGCGCGAAGAAAACGGCGGTTTTGTTCTCGGCATTTATGAGAAGGGTGCGCCGTGTTGCTATGTGGACGGGCCTTCCGAACAAAGCGAATATGAATTGTTCCAGGGCGAGCTCGATCGCCTGGAGCCCTATATTGAAACCTGCATTACGCGGGTTCCGGCCTTCGGCGAACTGGGCATCAAGAAAATCTACAATGGCGCCATTGCCTACACGCCGGACGGCTCGCCGATCATCGGACCAGCATGGGACCGGAAGAATTTCTGGCTGAACGAGGGCCATTCCTTTGGCGTCACGGCGGCCGGCGGTGCGGGTTGGCAATTGGCGGAATGGATCGTCGATGGCGAACCCACCATCGACATGATGGGCGTCGATCCGCGGCGCTTCGGTCCCTATGCCACGAAGGGCTATCTCAAGCAGAAGAACGAAGAGGCTTACGCCAACGTCTTTACCATGCATTATCCGGAAGAGGAACGTGCGGCGGCCCGTCCCTTGAAGCGTACGCCGTGCTATGACCGGATGAAGGATCTGGGCGCGGTGTTCGGTTCGGTCTACGGCTGGGAGCGGCCGGGCTGGTTTGCGCCGAAGGGCTATGCACTTTCGGAAAAGGATCTCGACCGGCCAAATGTGCTGCTCAATCACAATCATGCGGCACCGACGGAAGACGGGCGCATTGTCGAAAAGTGGTCGTTCCGCCGCTCCAACGCCTTCCGCTTTGTCGGTGAAGAGTGCCGCAATGTGATGGAGAATGTGGCCCTCCAAGACATGTCGGCCTTTGCCAAGATGGAAGTATCGGGGCCGGGGGCGCGGGAGTGGCTGGATTCAATTCTTGCCAACCGCATTCCAAAAAAGATGGGGCGCATCGCGCTGTGCCATCTGCTCACAAAGCTTGGCGGAGTGCGCGCCGAGTTCACGGTTTATGAGTGGGCGCCGGGGCGTTTCTATCTCGTCTCCGCCGGCGCCTACGAGCGCCATGACCATGACACGCTTTACAAGCTGCTGCCGAAGGACGGGTCGGTGAAGCTCAACCCGATCACAACGCGGCTTGGCGTGCTCGTGCTGGCCGGACCCAACTCGCGGAAGGTTTTGCAGAAGCTGACATCGACGGATCTTTCCAACGAAGCTTTCCCGTGGCTTTCCGGCCAAGCCATTTCGGTAGGCCACACAAGCTGTCATGCACTCCGCGTCAACTTTGTGGGCGAACTGGGCTTCGAGTTCCACCACCCTATCGAGCAACAGGTTGCATTGTTCGATCTGCTGATGGAAGCGGGCCGCGAATTCGGCATCAAGCCCTATGGCATCAAGGCCATGTCGTCATTATCAATCGAAAAGAGCTACCGACTGGTGCCACGCGAACTTTCCATCGAGTATTCGGCTTACGAGTCGGGTCTTGACCGTTTCGTGCATCCCAACAAGGGTGAGTTCCTGGGCCGGGATGCACTGGTTGCGGGCCGCGAGAAGGGCCTGAACTGGAATTTTGTCACCATGGAAGTTCATGGCGTCAGCGATGCGGATTCGGATACGCGGGGCTCGGAACCGATTTATTCCAAGGGCAAGCTGGTGGGCCGCGCTACCAACGGCGGCTTTGGCTGGCGGGTGAACAAGTCGCTGGCGCTGGGCATGGTGCGGCCCGAGTATGCAACTCTGGATACTGAACTGGAAATCAAAATCCTCGACAAAACGTTCAAGGCTAGCGTTATCGCGGAAAGTCCTTATGATGCAGACAATCTGAAGTTGCGCGCCTGATTCTCTAAGCCGCAATGTTCACTATTGGATGTGTGCGTGTTGACGTTGGCGAGAATTGAGCGGCGGCGGGGGCAATATTGGCGACACCTGAACAAAGTTACGGCACAGGCGTATTCTTTGTGTTTCTTGCTACCATTGGATGGAGCCTTTCGGGAGTTTTTGTCCGCATCATGCCGGGGCTCGACGGCTGGCAGCTCAATTGCTGGAGGGGTTACTGGTTGGCCGTTTCCCTTATGGTTTATCTCGTCGCCGTGTATGGCCGCGGGGCCTACCGGAAATTTCTGGACATACCGAGGGTGGCGCTGTTCGCGTCGGCCCTTTTCTTTGCCTTGGGATCAACGCTCTATGTGTCTTCCCTCACCATGGTCAGCACCGCCACCGTTTCGGTCATCGGCGCCACCTCACCCCTGTTTGCCGCACTCCTCAGTCCCTGGGTGACGGGCGAAAGGCCCGGATTTGAGGCGTGGATCGCAGCGATGCTGGCACTCCTTGGTGTCGGTGTCATCGCCTGGGACGGGCTCGAGGCTGGCCGTTCCACATTGGGGCTGCTCCTTTCCATTTGCGTACCCATGGCTTTTGCGGGGCAGACTCTGGCTCTGCGCCGGTACCGCAATGTGGACATGGTGCCGTCGATTTGCCTTGGTGGCATCATGTCGTTTTTCATTGCGGGATTGCTGGGGTTTACGGCGGGGCACGCGGGCGGCGGTTTCGATGTGGGCTTCAGGGAAGTTCTCCTGTTGGCGGCCATGGCCACGCTTCAACTTGCCATTCCCCTGGTTTTCTACATCAAGGGGGCCCATTCAGTTCCTGCCGTGACACTCACGCTCATCGCAATGCTCGATGCGGTCATAAATCCAATGTGGCCGTGGATTTTTGTCGGCGAGAAACCGGGAGAGGCAGCCTTTATCGGGGGCGCCATAATCGTGGGTGCCGTGCTGATCAGCGTTTTCGGACGCAAATTCTACAATTCAAGAGCCGCTGCGGCTGATCTCAACGCTGTCGAAAAACCAGCTTGATCATATTTATCGAGACTCAACGTGCCGCTTCCTGCCGGTGTGCCGCGGCCAGATCGGCCATGCTGTTGAAGCGGAAATTATACTTGGGGGTCGTCCCCGGATCCATTGTCGCGCCGAAGCCCTGCTGATTGTGGCGACGATATATCCAACATGATGCCAGCCCGTGTTTGTGTGCTGGCGCATGGTCGTGGAACAGGCTTTCAGCGGTATGGAGTATTTCTGACTTCGCAATGCCAAGGCCTTGCAGCTTGGCAATCATGTAATCGAAATTGCGGTCGCTCGGCTTGTAGGAGCCCACGTCCTGTGCAGTGTAGACCGCATCGAAAACGACCTGCAGGCGCCGGTTGCTGAAGGCGAAACTGGCATTGTCAACGTTCGACAGGATGACAAGTTTGTAGTGTTTCTTCAGGTACGCCAGCGCTTCGACAGAATCAGGAAAGGCAGGCCAATCCTTCACCGCGTAGCCATAGGTTTGGCATTCGTCATGGGACGCAGCGAGCCCCCACTCTTCGGCGAGGCGCTTATACACCACGGCCAAAAGCTCGCTATATTTCATGGTGGGAGTATAGATTTGCTGTGAAGATTCATGGCGCGCATGGGCTTCGAGGATGCCGTTGCGTGAAAGTACGTTTTTCAGCCGCGAGGTCAGCGGTTTGAGCCCTTCTATCATGCCGCTTTCCCAATCGATCAACGTTCCATAGCAATCGAATGTTAGGGCCTTAAAGTCACTGAGCTTCATATTCCGGGGCCTCACTTGAAACTGTTTTTCTGGTGGCGAAGCTCGGCAAACACTTCGGCGTCCGTGGCTGTCTCCAGCTTCAGGTTCTTCCGGATCTCGCGGCTGCCGCAACGCATGAAGGGATTGGTCTTCAACTCATCGCCGATGGTTGAAGGGCAGGTCATCTCGCCCCTGGCGCGCTGGGCCGCCACGACGGTGGCGCGCTGCTGCAGGTCGCGGTTACCCGGCTCGACGGAGAGCGCGAAGCGGCAGTTGGCTTCGGTATATTCGTGGCCGCAATAGACGTGGGTCACCGGCGGAAGCGGGCGGAACTGATTCACGGAGTGCCACATCTCCGCCATGCTGCCCTCGTTGACGCGGCCGCAACCCATGGCAAAAACCGTATCACCGGCAAAGAGTGAAAATTCGGATGGCATATAAAAAGCGATGTGACCCCGGGTGTGCCCAGGGCAATCAAAGACTTTCACCTCGCGCCCGGCCCAGCTGAACGTGTCGCCACCCTTTACGGCCGTATCGATGCCTGGAATTTTCTCAGCCTCGTTCTTCGGCCCGATGATCTTGCAGCCAAAGAGCTCCTTGAGCCGCAGGTTTCCAGCTACATGGTCTTCGTGGTGGTGGGTGGTAAATATGTGGGTGAGCTGCCGGCCAAATTTCCTGAGTTCGGCCTCCACTGCCTCGGCATCGGGCGCGTCGATCGAGGCTGTGGCCCCTGTCTTTGAATCATGGATTATCACGCCGTAGTTGTCGGAGCGGCACATGAATTGGCGCATATCGAGATGGGGCATATGATTTACTAACCCTGTTTTTCTTCGTTGATGACCCATTAGGCGTTAAACGCTAAAACCCGCCGTCATGGATGTTGTTGATCTGCGTGAGTTCTACGCGAGTCCTTTGGGAAATGCTACACGCCGCCTGCTTTCCGCCAAGCTGCGGCCGCGGCTGGGTTCGTTGAACGATGCCTGTGTAATGGGCATGGGATTTGCCACGCCCTATCTTGACGATTTACCTTCCGAAACCAAACGCACCCTTGCCTTCATGATGGCGCGCCAGGGAGTCATTCACTGGCCGCAGTCAGGCGCCGTGAAATCGGCCCTGGTTGATGAATTTGACCTTCCGCTGCTTGAAAGCACGGTGGATCTGGCCCTCGTGGTTCATGGACTGGAACTTACGGACAGCCCCATCGAGATGCTCCAGGAAGTCTGGCGGGTGATGGCGCCGCAGGGCCGGCTGGTTCTGGTAGTGCCAAACCGCCGCGGGCTGTGGGCGGCTTTCGACACCTCGCCCTTTGGCTATGGCCAGCCTTTTTCGCGCACCCAGCTTTCGGGCCTGCTCAAGGAGGCACAGTTTTCAGCGGTTTCCTGGTCCCATGCCCTGCAAATGCCGCCGACAAAAAGGGGTTTTGTCCATTCAGGGGCCAGCGCCATTGAACGGATTGGCGACTTGATCACCTCCCGCTTCTCTGGCGTCATCATTGTTGAGGCGGTGAAACAGGTTTATGCCTTTTCCTCAGGCAAGCGGGTCAGGCGCCTGATCCCGCGGTTCAAGCCAGCCCTGCTGCCGTCCCCTGTCCGCTTCGACGGCGGACAATAACGGGGAAGCCTTTGCTTTTGTGACGGCTCCCAGTATGAAGGTCCAATCCTGTTGGAGCGGCGCCAGTAGGGCCGCCGGAGTACGTTAGAGATTGAAGACCATGAGCGAACCAGCTGGATCAGACGTTGAGCTTGAAGACATCCGCCGCGAAATGGATGCCATTGATGACGGCCTCGTAAACCTGCTTGAACGGCGCTTTGCCGCGACCGAACACGTGCGGGCCATCAAGTTGAGGAATGGCGGTCTGGGCGGTTCGGCCTTCCGGCCGGCACGCGAAGCGGCCATCCTTCGCCGGCTTCTGTCACGGCCCGATAGCCTTGTGCCACCGGAACTTCTGGTGCGTCTTTGGCGAAACATCCTGGCGCGCTCGGCCCAAAACCAGGCGGACATCACGGTTCATATCAGCAAGAAGCTCAATGCCTCAATGGGTTTGCGGCTCCGCATCAGGGATTACTTCGGCACCCTTCCAGTGGAAGAATACCGCGATGAGGCCCAGGCCCTGATGCAGGTCAACGCCAGCCCGGGAGACATCTGCATTGTTGAAACCGAGTCTCCCTGGGTAGAAGCCTTCGTCACCGGCAAGGCTGGCCAGGCAAGGGTGATTGCGTGCCTGCCGTTCCTGCGGGAAGAAACAGTTCCCAAACTCCTGGTGTTCGGGCACTCGCCGCCGGAGCCTACAGGAGATGATGAAACCCTGCTGGTCAGCGACGGCAAACTTCCCCGGGATTTTTCGCCCGCACCACTCTGGCAGATCAAGCTGGGCCAGCACCGGGTGTCCTGCCTGCCGGGATTCCTGTCAGATCATGAAAGCCCGCTCGTAGGCCTCAACCGTTCCAACGCGCTGCTCGGCCTGAAGGTGGCCGGACGCTATCCTTCACCATTCGAGATCAAATCATGAGTCTGAAGTCCGAAGCCAGCCACCCGCTTCCCAAGGCGGGCATTCTTGATATTTCGCCCTATGTGCCGGGTAAGAGCGCCGCCAAGGGTGCCAAAATATACAAGCTTTCCTCCAACGAGTCGCCGTTTGGCGCCTCGCCGCAAGCGGTGGCGGCCTATGCCTCCAAGAGCAACCTGCTGGCGCTCTATCCCGACGGTTCGGCCGCGGAACTGCGTGAGGCGATTGCGGCGCGATACGGATTGAATGCGGGATCAATCGTCTGCGGTGCCGGCTCGGATGAATTGCTGCAGCTCTTGGCGCATGCCTATCTGGCGCCGGACGACGAGGCGGTTTATTCGCAATTTGGATTCCTGGTCTATCCCATAGCCATCGCCTCCAATGGGGCCAAGGCTGTAGTCGCGCCGGAAGTTGATCACACGACCAGTGTTGATGAGATGCTGAAATGCGTCACACCGCGGACCAAGATGGTATTTCTTGCCAATCCCAACAATCCCACGGGCACCTACCTGCCTTTCGACGAGGTGAAGCGCCTGCATGCGGGACTGCCGAAAACAACCCTGCTGGTGCTTGATGCGGCCTATGCGGAATATGTCAGGCGCAATGACTATGAGTCTGGCCTCGAGCTTGTTGCAACGTCCGACAACGTGGTCATGACGCGCACCTTCTCGAAAATCTACGGACTTGCGGGCTTGCGCCTGGGCTGGGCCTACTGTCCGGCCCACGTGGCTGACGTGCTGAACCGGATCCGCGGGCCGTTCAATGTCAGCGCGGCGGCGATGGCGGCGGGCGTTGCGGCGATTAACGACCAGAAATTTGTTGAAGCCGCGATTGCGCATAATGAGAAGTGGCTTGTCCTGCTCACGGAGCAATTGCAGGCGCTGGGCCTTAAAGTCACGCCGAGCGTGGGAAATTTCCTGCTCATTCATTTTGCTGCCAGCGGAAAGAAAACAGCTGGGATGGCTGATGCCTTTCTCAATGAGCACGGGATAATTCTGCGGCGGATGGAGGCCTATGGCCTGCCGCACTGCCTGCGCATGACCATTGGCGACGAAGAAGCAAACCGCGCCGTTGTGTCGGCCCTTACGGACTTCCTGAAATGAGCGTGCAGTTTGAACGCGTGGCCCTTATCGGCATCGGCCTCATCGGCTCGTCACTTGCCCATGTCATGCGGCGCGAGAAGATCGCGGCACATATCACGGGCTATGCAAAAAGCGAGGAGACACGGAAGGCGGCGGTGCAGCTTGGTTTGGTTGACAGCATTCATGCCACCGCGGCCTCGGCAGTGAGAGATGCGGATCTGGTTATTCTGTGCGTGCCGGTGGGCGCCTGCGGGGCCATTGCGAAGGAAATGGGTGCGGCGCTGAAGCCGGGCTGCATTGTCACGGACGTGGGGTCGGTCAAAGCCGCCGTGGTACGGGATGTGGCGCCGCATTTGCCGGCTGGAGTTCATTTCGTGCCCGGCCATCCCATTGCCGGCACGGAGCAATCAGGACCTGCGTCCGGCTTTGCCGACCTGTTTCTCAAGCGCTGGTGCATCCTCACGCCGCTTCCCGGCAGCGATGCCGTCGCTGTGATGCGGCTGGAAAAATTCTGGCATTCCTGCGGCTCCTACGTAGACCAAATGACGCCTGAGCATCACGACCTTGTGCTGGCGATCACCAGCCATCTGCCGCATCTCATTGCCTATAACACGGTGGCCACCGCGGCCGACCTTGAAGAGGTGACGGATTCGGAAGTGATCAAGTATTCAGCCGGCGGCTTTCGCGATTTCACCCGCATTGCGGCATCCGATCCCACCATGTGGCGCGACGTGTTCCTGAATAACCGCGAAGCGGTGCTGGAGATGCTGGGGCGGTTTTCGGAGGACCTGTCGGCGCTGCAGCGGGCCATCCGCTGGGGCGATGGCGAAACGCTTTTCAATCTTTTCACGCGAGCCCGCGAAGTGCGCCGGAACATCATCGCGGCGGGGCAGGAAACCGCGGCACCGGATTTCGGCCGCGATCCAAAACACCGTTAATAGAGTGGCGCGAGGTCTGCGAGCTTGAGCAAACCCCAGTAGAGGGCGCCATCTTTCGCAACAAGGTCTGCCTTTGTCGTCCCTGTCGAGGGATCGCTGCCGGTCAAGCTGACGAGATTTTTTATTGTGGTACTGTCCTGTTCATTCAAGGCAAAGACGGGTTCAATGAATTTCATCACGCCGTCGATGTCGTTGGTCTGGCTCGAGAGCTTGCCTGCCAACCGGTGCTGGGGATCGAGTGAGACAGTGCCTGTCGCCGCGAACTCCACGGGCCCTTGCGAAATTTTCAGCGCGCTTATGTCGAGGGTGTGTCCGGCCAGACGCCGTTGCGTGAGGAGCGAGGCGCTGGTCTGGCCGACGAGTTCAGCACTTGAAACGATGATGGGCGGAATGTCCGGCTGGATTACGGTGAGCTCTTTGGTGTTGGCGGCGAGATCCAGCCTGCCGTTTAATCTTCTGGCGAAGAGTTTCAGTTGGCCAGCCGTAAACAGGCCCTGGGCTGTTACGCTGGCAGTTTCCAGACTTGCATCCCAGTCCTGATCAAGACCGGCCGTCACGGACATCAGGGCGCGGTCATGGATGACTGCTGTTTGATCAATTGACGTGGGACCGTCGACGAGCACAATGACATGGAGAGGATTATAGGCTTGGGCAATTGCCAGGATTTTTGATGTCTGGACGCCGTAGGTTTGGCTGCCGTGGATAAAATGCAACTTTGCGGTCCCGCACTGGAATTCAAAGCGGAAGGGAAAGCCGCCCCAGCTTTCACGGGCGCAGGAGAACGCCATGCCTCGGCCTGCGAATTCCAGGCGCTTTGCTTCAAAGAGTTCCTTGGCACCCGAAAAGGCAATGAACCAGTAACCACACCAGAGAAGGCTGACGAGGATCATTCCGGTGAGCGGATAGAACATGTACCATGGGCGTTTTGCATTGGAAGCCATATGATCTAATGATTCTCCTGAAGTGATTTGAAGCGGAATGAGCATGCAACAGTGCTGGATATTTGGCTATGGGTCGCTCATGTGGCGGCCGGGGTTTGAGTTTGAGTCGCAGGCGCACGGGCGCATCCGCGGCTTTCACCGCAGCCTTTGCGTTTATTCGCTGCATCACCGGGGCACCGAGGCCTTGCCCGGCCTGGTGCTTGGGCTGGACCGCGGCGGCTCGTGCGTTGGCGTGGCGTTTCAGATCAGGCCTTCGAAGTGGGAGGCAACGCTGGCTTACCTGCGCGAGCGCGAACAGGTGAGCCAGGTCTATCTGGAAGTGACGCAGCAGGTTGAACTTCTGGGAGGCCAGGAGAAAGTCGAGGCGGTGGCTTTTATCGTTGACCGGGCCCATCCCCAGTATGCGGGCAAGCTCTCGCATGCGGAGATTTTGAAACATGTCATGCAGGGCGAAGGGAAGTTCGGCCATTGCCGCGACTATGTCATGAACACGCTTGTCCACCTCCGGCAGATGAACATCCACGACAAGACGCTGGAAGCCATCGGCGCCGAACTGCACCTACTAGGCGGCTAGGCTCACGGTCTGGCGGGATTCAACAAAGGCCTCCTGAAGATCATCCAGAACGGCGTTGGCCGCGACATCGTCGCGGGCCAGCAGATGAACGTGGATCTCATCGGCATCGACATCAGCCAATTCGGAAGATGTGCCGTCCCAGAAGGGTGAAAAGCGGCCCATGGCGGTGACAGTCCTAAGCTGGCCAATTCGCCGGACAGCCACATAAACGGCACCGGGAAGCGGCGGACAGGCGCTCGCAGCATAGACGGAGTGGATGTATTTCTTGCCCGAAGCCCCCCGCCAGTACCAGAAACGCTCATTATCATTTGAGCCCAGCGGGAAATTAATAGAGATGGGGGAACCTTGTATCAACATGGGAACAAACATAGAACAACTTTGATTCAAATGCAAGCACTAATTTAGCTGCACTTCGAAAATCCGCAGGAGAGGCAGGTAGCGCAGCCCTCCTGAAAGACCAGTGCCAACTCGCCGCAGCGCGGGCAGGAAGCCCTTTTGGCGCCTGGCGTTGCCACGAATTCGGTCTTCTGCCGGGGTTCGAGGAAGCCGATTTCAACCATGTGTTTTTCGATGACGCTGCCGATGGCCGCCAGGAGGCTCGGCACATAGTGGCCATCCATCCATTGCCCGCCGCGGGGATCGAACACCGCCTTCAGCTCCTCTACGACAAAGGACACATCGCCGCCGCGCCGGAACACCGCGGAAATCATCCGGGTGAGCGCCACGGTCCAGGCGAAGTGCTCCATGTTTTTCGAATTGATAAAAATTTCGAAGGGGCGGCGCTTCCCGTCCTTCACGATGTCATTCATGGTGATGTAGATGGCGTGGTCGGTTTCGGGCCACTTCAGTTTGTAGGTGATGCCATTGAGCGCCGGGTCGCGCTCCATGACGGTCACATCCCTGTCCTCGGTCACCGAGGCGGTCGACAGCACGGATCCGGTCACCTCGTTGGGACGGAAGGTGGTGCATCCCTTGAGGCCCAGGTCATAGGCTTCGCTGTAGACATCCTTGAAGCTTTCGAAATTGCAATCCTCGGGCACATTGATGGTTTTCGAAATGGAACTGTCGATGTGTTTCTGAACCGCGGCCTGCATGACGAGGTGTTCGTGCGGGGTGAGATCATCGGCGGTGACGAAAGCCGGCGGCAGCGGCGTGTCGGCGCCCTTGAGGTGCCACCAGAGCCTGGCGGCATAGTCATCGACGCGCAGGGTCATGCGGCTGTTGTCGGCGAGCCGCACCTTGCGCTCATAGCTCACGCTGAAAATGGGTTCGATGCCGCTCGAGACATTTCCGGCGAAAAGCGAAATGGTGCCGGTGGGAGCAATGGAGGTGAGCAGCCCGTTGCGCAGGCCCGATGAGGCAATGTCCTGTCTGATGGCTTTGGGAAGTTTTCTGGCGTGGCCGCCTTTCAAATAGGCCTCCGCATTGAAAAGTGGAAAGGAGCCCTTCTCGGCGGCGAGCTTCGAGCTCATTTTGTAGGCGGCGTTCTCGATGATTTTCGCCCAGGTATTTGCGGCTTCGGCGGCAGCACTTGAACCATAACGCAGGCCGCACATGGCGAGCGCGTCGGCAAGGCCGGTCATTCCCAAACCCAGACGGCGCTTGGCACGGGCTTCTGCCGCCTGCTGTTCAAGCGGATAATTCGACACGTCGACCACATCGTCCAGAAAGCGGATGGCCACACCCACCGTCTTGCTCAGGGCCGCTTCATCGATTGAGGCATTGGCCTCGAACGGATATTTCACAAAGCGCGTGAGATTGATCGAACCCAGCAGGCAGGCGCCATAGCTGGGCAGGGGCTGCTCGCCGCAAGGGTTGGTGCAGTGAATGGTTTCGCAGTAGCCCAAATTGTTTTGCGCGTTGATGCGGTCAATGAAGATGACGCCGGGTTCGGCATAGTCATAAGTTGACTGCATGATCTGGTCCCACAAGCTGCGGGCCGAGATTGTGCGGTAATCCTGCCCCGCAAAGGTCAAGGTCCAGGGTGCATCTGCCTTCACCGCAGCCATGAAGGCATCGCTCACCAGCACCGACAAATTGAAATTCCTGAGCCGCAGCGGATCGCGCTTAGCGGCAATGAAGGCTTCGATGTCGGGATGGTGGCAATGCATGGTTGCCATCATGGCGCCGCGCCTGGCGCCTGCCGACATGATGGTGCGGCACATGGAGTCCCAGACATCCATGAAGCTCAAGGGTCCCGAGGCATCGGCGCCCACGCCTTTGACGGGCGCACCCTTGGGCCTGAGCGTTGAGAAATCATGGCCGATGCCGCCTCCCTGCTGCAGGGTGAGGGCTGCTTCCTTCAGGCCATCGAATATGCCGAGCATGGAGTCATCGATGGTGCCCATGACGAAGCAGTTGAACAGGGTGACGCTTCGCTTGGTGCCAGCACCGGCGACAATGCGGCCGGCGGGTAAAAAGCGGAAATCCGAAAACGCTTCATAGAACGAAGAGGCCCAGGTCTCGCGCAGGGCCGGTTTTTCGGCCTCGGCCACGGCGCGGGCAACGCGCCACCAGGTGTCCTCGATGGTCTGGTCATGGATGGCGCCACCCACGTCCTTGAACCGATACTTCATGTCCCAGATCTCTTGCGAGATGGGATCGAGAATACCAACGCTTTTATCCATGACGACCTCGGTCACTCCTGCGGCGATAGTATCGCAAAGTGTGGTCAGAGTCGAGAAATGTTCTTGATTCGTACTGCCTCGCGACCCTCGGCCACGAGCTTGGCCGTGGTGGTTTCGATGTCATCCTGGAGTCTTTCCTGGAAGGCCTTGCGGGGAAGGCCTGCGGGGATGAGCGGCAGGAATTCCAGGACGATGGTGCCGGGATAGCGGAGGAATTTGCGGCGGGGCCAGAACAGGCCGGAATTCACGGCAAAGGGCAGGCAGGGGCAGCCCAAGGTGCCGTAGAGGGCTGCAGCGCCGGGCTTGTAGGCGGGGGGCGCATCGGGGGCCTGTCTGGTACCTTCCGGCATAATGACGATCTGGCGGCCCGCAGCAAGCTCCTCGACGCCCCTTGCCATAAGCTTGCGCAGGGCGGCGGAGCCGGCGCCGCGCTCCAACCGGATCATGCGGAATTTGAAAATGAACCAGCCGAAGAACGGAATCCACGACAACTCCCGTTTCAGGACCATGCAGGGATCATCGAGACAGGGAAGGATGGCGAAGGTTTCCCACACGGATTGATGCTTGCCCGCCACCAGAACCGGGCCGTCTGGAATATTTTCTTTGCCGCGCACCTCGATTTGCGTGCCGCAGATCACCCGCAACAGCCACAGCGAGGTACGCGCCCAGGCCTGAAGGGCGCGCAGCGCAACTTTGCGCGGGGCCAGGAAAAATCCCGCCCCCAGCAGCATGAAAAGCGCAAGGTTCACATAGAAGGCAATATTGAAAAGCAGCGAGCGAAAGGCAATCACAGCACGCTTCTCAACATGCGGATGAGTGCCACGCGCGAGGTGACGAGGCAGATCAACGTGGCAATGATCGGTACACTGAACAAGAGGCCGTAACTCCAAATGGCGATTTCTGGAGGCGCGAACAGAAGCCCGCGGCTGGCATCGGCAACCCCGCCTACGCCCATTGTTCCGGCAAGGCCGAGAAGAAAAAAGGTCAATACCCCAAGGCCCACGCCCAGCAATCCGGCCATGAAGCCGGTGCGGAGAAAACGGCTGTCGATCTGGTGGGCGATATAGCTGTCCTTGGCGCCCACGAGATGCAGCACGTCCACCACCTGGCGGTTGGCGTCAAGCACGGTGCGGGTGGCAAAGATCACCATGGCAATGGCTGATATGCAGATGAGGGCAAGAATGGCATAGGAGAGAGTTGAAAGGGCCCTTGCCATGCGGGTGAGTTCCACCTCCCAGCGCCGGTGGGTATCGAGACTTGCGCCGCTCACGGACTTTTTCAGCTGGTTGTCGAGGGCAACAAAATCAGGCGGTGCGGCCTCATCAATGGTCACGCGGATGAGGCGCGGGATGGGCAGGTCGTCGAGACTGCCGGTTCCGAGCCATGGCTCCAGAAGCTTGGCGCCGGCATCGCGTTCAAGCACCTCAACTTTGGTCACGCCAACCGTTGTTTCGAGCAGGACTTTCGCCTTGGCCAGTTCCTTGTCAATGTCGGCATTCTGCATGAGCCTGATCTGCACGGTGACCTCGCGCGACAGGCCGCTGGTCCAGGATTCCACGGCGCGGTCGATCAGGATCAGGGCGCCGATGGCAAGGCAGGCGAGATAGCACATCACCGTCATGGTCACGGTGAGCGCCTTCAGGGGAGCGGCTTCGGGCGGGATGATGGGACCCTTCCTGAATTTTTTCTGGCGCGTCATGCGGCTTTCAATATTCCTTTTTCGAGGTGAAGCACAGAACCCTTGCCTTGCGAGACAAGCTTGAGATCATGGGTTGCCAGGAACACGGTGGTGCCCAGGCGGTTCAGCTCCATGAAGAGATGGAGCAGGCGCTTGGCCAGAACCGGATCGACGTTTCCGGTGGGCTCGTCGGCGAGCAGCAGTTCCGGTTTTGAAATGACGGCGCGGGCGATGGCGGCGCGCTGCTTCTCGCCGCCGGACAGCACCGGCGGATAGGCCTGAGCCTGGTCGGCGAGCCCCACCCAGTTGAGCAGGTCCAACACGTCGGAGCGGTAGCTGTCCTCGCGCTGGCCCATGACACGGAGCGGCAGGGCCACGTTGTCAAAGGTGGTGAGATGGTCGAGCAGGCGGAACTCCTGGAACACCACACCAATTCGGCGGCGGAGCAGCGGCAGTTCCCAGCGGCTCACTTGAGAGACATCCTTTTCAAAGATGTTGATGATGCCCCGGGTCGGCTTCAGGGCGAGGAACAGCAGGCGCAGAAGTGAGGTCTTGCCCGCTCCCGAAGGCCCGGTGAGAAAGCACAGGGAACCGGGCCGCAGGTGAAAACTGACGTCCTTCAAAATTTCGGGCCCATCGCCGTAACGCAGGCCAACACTGTCAAGACGAACCACTAAACCGAACTCCAAGCCGAAATAGCTGTCACACCACGCCCGGTCTTAACGCCGCATTAACCCTGATTGCTGTTAACAATTCAGGGGGTGCTTGGGCTTTAGGCGGAGGGCGCGGGCGAATCAATGGATGATATGATCTTCAGATGATAATTTCTTGTCCTTCCTGCTCGACACACTACAATTTTCCGGATCAGCGCCTGACGGGCGATGGCATGGCTATCAGTTGTGCTGCCTGCGGCCATAGCTGGATCGAGAGCCGGGCCATCGAAATCGTCGATATTTCACCGCGCAAGGTGCCGGCCGTCATCGAGCATGGCTTCGAGCCGGACAGTGAAGTGAAACGCCTGGTCGAAGCATCGCGGCGGGCCAAGGAAGCCTTTGCGGTGAAAAAACGCCAGCGGCTGGGCCGTCTGCGGGGCTGGGCCATACTTGGCGCATGCCTGCTTGCGCCGGTTGCTGCCGCCGCCGCTTTCCCCGAAGCCGTGGTGAGCCTCGCGCCGGTCACGGTGCGGGCCTATGACGCCGCGGGCTACAATGTCAATATCTACGGGCTTGAGATCCGTCGGGTTGAACAGCAGCATGCCCTTGTTGACGGTGTCCGTGTTTTGAGCATCAAAGGCGAGGTCAGCAATATCACCAACAGCACCCGGAAGATCCCGTGGCTGCGTTTTGGCCTGAACGACGGCGGCCATGGGGAAGTCTACACCTGGACTCTGGATACAGGGGCAAGGCCGCTTCGGGCGGGTGAATCCACCAGTTTCGTGACCCGCGTCGCTTCGCCGCCGGAAACTGCGAAAAACCTGCAAATTCGCTTTGCACACAGGGATGAAATCGGCTCAAACCCTAGCCCATGAGCGACATTACCATCGACGGCCACCGCATTTCGGTCCTGTTCTCGGAAGCCGACATTGCCAAACGCATCGAAGCGCTGGCCCGCGAAATCGCGGCGCGAAAGCCGAAGAACCTCTTGGTGGTTCCGGTTCTGAAAGGCAGCTTCATCTTCGCGGCGGACCTGATGCGGGCCATGCATCATGCAGGCCTTTCGCCGGAGGTGGATTTCATGATTCTGGCCAGCTACCGGGCGGCCCAGGTTTCCTCGGGCCAGGTTGAAGTCCTGCGCGACATCGAATCGCCGATCAGGGACCGGGATGTGATGCTGGTTGATGATATCCTCGAATCGGGCCGGACGCTGGCCTTTGCCAAGGATCTGCTGATGGCACGCGGCGCTTCAAGCGTGATGACGGCGGTGCTGCTCGACAAGCCCGGCCACCTCGCCGCCAATATCAAGGCGGATTTCTGCGGCTTCTCATGTCCCGACAAATTTGTCGTAGGTTATGGCATGGACATGGCGCACCAGTTCCGCGAGCTGCCCTTTGTCGGGCATGTGGTGCCGGCGGTTTAGTAGAGCCCGCGCAGCAGACGGTCGATGTAGTCCTTGTCGATGCGCGGCAAGTCCGGGGTGTTGGCGCGCGAGCGCAGGTGTTCGAGAATTTCCCGGGCGCGGCGGATGGCAAGTTCCGAGGGCAGCATGTTTTCCTTCGGGCCGAAGTTATCGCCGCTATAGGGCATGGGCCGGCCGAGGGGATCATGGGTTTCGCCGCGGGCTTCGCCTTCCCGGCCGGTATTGTCCTGGCCGTTCTGACCCTGCTGCTGAATCTGGCGGGCCATGTCCTGGGCTCCGGCACGCAACTGGTTGAGGGCTTCGCCCTGGGCGCCCAGGGCCTGTTCACGTTCGCGCTGCTGGAGGGATTGTTCGGCTTCGCCCATCTGTTTTCCGGCCTCGCCGAATGAGGGCGGCGCCTGGAGGCCGTTCTGGCCCAACTGCTTCATGAACTGCTCGAGCATGCGGCCGATATTGCCCTGTTCGCCGGCAAGTCCCTCAGAGCCCATATTGCCGCTGCGGTTACCGGGATCATCGCCTTCCTGATCAAGAGGTCCGCTTTCGCCCCCCGGCATGCGCTGGGTCTGATCCATAAGGTCCTGCTGGCGGCGCATCAGTTCCGAGAGCTCGTTGAGCATCTCGGTCGTGGCCGAATCGCCTTGCTGTCCGCCTTGCTGGGCCATGCCGGGCTCCAAATTTTTCAGAATCTCATCAAGCTGGGCGAGCAATTCCTGGGCCGCCTCATTGGCTCCGTTCTGGCTCAGCTTTTCAATGGTATCGAGCATTTGCTGCAAGTCCTGCTCGGTGATCATCTTGCCGTTAGGGGTGCGGCGGTTCTTGTTCTGCTCGCCCTGGGCCATGCGCTTTTCGGCCTCGCGCTTCATGGATTGCATGTAGCGGTCCATGGCGCCGCGCAGGTTCTTCATCAATTCCTGCAACTGTTCGGGTGTTGCGCCTTCGGCCAGGGCGCGCTCCAGCGCCTTGCGGGCGGCTTCGAGTTCGGCGCGGGCATCGGAGAGATCGCCTTCCTCGATGCTCAGGGCCGTCTGCCAGAGGAGATCGACAGCCTCTTTCACATCGGTGTGGCTGCGCACATTCCTGATGCGCGATACGATTGCCGCGATTGATATTTGCGTTCCGCTGTTTTCGATGAGGCCTGCGGGGTAGATCAGGAGAGCCTGCAGCAGCTTTTCCACACTTCCGGCTTCATCGGGTTCCATGATCAAGGTCTTGCGCTGCTCGATCAGGGCTTGGGCCAGGGGTTTGGTGAAGAACCGCTCGGGAAGCTTGAATGACTTCACGTCGCTTTTGGTGGTCTGTTTTGCGGCGTCGCTGACTTCAAGGGTGAGGTCCACGAACAAACCGGCCCAGGGATGGGCGGTGAGATCGGCACTGCTTGAGCCCAGTTCTTCACGCGGCGCGGATTTGCGCAGGCTCACGGGAAACTTTGGCGGGTCGAACAGAAATACGCCGTTGCCGGCAAAGCCCACGCCATCCTCCTGGTTGTCAGACAAGTCGATCTGCGAGGTGATCGCGGACACTCCGTAGTCATCGGCGGCTTTCCACTTCACTGTGAGTGAGCCAAGATTTTCGGATTTTGGTTCCTCGACGACGGAAACGCTCGGTGGCTTATCGGGAATGAGCGAAACATGCCAGGCTGCCAGTACGGTGCCGCCGTCGAAAACCCTGATGAGGGCGGGCACATTGAGCTTGGCTTCGGCCTCAAACAGGCCATGGGTGGACTTGGTTGTTGCCGTCAGGCTTTTCAGTTCAGCCTCCGGATTTGACAAATCATAAAAGCCGAGCCGCGGATTCTTCGCGCCGTCGAGGCGGAGAACGAGGCCACTGTTTTCGGCCACAAGAATGTTGCGATCGGTTTTCAGCTTCTCAATCTGGGCCGGGCTGGTGAGGAGCAGCGGGGCTTTTCCAGTATAGGCCGGCGGCTTCAGCCAGGCATCGAGGCTTACGGGCTTCTGGGCCGCAGCCGGGCCCACCTGAAAGCTGTCTTTGAGATTTGAGATGCCGTCGCCCTGGGCGAGGAAAATAACTGCGAACAAGGCGAGGCTTGCGGGCACCCGCAACGAGCGGGGATCAAGATCGCGCCAGTTTGATTGCGGGGCTCCAACCTTCAAGCCGGAGAGCTTGGCCAATTGGCGGCGCTTGTGTTCTTCCCACAGGGCGCGACTTCTTTCGTCGAGGCTGTCCCCGGCAAGCGTATCATTGCTGGTGGACAACGGGCGGTTGAAAAGACTGGAATGGGCCTCGATCCGGCGCATGGCGGCATAGGGGGTGGGCCAGGTGATTCTCAGTACATGCCGCAGCGACCAGACAATTGCTACGGCCAGAAGCCCCAGGAGGCCAAAGCGCAGCAGATCAGGGAGTTGGGTGAGCAAGCCGGAAAGTGCCGTTGCGGCCAATACAAGCGTCAGGATGAGGGGCCAGCACAGGGCATTCCACAGGCTTTCCCAGAACAGGGCCAAGCGCGCTGCCGCAATTTTACGCTCAATGCGAGCCTGTGTGAGTTCAGCCATGCCGGGAAGATACTAGCACACCTCGGCGGAAATATGCCCAAGGGAACTTATCACATTTTAATGAATGGAAGCGTCAGCTCTTCGCCTGCCACAGGGCAAGGCGGTCCAGCCCGAGGAGATCCTCATAGGTCTGGCGGGGCCTGACCAGCGACCAGGTGCTGCCCTTTACCAGGACCTCGGCCACGAGCGGCCGGGTGTTGTAGGTGCCGGACTGCACGGCGCCATAGGCGCCGGCCGTCATGGTGGCGAGCAGATCGCCCGGATCGGGCTTGGGCAGGCGCCGTGCCTTGGCAATGTAATCTCCGGTTTCGCAGACCGGACCCACGACATCGGCGGTGATCTCCGAAGCCTTGTCGGCGGGCTTCTTCACCGGAATGATCTCGTGATAGGCGTCATAGAGGGTGGGCCGGATGAGATCATTCATCGCCGCATCCTGGATGACAAAATAGTTGCCATCGTTTTCCTTCACATAGATCACCCGCGACACCAGGATGCCGGCATTTCCGGCAATCATGCGGCCAGGTTCGAGGACATATTTCAGGCCGAGGTGGCCGAGCGTCCGCTTCACCATAGCGGCATATTCATCGGGGTGGGGCGGCACGTCATTGGTGCCTCGGTAGGGGACGCCTAGGCCTCCGCCCAGATCGAGATGGCGAATGTTGTGGCCTTCGGATTTCAGCCGCGTTGCGAGTTCGGCCATCAGCCTGAAAGCCTGTTCGAAGGGTTCGATGTCGGTGATCTGGCTGCCGATGTGCATGTCGATGCCGGCGACATCAAGTCCGGGAAGGGCGGCGGCGCGGGCATAGACCTGTGAGGCGCGGGTGAAGGAAATGCCGAACTTATTGTCGGCCTTGCCGGTGGTTATCTTGGCATGGGTTTTGGCATCGACATCGGGATTGACGCGGATGGAAATGGTGGCGCGCTGGCCGGTGCGCTGGGCCACTTGGGAAAGCAGTTCCAGTTCCGGCTCTGATTCCACATTGAAGCAGGAGACGCCCTCCTTCAGGCCGAGGGCCATTTCGCGGGCGGTTTTTCCAACGCCGGAAAAGACGATCTTGCGGCCGGGAACGCCGGCGGCAAGGGCGCGGCGAAGCTCGCCTTCGGAGACCACATCCATGCCTGCGCCGAGATCGGCCATGGTCCGGATCACAGCCTGGTTGGAATTGGCCTTCATGGCGTAACAGATGAAATGGTCGGTGCCATTGAAGGCTTCCGCCATCACCCTGTAGTGGCGCTCCAGGGTGGCGGAGGAATAGCAGTAGAAGGGCGTGCCAATTTCATCGGCAATGATGTTGAGATCAACATCCTCCGCATGGAGCACGCCATCACGATAGGCAAAATGATGCATGGATTACTGGGCCTGCTGCAATTGTGGCGCTTCCGGATCGCCGCGCCGCCCGCAAGCGTTCAGCGTGGTGGTGATGCCCACCAGGAGCAGCAGCGTAATGATGAGTTTCATGTGATTCCCCCTATTTCAACAGTTTCAGCCAGCGCCTGGCTTCGCGCGCCACATTTGCAGGTGCAGTTCCGCCAAAACTCGTGCGCGAGGCAACGGAAGCTTCGACGGTAAGCACCTTGTAGACATCCCTTGTAATGCGCTTTTCGATTTCTTGCATGTCTCCCAGTTTCAGCCCGGGCAGGTCGCAGCCGTTCTTTTCCGCCAGTGCCACAAGCGACCCCGCCACATGGTGGGCGTCGCGGAACGGCATCTTCAGTGTACGGACGAGCCAGTCGGCAAGATCGGTGGCGGTTGAATATCCGCTTGCCGCGGCAATTCGCATGACCTCCGCATTGGGCACGAGATCGCGCACCATGCCGGCCATCGCCGCAATTGCAAGCGACAGGCTGTCGATTGCGTCAAAGGCCGGCTCCTTGTCTTCCTGCATGTCCTTGGAATAGGTGAGGGGAAGCCCCTTCATGACGACAAGCAGGGATGTGAGCGCGCCGAGGATCCGCCCGGGCTTGGCGCGCACCAGCTCGGCCGCATCGGCATTGCGCTTTTGCGGCATGATGGAGGAGCCGGTGGTGAACTTGTCCGACAGCTTCACGAAACGGAATTGCGTGGTGGACCAAATGACAATCTCTTCCGCCAGCCGCGAGAGATGGGTGGCGCAAATGGCAGCGGCGGAGAGAAGCTCCAGAACAAAATCACGGTCGGCCACCGCATCCAGCGAATTGCGCATGGGCCGGTCAAAGCCCATAGCCTTGGCCGTCATGGCGCGGTCAATTGGAAATGATGTGCCGGCAAGTGCCGCGGCACCCAGAGGACTTTCATTCATCCGCCGTCTTGCATCGGCAAGACGGGAGCGGTCGCGCGCCAGCATTTCCACATAGGCGAGGCAGTGGTGGCCGAAAGTGATGGGCTGGGCCACCTGCAGATGGGTAAAGCCGGGCATGATGGTCTTGGCATGGGCCTCGGCTTTTTCGGAGAGCGCCAATTGCAGGTCCTTCAACTGGCCATCGAGATGGTCAACGGTGTCACGGATATAAAGGCGGAAATCCGTGGCGATCTGGTCATTGCGCGAACGTGCCGTATGAAGCCTTCCGGCGGGTTCGCCGATGATGTCTTTCAGGCGCTGTTCAACATTCATGTGGATGTCTTCGAGCGCTGTCGAAAAGGTGAACGTTCCAGCTTCGATCTCGGCTTGTACCTGGTCGAGGCCACGGGTAATTTCTTTCGCATCGGACTTGGAAATGATGCCCTGGTGGGCCAGCATTGCGCCATGGGCCTTCGAACCTGCAATGTCCTGGGCATAGAGGCGCTTGTCAAAGCCGATGGAAGCATTGATCTCTTGCATGATGGCGCCGGGCCCGGATTTGAACCTGCCGCCCCACATTTTATTGGTCATTGGAAATCCCTAATGCAAACGAGTATGCCTTTTAGCCATGAATGAGCCAAAGCGAAACCGGAATTCCCTGATCTACCTCGTCCTGCTTGCCCTTATTGCGGGGGGCGCCGGCATTTACCTGTCCGGCGATGCGCCGCGCGAGGTGCCGGAAGTCAACGGCAGCAGCGGTTTCAAGGCTTTTGCCGCCGGGTCAATGGCGGCCTTCCTGGTCAAGGCGGACAGGCCAGTCGTCCCAGACCTTGCATTCAAGGATTCAACGGGAAGCGAGATAAAGCTTAACAGATGGCGGGGCCGGGTGGTTTTGCTCAATTTGTGGGCCACATGGTGCGCGCCGTGCCGGAAGGAAATGCCCGCCCTGAACGCGGTGCAGCAGCAGTTGGGGTCGAAGGATTTTGAGGTTGTGGCGTTGAGCGTTGACCGCAAGGGGCTGGAAGCCTCGGCGGCGTTCTTGAAGGAAACGGGAGCAGACTCACTGGGCCTCTATAGCGACGAGACGACCGCTTCCCTCACGATGCTGCAGGCCCTGGGTCTGCCGGTGACCCTGCTGATTGACCGCAAGGGCCGCGAAATCGGGCGCCTGCTGGGACCGGCGGAATGGAACGGCGCAGAAGCCGTTGCGATGATCAGGGCCGCCATAGCCGAACAGGATTAGCGGGTGGGGACAGGTTTTTCGCCACGATAGTCATAGAAGCCGCGGTTCGACTTGCGCCCCAGCCAGCCGGCTTCGACATATTTCACCAGCAGCGGGCACGGCCGGTATTTTGAATCGGCCAAGCCTTCATAAAGCACCTGCATCACCGAAAGGCAGGTATCCAGTCCGATGAAGTCAGCCAGTTCGAGGGGCCCCATGGGATGCCGGGCGCCGAGCTTCATGGCCGTGTCGATGGCTTCGACGCCGCCCACGCCCTCATAAAGCGTATAGATCGCCTCGTTGATCATGGGGAGCAGGATGCGGTTCACGATGAAAGCGGGAAAATCCTCGGCCACCGCAATGGTCTTGTGGAGGGCGAGGGTAAATTCCTTCACGGCGGCAAAGGTTGCCTCTTCCGTGGCAATGCCGCGGATGAGTTCCACCAGTTCCATGACGGGCACGGGATTCATGAAGTGGATGCCCATGAATTTCTCAGGGCGGCCTGTCACTGCCGCAAGCCTGGTAATGGAAATCGACGAGGTGTTGGAGGCGACAATCGTGTGCGGCTTCAAATGCGGGCACAGGGCCTGGAAAATCTTGCGCTTGACCTGCTCATCCTCGACGGCGGATTCGATGACGAGGTCGTAGTCGGCAAAGCCTTCGTAAGCTGCAACAGGGGCAATGCGCTTGAGAGCGGCATTGCGGTCAGCTTCGGTGATCTTGCCTGATTTCAGCTGCCGACCGAGGTTTCCGCTGATGGTGGCTATGCCCGCATCAATGCGCTCCTTGCTGACATCATTGACGCCGACGTCAAATCCGGCGAGGGCACAGACATGCGCAATGCCACTGCCCATTTGCCCAGCACCAATGATGCCGACTGTCTTGATCTTCATGTCCGTTCGTAACTCGCTTGATTTCAGCGTTTAAGCCTATAACGCGCACAGGTTTAGAGCAAGTCTATTTCGCAGGTGCAGCATAATCGCACAGGGCCATGCTTAACTGGCGCTGGACAGGTTTGGAGCCGGCTGCTTTCGTTTTGCTTTGTGAAAGTTTGCTTGATGACGCCGATACCCGGTGAGGCCCCGCAACGCTTGGCGCTTTGGTCCCTGCTGTTTGGCAATTTTGTCATCGGTACGGGGGTATTGCTCCCGGCCGGGCTGTTGAATGTGCTGGGAGCCGATCTCCATGTGCCGCCGGCCACGGCGGGGCTGCTGCTGTTTGCCGGCGGTCTGGTGGTGGGCGTGGGCGCTCCAGTTCTGGCGGGGCTGACGAGCCGGTTTGACCGGCGCGTGTTGCTCGCGGTGTCGGCGGCGATTTTCGCGGTGGGCCATGGTCTGGCAGCCCTTGCGCCAGAATTCTGGTCCCTGCTTGTCATCCGCACGGTGACCATGGTTGCGGCGGCGCTGTTCACACCGCAAGCTGCGGCGACGATTGGCTTGCTGGTGCCGCCTCAACGGCGATCGGAAGCCATTGCCTTCATTTTTATCGGCTGGTCGCTGGCCTCGGTTGTAGGCATTCCGCTGGGCAGCATTTTGGGCACCGCCTTTGGCTGGCGCGCCACGTTCCTGGTCATGGCCGTTCTCGCGGCCGTGTCTTGCGTCGGCGTCATGCTGTCGCTCAAGCCGGGCTTGCGGGTTCAGCCCCTGCAATTTTCATCGTGGGTTGCGGTATTCAAGAATCCCGCGCTCTTGTGCATCCTGCTGGTGACGCTTCTCAGCATGTCCGGGCAGTTCACAGTGGTGAGCTATCTCGCCCCGATTTTGCGCGAAGCATTTGCCGCCACGCCAAACAACATTGCCTTGATGTTCGGGATATTCGGGGTTGCCGGGGTTTTGGGAAATTATCTTGCAACAAAGGCCATCAGGCGGTTTGGCGTCGACCGGGCCATTCTTGTCGCGCTGTGTTTCCTGATTGCGGGGCTCGGCATGTTCGGGCTGTTCTTTGGCAATTATATCATGGGCTGCATCGCCTGTTTCACTTGGGGCCTGGGAACATTTTCATCCAATTCACTGCAACAAAGCAGGCTGGTAGTCATCGCGCCGCCGCTTGCCGCAGCAACCGTGGCGCTCAATACCTCCGCCGTCTATCTTGGGCAGTCGGTAGGGGCCGCCACCGGCGGGTTTGCGATTAAGGACGGCATCTCTGCAAGTGTCGCCTGGATGGCTCTCGGTTTTCTTGCCGTGGCCATCGCCCTGTCCATGACCGCGACGCGGCTTGCGGCGCGCAGGTAGAGAGCCTGCTACTTCAGGATTTTGGCCAATTCGGCATCAAGTTCCGGCACGGCCTGAAAAAGATCGGCGACAAGGCCAAAATCCGCCACCTGGAAGATGGGAGCTTCATCGTCCTTGTTGATGGCGACAATGATCTTGGAATCCTTCATGCCGGCCAAATGCTGAATGGCCCCTGAAATGCCAACGGCGATATAGAGATCAGGTGCTACGACCTTGCCGGTCTGGCCCACCTGATAATCATTGGGAACATAGCCCGCATCGACGGCGGCGCGCGAAGCGCCAACCGCGGCGCCAAGCTTCCTGGCCACGGTTTCCAGCATCTTGAAGTTCTCGCCGTTCTGCATGCCACGGCCACCGGAGACGATGACCTTGGCGGAGGTGAGTTCGGGGCGATCGGACTTTGTGAGATTTTCACTCTGATAGGTCGACAGGCCGGGATCGGCGGCGGCGGTTACTTTTTCGACCACGGCTGAACCGGTTTCTCCGGTTGCGGCAAAGCTTGCGGTGCGCACGGTGATGACTTTCTTGGCATCAGTGGATTGCACGGTCTGGACTGCGTTGCCGGCGTAGATCAAGCGCACAAAGGTGTCGGCGGATTTCACTTCGGAAATATCGGAGATTTGCATCACATCGAGAAGTGCGGCGAGGCGCGGCATGAAATTCTTGCCATTGGTCGTGGCGGCGGCCACGAGGTGATCGTAGCTTCCGGCGAGTGACACAATCGTGGCGGCCATGGGCTCGGCAAGGGGGCGCTCCAGCGAAGGGCTTTCGGCGTGAAGGACTTTTTTCACGCCCGTCAACTTCGCAGCTTGAGCGGCGGCGGCGGCGGCATTGTTGCCAGCCACCAGCACATGCACGTCGCCGCCCATCTGGGCTGCGGCGGTGAGCGCCTTGTGGGTTGCATCCTTGAGGGACTTGTTGTCGTGTTCGGCAATGAGAAGCACGGCCATGATCAGATTGCTCCTGCTTCTTTGAGTTTGGATACCAGTTCGGTAACCGATTTGACCTTGACACCGGCGAGGCGTTTTGGCGGCTCATCGGTTTTCAATACCTTGAGCCGCGGCTTCACATCGGCGCCATAGTCAGCCGGGGTTTTTTCATCCAGCGGCTTTTTCTTGGCCTTCATGATGTTGGGCAGCGAGGCATAGCGCGGCTGGTTGAGGCGCAAATCTGTCGTCACGATCAGCGGCATCTTCACCTTGAGAGTTTGCAGGCCGCCATCGATTTCGCGGGTGATGGTGGCTTCGCCGGGACCGGGCTCGAGCTTGGAGCAGGCGGTGGCCTGGGCCCAGCCGAGGAGGGCGGACAACATTTGGCCGGTCTGGTTGCAGTCATCGTCAATGGCCTGCTTGCCGAGAATGACGATATCGGGTTTTTCGGCTTCGACGACGCCCTTCAAAATCTTGGCCACGCCCAGTGGCTCAACATACTCATCGTTCTTCACCAGAATGGCGCGGTCAGCCCCCATGGCGAGCGCGGTGCGCAGCGTTTCCTGCGCCTGGGCGGGGCCGATGGTGACGGCCACGACTTCCGTTGCCTTGCCCGCTTCCTTGAGGCGCACGGCCTCTTCAACGCCGATCTCATCGAAAGGGTTCATGGACATCTTCACGTTGGCCAGTTCAACGCCGGAGCCATCGGCGCGGACGCGGATTTTCACGTTGTAATCGACAACCCGCTTGACAGCGACCAGAACCTTCATCGGCAACCCCTTGAGAATTTGCGGCGGAACCTAGTGAACCACCTACTCCGAGTCAATTCTGCCACCGACATGCCCCATCTGCTTGCGACGCCTTGCCTCAGCGGGAGGTGCGGACGAGCAGCCGTGAACGCAGCAGAAAAGTGATGGCAAGTCCTGCCACGAAGCCCCCGATATGGGCCCACCAGGCAACCTCGACTTCGGCGGACTGGTCGGTTGTGAGCACACTGAAGATCTGCAGCAGGAACCAGCCGCCCAGGACCCAAATGGCCGAAATGCGCAGCGGAATGCGGAAGAACAGCAGTATCCAGACCCGGGCCCTGGGATAGAGCAGCATATAGGCGCCGATCACACCGGACACGGCCGCCGACGCCCCAATGAGAGGGGCGGTTGACGCGGGGCTCATCAGCACATGGGCGAGGGCTCCGGCAATGCCGCAGAGCAGGTAAAACAGCACAAAGGCAAAATAACCAAAGGCGTCCTCGATGTTGTCGGCGAAGACCCAGAGGAACAGCATGTTGGAAATCAGGTGCAGCCAGCCCGCGTGGAGAAACATGTAGGTAAGAAAGGTCAGGGGTTCGGGGATGGGGCTGTATGGAATGTTCTGGGAAAAGGCAGTGGTGAGATCGGAGGGCACAACGCCAAAACTGGTGGCAACGCCTGCGAGCATGGTTTCGGACTGGAAGACGCCAGTCATGAGGAAGATGAGTATGTTGCCCGCGATGATTGTGATCGTTACAAACTGGAAGCGGATGACCTTCAGGGGCGTATCGTCATGGAGGGGGACGAACACTACCGGGTCTTTCCCGGTACCCAGAGGATGTCGCCGGTAGTCTTGGCATTGGCCCAGCGGCTGGCGACAAAGAAGAAGTCGGAGAGGCGGTTGATATAGGTCAGCGCTGGTTCGCTGACATGCTCTCCCTGATGGGACTTGAGCTCAACAATCAGGCGTTCGGCGCGGCGGCAGATGGTGCGCGCCAGATGGAGATAGGCCGCCGCCACGTGGCCGCCGGGCAGGACAAACGAGCGCAATGGGTCGAGGTCGTGGTTGAGGTCGTCTATCTCGCTTTCCAGGCGCTCCACCTGCTTTGGCAATATGCGCAAAGGTTCGTAGGTCAGTTTCTCGCCGGTATCGGGAACGCAGAGGTCGGCGCCGAGATCAAAGAGTTCGTTCTGAATGCGAGCCAGCATGGCATCGAGTTTGGCAAAAGCCTCAGTGCTGGTTTGAAGTCTGACAATTCCCACAACCGCATTGGTTTCATCAACCGTGCCATAGGCCTGAATGCGGAGATGGGCCTTGGAAACGCGGGTACCCGAGCCCAAGGCCGTGTCGCCCTTGTCGCCGGTGCGGGTGTAGATGCGGTTGAGTACGACCATGGCCTCTGAGTAGCGTGAACCGCCCCCAATTTCTACTCGTTTCTTAGAATCGGCGCGGGCTTTGCGGCGAGTGCTGCCCAGGTCACCAGAAGACCGGCGGCAATGGTGATGAGCATGGCGAGAAGAGCCGTGGTGGCGGCCACGATGAAGGAGAAGCTCCACGGCATGTCCAGAATCCAGGTGGCAAGGAACCAGGAACCGAGCGAGCCTACGGCAACTCCAAAAATGGCGGCGGCGAGCCCCAGTATGGCATATTCGATGATGAAGGCGCCCATGAGCTGGGCCCGCGAGGCGCCATAGGTTTTCAGGACCACCGCGTCATAAATGCGGTTTGAAAGTCCGGCGGCAAGTGCTCCGGCGAGGACCAGAATTCCGGTCAGCAAGGTCAGGGCGTTGGCACCGCGGATTGCGCCGAGCATTTTTCCGAGAAGTTCGCTGACCGTCGCCAGAGCTTCCTTGACGCGCACGGCGGTAACGGAGGGAAATTCGCGCGCCATGCCGTTCAGCAGCCTTGCTTCGTCGCCGCCTTCCATCTCAATGGTGACGACATGGCTGTGGGGGGCGGACTTCAAAGTGTTGGGTGAAAACACCATGACGAAGTTGATGCCCATGGTACGCCAATTCACATCGCGGAAGTTGGCCACCTTTGCGGTGACCTCGCGGCCCAGCACATTCACGGTGACACTGTCACCGATTTTCAAACCGATGTCCTGGGCAACTCCGCTGACAAACGAGACAAGGGGCGGGCCGTTATAATCTTTCTCCCACCACTCCCCTTGCACCAGCACGGAGCCTTCAGGCAAGGCTTCGGAATAGGTGAGGCCGCGGTCGCCGCGGAGCGCCCAGCCGCTGTCACCCTGGGACCGTACCTTATCGGCGGGGGTATCACCGATGCGGGCGATGCGGCCGCGCAGCATGGGGGCGTTGGCAACGTCCTTAACGCCGTCGAATTTCTTCGCGGCTTCGGCAAAGGCGGGAAGCTGCTCATTCCTGACATCGAGGAAGAAAAAGGCAGGAGCCTTTTCCGGAATGCCGGCGCGCAATTCCTTGCTGATGGTTTGGTCGGTCAGGGCGAGGGTAACAAAGAGGGTAAGGCCCAGGCCGAGCGCGAGGATGACGGAAACCGCCGATGAACCGGGGCGGTAAAGGTTGGCGATGGCGTAGCGCCAGATCGCGTTTCTGGGCTTTGGAATTTTTTCTGCGAGCTTGATGATGGCAAAGGCGAGGCCCAGTAAAATCACGAAGCTCGCCAGCAGACCGCCAAGGTAATAGGCGGTGGCGCGCTGGTTTTCGAAACTTAGAAATATCAAGGCGGCGATACAGGCGAGGGCTGCCGCAATGCTTGCGAGATAGGGCCAGCGGGGAAAGCCATAGAGATGCACGATGCGGTGGCGGAACAGGGCGGAGGCCGGAATCCGGTGGGTTCGGGCAAGAGGCCAGATTGAAAAGGCAATGGTCACTAGCAGGCCAAGGGCTACCGTCAAAGCCAGGGGCGCAAGTTCGATTTGCGTTGTGAGG
Organism: Hyphomicrobiales bacterium; assembly: GCA_016792825.1. Taxonomy (GTDB): domain Bacteria; phylum Pseudomonadota; class Alphaproteobacteria; order Rhizobiales; family Aestuariivirgaceae; genus Aestuariivirga. The sequence goes on from JAEUMI010000092.1 coordinate 59,187, forward strand.
GGTAACGGCAGAAAATTCTGCAGGAAGGTATGGGCGATAATAGGGGTTGCAGCCCCCGCTGCGAGGCCGATGGCGATGCCGAGAAAAGCCACAGCCAGGATTTCGGTGAGATAGATGGCGAAGACATCCCGGGCAGGTGCGCCCAGGCATTTCAGGGTTGCGATGGTGCCTATGCGGCGATCAACAAAGGCGGACACCGCGTTGGCTATGCCGGCGCCGCCGACAATGAGCGAGGTCAGTCCCACGAGCGTGAGGAAATAGGAAAGCCGCTCGACAAAATTTTCCGCCCCCTGGGCGGCCCGGTCGCGGGAGCGCAATTGCCAGCCGGCATCGGGAAACTGCTCTCTCGCTTTCGTGACGAGATTACGGGCGGCCTGGAGGCTCTGATCATTTTCAAGTTTCACGCGGTAGCGATAGGTGACGAGGCTGCCGGGCTGGATGAGGCCGGTTGCCTTAAGCGCATCTTCGCTCATCAGCAGGCGTGGGCCCAGGATGAAACCGTCGGATATGCGATCGGGCTCGGTGGTAATGATGCCACGTATGGCAACCTCGAGCGTGCCGACTTTGATGCTGTCGCCCAGCTTTACGCCGAGCCGTCCCAGAAGCAGAGGATCTGCAGCCACACCGTGAGCGCCATCCTGAAAGGCGGTTGCATTTTGCAGCGAGCCGTTGTTTTCGAGAATGATCCGGCCGTAAAGCGGATAGGCGGTATCGGTTGCCTTTATCTCGACCAGTGTTGTTGTGTCGGGGGCTATGGCCATGGCGCGCAGTGTCGCCACTTTGCTGACAGTGCCGTTGCGTTCAATAAAGTTCAGTTCGGCTTGGGTTGCTTCGCGGTGGATAAGGGAAAACTCGACATCGCCGCCGAGCAGGGGCTGGCCCTGTTCGTCGAGCCCCCGTTCAATGGAGGCTGAGAGGGAGCCGATAATGGCGATGGCGGCCGTACCTAAAGTGAGGCAGGTGAGAAAAATCCAGAAACCCTGCAGGCCTGAACGCAAGTCTCGGGCGGCGAAACGGAGCCAAAGCGCGACATTCATGGATGATTGCCGGAAATGACCTTGCCGTCGCGCACTTCGGCGATGCGGTCACAGCGCTTGGCCAGGGCGCGGTCATGGGTGATCAACAGCAGCGAGGCACTTTCCTGCTCTTTCAGTTCGAAGAGCAGCTTGATGATCTGTTCGCCGGTTTCCTGATCGAGATTTCCGGTGGGTTCATCGGCAAGCAGGATCCGGGCACCTGAGGCAAGGGCCCGGGCGATGGCAACGCGCTGCTGCTCGCCGCCTGATAGCTGACCGGGATAATGGGACAGCCGATGGGCGAGGCCCACACGTTTCAATTTTTCTTCCGCCATCTGCATGGCATTGGCGACACCTTTGAATTCAAGCGGCACGGACACATTCTCAAGGGCGGTCATGGTGGGAATAAGATGGAAGGACTGAAAAATGATACCGATGGTGTCGCGCCGGAAGGCGGCGAGGGCATCTTCATTCTTGTCCTTCAACGAAGTGCCCGCGACTTCAAGGGTGCCGGCGGTGGCGCGCTCAAGGCCGGCAATGAGCATGAGCAGGGATGTCTTGCCCGATCCCGATGGGCCCACAATGCCGATGGCCTCGCCGGCGTTGACGCTGAGGTCAACGCCTCTCAGGATTTCGACGTTTCCGGCACGGCTGGGGAGGGTGAGGGTGATATTTTTTAGGAGAACGGCGGATTGGGTCATGGGCCTACACATGGGAGATGGGTCACGGTTTGTCGAGTTTCTTCAGCTTGAGACTTGAACGCCGAACCCCTATCTCAGGAGCCATGCTTAGAATTCTAGCACTTGCTGTCATTCTCCTGTTTTCCGTTCACGCGGCTCTTGCCAAGCCGGTTACGCTTCTGGTGCTGGGCGACAGCCTCACCGCGGGCCTTGGGCTTGAACTGAGAGACGCCTTTCCGGCAAAGCTGGAGGCGGCACTTAAGCCCCGCTTTCCCGACCTCACAGTTATAAACGCCGGGGTTTCCGGTGATACAGCCGCCGATGGGCTGGCCCGGCTGGACTGGGCGCTGACTGATGAGGTAGGTGGCCTGATCGTCGGACTGGGCGCCAATGATGCGCTGCGCGGGCTCGATGTTGTGCAAACGGAAACAGCGCTGGACGGAATCCTGGCCAAGGCCGGGGCGCGAAACTTGCCGACGCTGGTTCTCGGCATGAAGGCTCCGCCAAACATGGGACCCGAATACGTGGCGCGCTTTGACGGGCTTTTCCCGCGGCTGGCGGAAAAGCACAATGTGCTGCTTTATCCGTTTTTTCTTGATGGCGTCGCCGCCAATGCCAGCCTCAACCAGGCCGATGGCATTCATCCCAATGCCTCGGGCGTTGACGCGATTGTGATGAAAGTCCTGGCCAAAGTTGAGGAATTGATAGGAAAAGTATCGGCAAAATAGGACTTGGCAAAAGTCCGAATCACGTTAGCTTGTTGCCGAGCGTTCCGAGTCACCCTTATTTTCAGAAGGATGCCCGCCATGCCACGACTGTTTACCGGCGTTGAAATTCCCACCGATGTTTCCTTTGACCTTGAAATCATGAAGGGGGGCATCATCGGAGCCCGCTGGTTAGACAGGGAAATTTTTCATATCACCTTGCGGTTTATCGGCGATATTGACGCGACCCTTGCCCGTGAAATCGCCTATGAGCTTGACGGGGTCGAGGCGCGGCCTTTTTCGCTGCGGCTGAAAGGCATTGACGTGATGGGGGGCAACAAGCCCCATACGCTTTTTGCCGGAATAGAGGAAAGTGCCGAATTGCGGCGGCTGCAATCCATCCACGAACGGATTGCCCAGGTGCTGGGGCTTCCGGCTGAGCAGCGGAAATTTGTGCCCCACGTTTCACTGGCGCGGCTCAAGGAGCCGGACCTGCATGGACTGCACCGCTTCGTGGCCTCCCACAACCTCTACCGGAGCCGGATGTTCGAAGTTGACCGCTTTGTGCTGTTCTCGTCGCGGCCGACGCGGGGCGGCGGGCCCTATGCAGTGGAGGAATCCTACGACCTGCAAGCGGCGCAATGACCGACAAACTCCTGGTGGGCGCGCCACGAGCCAAAATCGTCGCTGCACTTGACGGCTGGTCGGAAGCCAAGGGGCGGGACGCCATTGTCAAAACCTTCCAGTTCAAGTCCTTCAGCCAAGCCTGGGGCTGGATGAGCCGGGTGGCGCTTCTGGCGGAAAAGATGGACCACCACCCGGAATGGGTTAACGTGTATGGCCGGGTAGATGTTACGCTTTCCACCCATTCGGCGGGGGGCGTTACGGAAAAGGATATTGCACTGGCGCGTAAAATGGATGCATTTGCCCATTAATTCAGTTACAAGACAGTAACTTGACGAAGGGGTGGGTCCTCCCCATATTTGGCCCAAGTTGTTTCTGGAGGAGACCTAAATGGCCGACACAAGATATCAAACCCAGGTGCGTACGGGCGCCCGGACCCAAATTGACGAGGGTCTGCGCTCGTACATGTTGGGTGTTTACAACTATATGGCGCTGGGCGTCGCTTTCACCGCCATCATCGTCATGGCGGTTGCGGCCAATCCGGCTGCGCTCGCCGCAGTTTATTCCCTGAAATGGGTGTTTTTCATCGCCACATTGGGCTTGGGCTTCTTTGCTCCCCGGCTGATTTTTTCCGGCAATACGGCCTTGGCGCATGCGGCTTACTGGGGCTATTGCGCCCTCTGGGGCCTGATGATTGCGCCAATGGTAGGCCACTACCTGGGACTTGATTCCAGCATGGTCTACCGGGCTTTCCTGATCTCGGCGGCGACCTTTGGCGCCACGAGCCTGGCTGGCTATGTCACAAAGCGTGATCTTTCAGGCTTTGGGGCGTTTTTCATGATGGCCGCCATCGGCATCATCATTGCCATGCTGGTCAACGTGTTCTTCATGCAGAGCACCTTGTTCAGCCTGATCACCTCGATCGTCACCGTTCTCCTGTTCGCAGGCATTACGGCCTACGAGACCCAGATGATCAAGGAAATGTATGTGGAAGGCGACGCGGTTGGCGTTGCCAAAGGCAAGTCTATTTTCGGCGCCTTTGCCCTCTATGGCAGCTTTGTCACCCTGTTTGTTCACATCCTGAACATCCTGGGCATCATGGGCCGCGAATAAGCTCTTCAGGGTATTGAGTTTGAAAACCCCGGGTGGAAACACCCGGGGTTTTTCTATGTGGTGGCAAGCTGCGGTTTCTTGACGAGCACACGCAGGACCTGGGCCAGATCATGGCCGCGCTTCAGGATAAGCCCGCCCTGGGCGATGACGGCATAGAGCCCCTGTTTGCGGGCCAGCGCCGGGTTCTTCACAATGCGGTAGAGGGGCACCTCGCTGGTGCGGCGGAATATTGAAAAGGTTGCAACTTCGCGGCCGAAATCCATGGCGTAGTCGCGCCAATCGCCTTGCGCGACGTGCCTGCCGTAGAGGTTAAGAATCAGGTTTAACTCTTTGCGGTCAAAGGCAATTTGGGAAGGGCCACTGGTCCCCGGGCCTGGGGTCCCTCGTCCGGTTTCGGACCGAGGGAATGGAATTATGGGTTCCCCGTCACTCAAACGTCGTATCTCCGTCCTTTGTGAAGGGCAATGATGAACCGAGCCGGGGTCATTGGCAAGCGGTTCGATCAGTTTCCCCGCCGCCACGGGGGTATCCGATTGTCATTTTTTGCTCTGGCGAATCAGTCCCGGGTTAAGGCGATCGCGTCTTGTCCGCTTCGAGACCCGGCACTCTCCCCACCCGCCGCTTCAGGGGTCCAGAAAATTCCGCGCTCTGCCGGACCTGGCAGAGGGATTCCGGGCCATTCTTCATGCAATTGTCGCTCTCCCGTTATGGAATGCTGTTCAGTTTTGCGGGCAGCCTGCAGGTATGTCGTGCGTATAGATTTCGCAGTTTTGCCGCAATTACGGCAAGTCTTCGCCAAGATGGAGGTAAATATTCCCCTCGTTGCCTCTAAGGCCCGGCTGGAGTTGAGCATCGGAATCTCAGCCCCCCAGCCCCCCGGAGCTTATGATCTGGCCGGGCCCCCCAATCGAAGCGTTTGTTTGTGAAGCGTTAGAGTGTAATTCGCGGCCGGTTCACCCCGGCCGCTTTTTTTATGCCCGGGCTTGACCAAAGGGGCGGGCTAGCCAATATCGCTTTCAGGTTAACGAGGGGCTGAAATGGCGAAAACGGCGAAAAAAACTAAGACTGAATCCCACGCATTCCAGGCGGAAGTGGCCAAGCTTCTGCACCTTATGGTGCATTCGGTCTATTCCGACCGGGACGTGTTCCTGCGCGAATTGATTTCCAACGCGGCCGATGCGCTGGACAAGCTGCGTTACGAGGCGATTGCTGCACCTGACCTGCTGGAAGAAGCCCCCCAGCTCAACATCGTCATCACCCCCGACAAGGCGGCCAAAACGCTCACAATCGCCGACAGCGGCATCGGCATGGGCGAGGACGAGCTCATCGACAATCTGGGCACCATCGCCAGGTCCGGCACCCAGGCATTTGTGGAAAAGGCGGGCCAGGGGGTCAATCTCATCGGCCAGTTCGGGGTTGGTTTCTACTCGTCCTTCATCGTGGCAAACCGCGTCGAGGTCACCTCGCGCCGGGCCGGAACGGACACTTCCTTCACCTGGGCTTCCGAGGGCCTGGGTACATTCACGGTCGTTCCGACGGAAAAGGGGCCGCGGGGAACGTCCATCGTTCTGCATCTGAAGGATGACGCACTTGAATTCCTTGAGGGCTGGAAAATTGAACAGGTGATACGGGCCTATTCCGACCACATCGGCCATCCGATCATGCTGGCTGATGGCAGCGAAGCGGCCAAGCAAATCAACACGGCCAATGCCATCTGGACCCGGCCCAAGTCCGAGGTCACGGCGGAACAGCACAAGGAATTCTTCGGCCACGTCACGGGAAACTATTCCGATCCGGCCATGACCATCCATTACCGGGCGGAGGGACGGCATGAGTACACAGTGCTGCTCTATGTGCCGACCGAACGGCCGTTTGACCTCTATGACCCGGAGCGCCGCGGCCGGCAAAAACTTTATGTGAAGCGGGTCTACATTGCCGATGACGCGCAACTCCTGCCTCCCTACCTGCGTTTCGTGCGTGGCGTGATCGATTCAGAGGATATGCCGCTCAACCTCTCGCGCGAGATGCTGCAGCACAACCGCCAAGTCGCGGCGATCCGCAAGGCGGTGACCAACAAGGTGCTCGGCGAGATCAAGAAGTTCTCCGAAGCGGATCCGGAAAAATTCCTGAAGATGTGGGAGATCTTCGGCCCGGTCATCAAGGAAGGGCTCTATGAGGACTTTGAGCACCGCGGGCAGCTGTTTGAGTTCGCGCGGTTTAGGTCAACCAGGAATGCTTCGGTTACCTTGAAGGACTATGTCGCGGGTCTCAAGGAAAACCAGACGGCGATCTACTATCTGACAGGCGAGGATGAGCTGAAGGCAGCGGCCAGTCCGCAGCTTGAAGGCTACAGGGCCAGGGATGTTGAGGTCCTGCTCCTTACCGACCCAGTCGATTCCTTCTGGGTGCGCACAGCGATGGAGTTTGATGGCAAGCCCTTCAAGTCGGTCACGCAAGGGACGGCCGATCTTGATCTGATCGCGGTGAAGGATGCGCCTCCCAAGACCGAAGTGAAGGAATCGGCAACCGCCAAACTGATCGTGGCGATGAAAGAGGCGCTGGGCGATAAGGTGAAGGATGTGCGCAGTTCCGCACGATTGACTGACAGTGCGGTTTGCCTGGTGGCCGACGGCGAATTGGACCGCACCCTGGAAAAGCTTCTGTCGCGCCAAAAGGATTCAGGCGTGAATGTGAGCGCACCGGTGCTGGAAATAAACGCCGGCCATCCGCTTATCGTGGCCCTTGCGGCGGCGGCGGATGCAGGCGCTTCGCCGCCTGAAATAGCTGATGCGGCGCAGCTCTTATTGGATCAGGCTCATGTGCTTGAGGGCGAACCGGTGAGCGATCCGGCGGGCTTTTCACGGCGCATGGCGAATGTGCTGACGCGGGCTTTTGTGAAGTGATGTGTCTCCCCTGCAACAGTGTTTGGCATTTTTTCAGAAAACTCTTTTCAGATATGATATTTTCGCGTACAGCGACGGCGACTGTAACTGAAAGGGAGATCATCATGACAAGGACATTTTCGCGCTGCTGATCCCTAGGCTGTCGAGGCTTGGGCCCCGGCAGATAGCGTTACCCGCGCCCGAGGCGCAACTTAATTAAATCATAACTTAACTGTCAGGTTTTCTGAAACGTAAGTGTTTACGTCTTTGAGGCCGTGACTCATTTTCGCCCGCGATTCATGCGCGTCTGGCTACGGAGAATCTTATGTTTTCGCTTAAATCAAACCTGTTTGTTTCCATGCTTGCCGAAGTAAAAGACTATGCCAAGAAGATCAATCTGCGGCGCAGCCATCCGCCCAATTTTGAGGCTGACCCGCGCGAGTTGAACCGGATGCTGTCCGAGCTCCGGCTGGCGCGCGAGCACGCGCAACTCATGAACGTGATGCACCGCAACCGGATTCTTTAAGCTGTGGTGAACAGCTCATTGAAGGCTGAGAGCGGCGTGTTGGCGCCACAGACGATGACGCCGACACGCTCGCCTTTGGCCGGCCTGTAGCTTCCCGACAGCAGCGCGGCGAGGGCCGTGGCCCCGCCGGGTTCGGCTACGATCTGTGCATGGCTCCAGAGCCAGCGCTGGGCATTGCGGATGTCTTCGTCGGTGACGAGGGCAACATGATCGATAAACTTTTGCGCGATGGGGAACATGAGTGAGCCTGCCGCACTTGCGCCCAGACTGTCGGTGGCAAGCCCCGATGGCTTGATGGTGACGGTGCTGCCTGCGGCCAAGGCCGCATGCAGGCAATTGCAGGTCTGAGGTTCGACGCCGATGATTTTTGATTTTGCCTGATACCAGGCGGCGATGCCGCCGATCAGGCCACCCCCGCCGACGGCCACAAGAACCCTGTCCAGGCCGGGCGCCTGTTCCTCAAGTTCGCGGCCCAAGGTTCCCTGGCCCGCAAGCGTCGTTTCCATGTCATAGGCGTGAATGTTCACGGCGCCGCTTTCACGGACAAAGTCCTCACAGAGCGCCAGGGCCGCCTGATAATTGGCGCCTTCCTGCACGATGGTGGCGCCATAGCCTGCAATGCGGGCGACCTTTGCCGGGGAAGAAATGACGGGCACAAAAATGCGCGCCTTGATGCCGAGGACACTGGCAGCATAGGCAACAGCCGCGCCATGATTGCCGCCAGAGGCCGCTGCCACGCCGGCTCCGGGAATTTTCATACCGACAAGGTTGGTGAATGCGCCGCGCGGCTTGAAGCTGCCGGTGTGCTGAAAAAGCTCAAGCTTGAGGCAAACCGGATTTTCAATTCCGGGCAGGGTGATATCCATGACCGGAGTCCGGCGGATGAAGGGCGCAATGCGGGCAGCAGCTTCGCTGATGGTGGCGCGGGTGACAGTCATGACGGGCTATGCAGGGCTCCGATGATGTCGAGGCAGGGCTGGCCGAGGCTCCGTGAAATCGCGGATTCGAGAATGCCCGAGGAGAGCTTCAGCGCTTCTGGCGGTGCAAAGCCATTGAGGCGGGATGCAAAGTAAAGGCCCGCCAGAAAATCGCCGGTGCCATGAGGCACTTCGACCTTCACAGTACTGCTTGTTTCCGCATAGTCGCTTCCGGTGATTGCAAGGGTTGCAAGGTTACCGGGACCCACGGGAATGGACGTTGCAAGAATTTCCTTGTGCGGAAGCGTCGCCGCCGCGCGCAAGACCTCTGCCTTGCTGGAGACAGTTTTGCCGGTGAGCCAGCCCAGTTCAAAACAGTTTGGCGTAATGCACGAGGCCAAAGGCAGCAACTCGTCGCGGATGGCGGTGGCCACCTCGTTTGAGACATAGAGGCTGCCGTCATCGCCCAGAACGGGATCGACCAGTACGTAGAGCAATGGATTTTTGTCTTTCATCTTATGAATGAAGGAAGCGGCAATCTTAACCTGGTCGGGGCTGGCGAAATAGCCGGTCATCACGCCCACGCAGATATCAAGAACGGCAAGGGTATTGAGTGATTTCAGGATGGCCTCAAATTCCGCGGGCGGCAGTTTTATGCCGGACGGCTTGCCGAGGCCGGGATGATTGGAAAGAATGATGGTTGGAATCTGCGATACGGCAAAGCCTGCAGCCTGAAGGGCCGGAACGGAGGCGGAATTTCCCACGGGTCCATAAGCCACTTGCGAGGACATGCTGAGGACGTGGCGTGGCATCAGATGACGTTTTTTTCGAACAGGGGTTCGTTGCGGGCGACGCGGCCGTAGCCCAGGCGCGCCAAATCAATGGTGCGATAGGTGCCATGGACGATGAGTTCGGCGATGGCATTTCCCGCTGCCGGACCCTGCTGCAGGCCATGGCCGGAAAATCCGTTGGCGAAATGGAAATTACCCAGCCGCGGATGGGACCCGATAATCGCGTTCTGGTCCAGCGCATTGTAATCATACTGGCCGACCCAGGCATTGATCACCTTGATGGTTTCGAATTGCGGCACGCGTTCGGCAAGCTGGGGCCAGATGCGCTCCTCGAACCAGGAATAGTCAACCTCCCAATTCATCTCCGTCGGCTCTTCGTGTTCCTCCGGCGAGAGGCCGCAGAGGAAATTGCGGCCTTCCGGCCTGAAGTAAATGCCGCCGGGTTCAACAGTCAGCGGCGCGCCATGGAGCGCCTCACTGGCCTGGGGGCAATCCAGGAGATAGACATAACGCTTGCGCGGGCCAACAGGCAGCTCAATGCCGGCAAGGCCTGCCACATGGCCGGCACCAGTTCCGGCGGCATTCACCAGGTGGGAGCAGGAGAGGGTGTCACCATTTGACAGGGTGACGGAGGTTATCCGGTCTGCGGAGCTTTTTATCCCGGTAAGTTCATGGGGAATGATTTTGACGCCCTGCGAAACCGCTGCTTTGCGCAGGAGCGTCATCAGGGAATAGGGATCGAGCCAGCCCTCGCCGGACAGGCCGAAGCAGCCGCCCGCCACGCCATCGCCCACCAGCCAGGAAAACCGTGCGGTAAGATCGCTGCCCTTGAGGATGACGTTGTCAGCGCCATTGGCAAGCTGGATACGGTGGTTTTCCTCGAGAATGGGGAGGCCTTCCTGCGAAGCCATGATGAGATAGCCGTTCTCATGAAAACTTACGTCGGCTTCCGGACCGAATTCCTGCTTGAGGTTGCGCATGAGCCTGAGGCCGAATTTGGACAGCTCGATATTCTCCGGGGTTGAAAACTGCTGGCGCAAGCCCCCCAAAGACCTTCCGGTACAGCCAAACTGGTAGGTCGTGTCTTTCTCGATGATCGCAATAGAGCCCGAAAATCCGTGTTTTTTGAGATAGTAGGCGGCGGCACTTCCGACAACACCGCCGCCCACAATCGCTATATCGACATGCTCCATGACAAAACATTCTGCCCAATCCAGAACCGGCTCACAAGGCCGGGCTTCACTTATTTTGGCACAATGGCTATGCAATGAAGATGAGCAAAACGGATGCGGGAAACTTCTTTGAGGATTTCAGGCTTGGGCAAAAAATAGTCCATGCAACGCCGCGCACGCTGGGCAATGGGGACAGCGCGCTCCATACGGCCCTTTATGGCTCGCGTTTCGCGGTTCAGAGTTCGGACGAATTCGCCCGGTCGATTGGCTATCCTGCCTCGCCCCTTGATGATTTCCTGGTTTTCAACACCGTGTTCGGCAAGACGGTTCCGGACATATCGCTCAATGCGATTGCCAACCTGGGTTACGCGGAATGCGTGTTCTCCACGCCGGTCTATGCAGGCGATACGCTGTCGGCGCTTTCCGAGGTGATTGGCCTAAAGGAAAATTCCAATGGAAAAACCGGCACGGTCTATGTCCGGAGCAAAGGGATTAACCAGAAAGGCGAGGACGTTCTGAGTTTCGTGCGCTGGGTGATGGTGCGCAAGCGCCAGGAAAAATCAAGGCCGCCGGCGGCCATTGTGCCGTTGCTTCAAAAAACTGCCAGCGTCAAGGTTGGTATGCCGCGTTTGAATTTATCGAATTGGGATTTTGCCCTGTCCGGCTCGTTGCAGCGTTTTGACGACTATGCGGTGGGCGAAAAGATCGACCATCTCGATGGCATGACGGTTGAGGAAGCAGAACACCAATTGGCCACGCGGCTTTACCAGAATACGGCGCGGGTGCATTTCAACCAGTTTGCGGAGCAAGGCGGCAGGTTCGGCCGCCGCCTGGTTTATGGCGGCCATGTCATTTCGCTGGCGCGGGCTCTCAGCTTCAATGGCCTTGCCAACGCTTTCCGGATTGCCGGGATCAATGGCGGCCGCCATGTTGCGCCACTGTTTGCCGGGGGAACGGTGTTCGCGTGGTCGGAAATCATCGACAAGGCTAAGCACGGAGATGCGGGCGCGCTTCGGATCGTGACACGGGCGACGCGTGACTTGGCTTGCGGAGATTATCCGGTCGAAGACGGCACGGCGGAAAAGCCCGGCGTTATTCTCGAACTGGACTACTGGGCCCTGATCCCGCGCTAGAGCGCGCCTAAATCCATCCAGTACAGAAGCAATGACACGGTAATGGCCGCAAGGCCGGTTCCCAGGGCAATTGCGGCGGAAACGGCGGCCACCGATTCCTCATTGCGGTGGGCAAAGAGAAAGGCGTTGGCGCCGGTCGGCATGGCGGCCAGCAAGACGGCGACTTTGGCCCAGAGCGGCGGCACAGATACCAGGTAATGCAGGGCCAGGAACACCAGAAGTGGCATGAGCACCATTTTCATGACGATCAGCACGGCCATGCCGCTCCACTGGCCACGCAGGGAATAGGTGGCAAGCGACAGGCCAAGGGCAAAAAGGGCGGTAGGAATGCTGGCCTCGGAGAGCATGGCGAGCATGCGATCAACAACGGGGTTAAGGCCAAGGCCGGTGAGCCGCCATAGCGCTGCCGCCGCAAGAGCCAGCACGATAGCGTTGCCGGCAAGGCTCCAGAACAGCTCGCGGCCAAGCCTGCTGTAGGAAATGGCTGTGCTGTGGCGGGCCAATTCACGCTGCAGGGTGGCCGCGAACCAGAGAATGGGGGCGTGAATGGATATGATAAGGCCGAGGGGAATGACGGCTTCCTCGCCGTAATAGGCAAGGCCCAGCGGCGTTCCGAGCAGGGCCACATTGCCGAAGCCAACCGCCATGGCGGCGGCGGCACCGCCCGAGGCAGAGAGGCTGTCGAATTTCTGCGAAATGAGGGTGGTGAGAATCCAGGTGGCGGCAAGCCCGCCAAAAAAAGCAAGCCACAGGCCAAAGGGCATGGCGTCCAGCGGTTTCATCAGGGCAATGGTGCGAAACAACAGGGCCGGAATGGCGATCATGAAGACAAACTGGGTGAGGCCGCGGGCGGTGGCGCTATCCAGAAGCTTCAGGCGCGCAAAGAGATAACCCAGGACAATGAGGCCAAAGACGGGGAGTACGGTGGTGAGGATCGACTCCAAGTCTTGCGTCAGAGCCAGGAATGGCTTGCTGCCTGCTTCTTTTCATAGGCCTCAATTGACGACACCTTCTCCAGGCTGAGGGCGATGTCATCGAGGCCGTTGAGCAGGCAATGCTTGCGGAAGGGATCGATATCGAATTTCACCGTGCCGCCGTCGGGCCCGCGGATTTCCTGCCTGGGGAGATCGATGGTGATGGTGGCGTTGCTGCCGCGGTCGGCATCATCGAGCAGCTTCTTAAAGTTCTCCGGCGACACGACGATGGGCAGGATGCCGTTCTTGAAGCAGTTGTTGTAGAAGATGTCGGCGAAGCTGGTTGAGATCACGCAGCGGATGCCGAAATCGAGGAGCGCCCAGGGGGCGTGCTCGCGCGACGAGCCGCAGCCGAAATTGTCGCCCGCCACCAGGATCTGCGCCTTGCGATAGGCCTGCTTGTTCAGGACGAACTCAGGCTGTTCCTTGCCGTCCTGGGTGTAGCGCATTTCATAGAACAGGGATTTTCCAAGGCCGGTGCGCTTGATGGTTTTCAGGAACTGCTTGGGGATGATCATGTCGGTGTCGATGTTGACGATGTTGAGGGGAGCGGCAACCCCATTCAGGGTTTCAAATTTTTCCATGATCCTGTTCCTTCAGATCGTAGCCGGAAGATCAACGCCGAGGCTTTCCCCGGCACCGATCATTAGGTTCAAATTCTGCACGGCGGCGCCGGAGGCACCCTTGCCGAGATTATCGTAAATGGAGGTTAGCAGCACCTGGCCGCGCGCCTCATTGCCAAAAACACATAGCCGCATGCGGTTGGTGTTGTTAAGGGCTTGCGGGTCAATGGCGGGGGAGCGTTCGATGGCCTCAAGGGGGGCGACCTCAATGAAAGTGCTGGCGGCATAGGCCTTGGCCAGAATTTCATGGATACCGGCGACACTGATTTTCTTCTTCAACATGGAGAGGAAGAGGGGCACGGTGCCGAGCATGCCTTGGGCATAATTGCCGACCACGGGCTGGAAAATGACGTCATGGCTGAGGCCGGCGTAATGCTTCATTTCAGCGAGATGCTTGTGGTTTAGCGTCAGGCCATAGGGCATGTAGGGGCTGGCCTTGGCACCTGCCTTTTCATAATCCTCGATCATGTTCTTGCCGCCGCCGGAATAGCCGGAAACGGCATTGTAGGTGAGCAGCGCATCGGCAGACAGTGCCCCTGCGTCGATGAGAGGCTTCACCACGGCGATGAAGCCTTGCGGATAGCAGCCGGGGTTTGAGACGCGGGCCGCACCGGCGATTTTTTTGGCCTGGGCAGGGCTCAACTCCGGAAAACCATAGGCCCAGGCGGGATCAACCCGGTAGGCGGTCGAGGCGTCGATGACGCGGGTCCTGGATTTGGCATCGATCAGGCCCACCGCTTCGCGGGCGGCGTCATCGGGGAGGCAGAGGATGGCGACATCGACGCTGTTCAGCAGATCGCGGCGCGCGGCCGCGTCCTTGCGCTTGTCCTGCGCAATGCTGACAAGCTCAATATCGGCGCGGCTTTTGAGCCGGTCGCGGATTTGCAGGCCGGTGGTTCCGGCTTCGCCATCTATGAATATCGTGGTCATGGCGGGGTCTCATACAGGCCATGGTGCATCAGTGCAATCTCCCCGTGGCCGGGCGGTTTTTTATGTGGCAAGCTCGTAAAAACGGAGTCCGCCCACATGACTGCCTCAACCAATCTATTTGCTCCCGACGAGGATGTCTCGCGGCCGGTCACGAACTTCGGCCCGGATTTCCCCTTCGCCTTTGATGACTGGATCAAGCACCCGGCGGGCCTCGGCTCGGTGCCGGCGCACCGCCATGGCGAAGAGGTGGCCATCATCGGCGCGGGGATGGCCGGCATGACGGCAGCCTTTGAGCTTCTGAAGATGGGGCTGAAGCCGGTGGTCTATGAGGCCTCGCGCATTGGCGGGCGGCTGCGTTCGCAGGTCTTTGAAGGGGCGGAAGGGGTCATCGCGGAACTGGGCGGCATGCGCTTTCCGGAATCGTCCACTGCTTTCTATCATTATGTGAACATGCTCGGGTTGAAGTCCAAGCCATTTCCAAATCCGCTGTCGCCGGCAACCCCTTCAACGGTGATCGATCTCGAGGGCAAGACGCTTTACGTGGAAAAGGTTGCCGATCTTCCGCCGATGTTCAGGGAAATCGGCACGGCCTGGGCCAAGGCGCTTGAAGAAGGAGCCGGGCTTTCCGGCCTGCGGCAGGCGATCCGCGAGCGCGATGTGCCGGCGCTGAAGGAAATCTGGGACCGGCTCATTCCGATCTGGGACGACCGCAGCTTCTATGATTTCGTGGCGACGTCCTATGCCTTTGCCGACAGGCCGTTTCAATACCGCGAGGTTTTTGGCCAGGTGGGTTTCGGCACCGGAGGCTGGGATTCGGACTATCCCAATTCCATGCTGGAAATCCTGCGGGTTGTGGCCACGGACTGCGACGAGAACCAGAACTACATTGTGGGCGGAGTTGAGCAGGTGCCGCGGGGATTGTGGAAGACGTCGCCTCCCAACATGGTGCATTGGCCCAAGGGCACGACTCTCGAATCCCTGCATCGCGGCGCACCGCGCCCGGGCGTCACCCGCATTGACCGGGCCTATGGCGACAAGATCGCGGTGACCGACCGCTGGGGCGACACAAAACTCTATGATGCGGTGCTGGTGGCGCTGCAGAGCTGGCTGCTGACCACCTACATGAAATGCGAGGAGAGCCTGTTTTCGCCGAAGATGTGGATGGCGCTGGACCGCACGCGCTACATGCAATCGTCAAAAACCTTCGTGATGACGGACCGGCCCTTCTGGAAGGACAAGGACCCGCATACAGGGCGTGATCTGATGAGCATGACGCTCACCGACCGGCTGACGCGCGGCACCTATCTGTTTGACAATGGCGACGACAAACCGGGCGTGATCTGCCTTACCTATTCGTGGATGAGCGATGCGATGAAGATGCTGCCCTTGCCGGTGGAGAAGCGGGTGACGCTGGCGCTGGACGCGCTGAAGAAAATCTATCCGGATCTCGCATTGGAAAAACACATCATCGGCGATCCCATCACGGTGTCATGGGAGTCGGACCCCAATTTCATGGGGGCCTTCAAGGGGGCGCTGCCCGGCCACTACCGCTATAACCACCGGATGTATTGCCATTTCATGCAGGATGAAATGCCGCCGGCGGAACGCGGCATCTTCATTGCGGGCGATGATGTGTCGTGGACGCCGGGCTGGGTGGAAGGAGCGGTGCAAACGGCGCTCAACGCGGTGTGGGGCATCATGCATCACCTGGGCGGTGAAAGCCCGGCAGACAATCCAGGGCCCGGCGACAAATTTGATGCAATCAAGCCTTTGGAACTCCCTGACTGAGGAGTGGCTGGCGATTGTGATTTGTTTAACGGAAACATAACGCTTGCAATCAATAGTGGTCGGCACTCCAGCGGCTGCCAATTCCAGTATTGAGAGGCTATTGTGGACGGCGATGATTTTCGAACCCAGATGATGTACTGGTATGGGGGGCTTATCGTTTTGACGCTGAGCTTTCCGTTCTTCCTCCAGGGAATCGTTGCGGCCACGGGTTGTTCGGCAAGTGGCGGTGCCTGTGGCGCGGTTGCCGCTATAGTTGGGATGTATGTAAAGCCTCCATTGGTTTTTGTAATCGTCATTGGGATTGGCGTCGCAATGATCAGACGCATGCTCAGTCTCGAACTCGGTTACGGCTGGTGGATTGCCACATTCTGCTGGTTATTGGCCTCAAGCGGTATTTTCATCAGTCTGGGCAATTTCTGGGGCGCAAATTTTGCGATGGGCCTCATGGGCATAGGTAAAGTGTTCACGCTGTTCCTTGTCGCATTCACAGTTTTCCTGAGTTTTGACCTGGAATCATCCGGATGGGCAAATGACCAAATTACGAGATTGGGCTGGATAGCGGCTGGCGTTTCCGCACTTCATGCGGCGCTTCAAATGTTGGCTCTCATTGTGCTCGCAATACCATTCTTGGGCTTATACATAATCAAGATTCCGGGCGCGATGGCTCTTCTGGGCACCATCGGAAAGGTATCCTCGCTGGGGCTCCGCGCTTGGTGGCTGCCCTGGCTGGATTTTCTGATTTTCGTGGGTGCGTTGTCGCTTCTGGTTGTCAGACATAATTGGTCCGGCGGAGAGCCTCAGACAGCCTTGGTCACTGGGACAAATCAAACCGCCAACTACAAAAATGCGCCGGAGCAGGAGAAGCGCGCGCAAGCGCCCCGGACGTTCGGACAGCGCCGCTAGGCTATTCCAGATTTATCGTTTGGGAATGCGGTCAATGCACAACAAGAACCCGGGACTGGGCGATAAATTCGAATCGCTGAAGCCGCTTGTACTGCCGGATTAGAAAAGAAGTTTTACTGGCAGGATACGGTGCAGGCCGTAGGGGAATCAGTTGTGGCTTGCGCGGTGGTGAAGCCAACCATGCCGCCTGCGGCGAGTGTTAGCAAAACAAGGGCCAAAAAAATACGACGCAAAAACTTCGTATCAGCCTGAGCAGAATTGTTCAAAATAGGTCCCCACCAAAACGCGACTCACTTCCGCACGTGAATCACTCTACCATCTTGGCCCCTCATAAGCTTTAAAATTTGGTGAGGCAATGGTTAACGGGGTGGTTCGAATCAAGATTTTCGAATATCAACAAAATGTCCGGCCAAGGCCGCCGCGGCAGCCATCTGTGGGCTGACGAGGTGGGTGCGGCCCCGGTAGCCCTGGCGTCCTTCGAAGTTTCGATTGGACGTGGACGCGCAGCGTTGCCCGGGCTTCAGCTGGTCCGGATTCATGCCCAGGCACATGGAACAGCCGGGTTCGCGCCATTCGAAGCCGGCGTCCTTGAAAATCTTGTCCAGGCCTTCGGCCTCGGCCTGTTCCTTGACCAGGCCGGAGCCCGGAACGATCATGGCATAGGCCAGATTCCCCGCGATTTTCCTGCCGTTTACGATTTTTGCCACATTGCGCAGGTCTTCGATGCGGCCATTGGTGCAGGAACCGATCCAGACCACGTCGAGCGGGATATCGGTCATCTTCTGGCCGGGCTTGAGCCCCATGTATTCCAGGGCGCGCCATTTCGACTGGCGCTTGCCCTCGTCGGGAATGTCATCGGGGTTGGGTACGGCACCGGCGACCGATACCACGTCCTCAGGCGAGGTGCCCCAGGAGACAATGGGCGGCAGGGAGGCGGCGTCGAGCTTCACGATGCGGTCGAAATGGGCCCCTTCGTCCGTGCGCAGACTATCCCAATAGACCCGGGCCTTGTCCCAGGCCGCGCCCTTAGGCGCCTTGGGGCGGCCATTTAAGTAATCATAGGCCTTCTGGTCAGGGGCAATCATGCCGGCCCGCGCCCCGCCCTCAATGGTCATGTTGCAGACGGTCATGCGGCCTTCCATGCTGAGATCACGGATGGCTTCTCCGGCAAATTCGATGACCGAGCCGGTGCCGCCGGCGGTGCCGATTTCGCCGATGATGGAGAGGATGATGTCCTTGGCGGTGGCGCTGGGGGCGAGCTTGCCGCTCACAACCACCAGCATGTTCTTGGCCTTTTTCTGGATGAGCGTCTGGGTGGCGAGCACATGTTCCACTTCCGAGGTGCCGATACCATGGGCCAGGGCGCCGAAGGCGCCATGGGTGGAGGTATGGCTGTCGCCACAGACGATGGTCGTGCCGGGAAGGGTGAAGCCCTGTTCAGGCCCTACCACATGGACGATGCCCTGGCGCTTGTCGCGCTCATGGAAATACTCGACGCCGAAATCCCTGGCGTTCTGGGCCAGGGTTTCAACCTGGATGCGGCTTTCTTCCTCGGCGATGCCCTTGCTGCGGTCAGTGGTGGGCACGTTGTGATCGACAACGGCTAGGGTGCGCTCGGGGTGGCGCACCTTGCGGCCGGTCATGCGCAGGCCTTCGAAAGCCTGGGGGGAGGTTACCTCATGGACGAGATGCCGGTCGATATAGAGCAGGCAGGTGCCGTCATCGGCCTCGTGAACCAGATGGTCGTCCCAGATCTTGTCATAAAGTGTGCGCGGCTTGGCCATTTGCAGTCTCGAAATGAAAGTTGTGGCCGCTATTTAGCCCTTGCTGCCGACATGTCAAATGCCGGTTCCTGCATGGGGCTTTGCAGGATTCAGGACTTTGTTGCCTGAAGCGAGAAGGCGAGGGGGAGCTTCTTGAAGCCTTCGGGAAGAACCCACATGCGGCGCTTGCCTTCTTTCGCCACCATGATGGGGGCGAATTGCCAGGCGAGTTCTTCGTGTTCATGGAGATAGTCGAGGCGGAGCCCCGCGCCGATCACGGCATTGATGATGTCGCTCAGGGGATGAATCCAGGAGTTCGTCGTTGCCGCGGCAACGGGCATTGTGTCGCCGGTATAGGTTGTCGTCTCCTCCTCGACAATGGGCACGTCCTGCGGGGTGCGCCAGTCAAAGCCGTGCTCAAGGTTTGGAGTTTTTTCATTGAGGGCCATCAGCGAGGGATGGCCTTCCAGCAAGTACAGTGTGCCGCCAGGTTTCAGCAGCGAGGACACAACCCTGGCCCAGCGCGCGATGTCCGGCAGCCAGCCGATGGCGCCCCAGGTGACATAGACCATGTCGAAGTGGCCCTCGATCAGTTCGCGGGCATCATAAACATTGCCCTCAACGAAGCTTGCATCAAGGCCGGTTTGTTTTTGCAGGTCGCGCGCGGCAGCGATGGCAACGGGGGAGAAGTCGAGACCCACGCAGGTGGCGCCCCGCCTTGCAAGGCAAAGCGTGTCGATGCCGAAATGGCACTGCAGATGGGCGATGCGCTTTCCCCGGACATCACCGATCTCATGGTCTTCGATGCCGTGAAGATTGTCTTCGCCCGCCAGGAATTCCCTGAC
>JAEUMI010000125.1 GCA_016792825.1 Hyphomicrobiales bacterium
CGCCGCGCGCGGCATCGACGTCGATGGCGTCAGCCACGTCATCAACTACGACCTGCCTCATGTGCCGGAATCCTACGTCCACCGTATCGGCCGCACCGCGCGTGCCGGCGCTGAAGGTGTTGCCATTGCCTTCTGTGCCGGTGATGAGCGCTCCCTGTTGAAGGACATTGAACGCACCATCCGCCAGAGCATCCCGGTCGTGCAGCACGCGCTCGGAAAATCAAACCTGCCGCCTGCCGAAAAAGAATCCCGCCGTCCAAACGGCAGGCCTTCACAGCCCCAGGGTCAGAAGCGCCAGTGGAACCCCATGGGCCGGGATGGCGGCAAGCCCTCCGGCGGCAATCGCCCGCGCAAGTCCAGTGGCGGCGGCAATCGCCCCCATGGCGGCACCGGCGCCCCAAAGCGCCCTGGTGGCGCTGGTGGAAAGCCAAGCTGGATGCAGGAAATCAGCGGCGCCAAAACCGACCGCCGCCCTGTAAGAATGGGCGAGTAATCGCGAACCCCTCATGCTGAGGTGCCCGGCAAAGCCGGGCCTCGAAGCATCTGTGTCCGCATCCACCAACCCTTCGAGGCATGGCTAACGCCAGGCACCTCAGGATGAGGAGGTATCCCAACTCTCATCATGCCCGCGTTAGACGCGGGCATCTTCTTTTGGAGGCAGCAAGGAAGATGACCGGATCAAGTCCGGTCATGATGATACCTATATCTCTCGTCATGCCCGTCCCCGGACCTGATCCAGGGATCAACGCGGTTATGCGGTTTTGAGTCTCGAGCAATTCAATCTTGCCAAGTTCGGCTAAGATGGCAGCAAAATGCCGATTTTGGCGTGGGTCTAGATTTCTTCCAGACCATTGATTAGATCGCAACTTTCAGGCTTCTGTGTCAAATCCGAAACTCAATTTACATTGAATTAACGCTCCCGGTCATACCCTCAAGATGTCATGTCTTGGAAAGTTCCACTTTCATTCAAGCTACTGCTGATCACTGCCATCGTGTTTTTGCTCCAGATGCATCCTGCTACTGGACTGATACTGTTCCTGGTTGCAGCTCCTTGGTGGTCGCTGATAACGATCAATGCTGGATTCTTTATCATGATAATCGAATCCCTCACTGGTATGCTCAATCGGTACTTTGTCATTATCCCCATTATTTGGTTTGGGGGCTATACGCTCGCCACTGCGTGGAGCCACTACGAACTTGCCCAGATCGGTGCCGTGTTTGCCAGGGAGAATGCCGGCCACAGTTTTCAATTCTCCAGTTCTATAAACGACTTGCTAATAGACAGCGAGAACGATGCTGAGCTGTCGGGGCTTGCGGGCAAACTCGTAAGCACTCACGAAATACCTGTCGTCTATCAAATAGACAAGGATCATTACCGCGGAGCGGTCATGGCGTACCGGCTGGGCAGCAGCAAGACATGCACAAGATTGCTGCACGACGAAACCTTCAGAAAAACTGGCGGACTTTACAGCTTGCAGAAGAACTACGCCTTCGACAAGGAGCCCTGTGTGTACTTCGCTCCAGAAAGACCTCAGAAACCAATTGTCATAGTAACGTCCACCCGATCAGAGATGGAAAGTTTCTTCACAAGATACACGACAAGCAGGATGAAAGTTCAAATTCAAGGTGAGGTAATAGATGGGCTTAACAGTGGATTCGGGAAAGCGTTAACTTGGTACCCGCAACCGTACTTGGGATGTTTCCTGAATTCGGGAGCGCAAAAGTGGGACTGCTTCACCGAATTTGGTCGTGAGAATACCAAAGTTCTCAAAGGCGGTGACAATGTCGCGCTGAATGCCAGCGAAGTTCTGGGACGGGCGCTGAATTTGAAATACATGCCCTCAAATCTTAGGCAGATGGATAATGAAATCAACTAACTCATAAGGTTCACACGTGGTGCAAAACTGCCTGCGAACCTTCTAACGGGTTCTTAAATTCATTCCTACAAGAAACCTTACAGCGCGCTTTGCAGCGCCTTCAGATGATCGAGATTTTCCTGGGCCTTGCGCTTGGCCTCGTCATCCACCGCGTCGGCGAAATCCTCTTCCGCATTCTTGACTTGCTGGGCAATCGCTGCCGCATCAAGGTCAGCCAGCGGG
>JAEUMI010000185.1 GCA_016792825.1 Hyphomicrobiales bacterium
GGCCACATGTCGCTCTACCAGCTCACCATCGAGCCCGGCACCGCCTATTTCGACCTGCAGGCCAGGGGTTCGCTCGTGGTTCCCGATGAGGACAGCGCCACGAACCTGTTCGAGATCACGCAAACACTTACCGAGAAGCACGGGCTTTCGGCCTATGAAGTTTCAAACCATGCGCGCGTGGGGCAGGAGTCGCGGCACAACCTGCTGTACTGGCGCTACGGCGAATATGTGGGTGTCGGTCCCGGTGCGCATGCGCGCATTGCCGAAGGCGAGAACCGCCGGGCCATTGCCATGGAAAAATATCCGGAGACCTGGCGCAAGCTGGTTGGCGAAAAAGGCCATGGCATTGTGGAAGATACTACCGTGCTGCCGGTGGACCAGGCGTCGGAATATCTTATCATGGGGCTTCGCGTCAGCGACGGGATTGACCTGGCGCGTTATGAAAAACTGCGTGGGACATCCATGGACCCCAACAAAATCGCCGGATTGAAATCGCTGGGCCTGGTCAAGCGCGAGGGCCATCGCCTGATGGCCACGACGCAGGGCCGCCGCCTGCTCAATGCGCTCATCACTGAGCTGGCGAACTGAAGCTCGTCGGCGCCTGTTGGATCACATCGGGGCCGCCGGGACCCATCTGCAATATGGCGAGGCCGCGCTCGATCAGGCCGTTCTCGCGGAAGCGGAACAGGCCGTTGGAACCCTGGAAGCCCGTGGGGCTGGCAATGCCAACTTCGGACACGTCACCGGTTTTCTGCAGGTTCACGGCAAAGGCCACAGCATCATAGGCGAGGCTCGCAATGCGCGGCGGCTTAACGCCATAGCTTGCCGCATATTTCTGTTCGAAGGCTTGGACCAGTTGCGGGGCCACGCCCGCATACCAGCCGCCCTGGGCAATGGGAGTAGAGCGGGTAAGCCCGTCATCCCACAGGCCGGTGCCGAGAATCTTCGTGCTGCGAGGGCTGATGCCGTTTCCTTCCAAAGCACCACTGACGGTGCGCAGCATCTGGCCGCCTTCCGGCAGAAGCAGGGCCGAGCCCTGGCCCAGCGAGGCGGCGATGCTGGCAGCGGGCTGGGTCACGGCGGCGGCCTCGCGGGCATAGCTTTTTGCCGCCACGACGGTGCTGCCTTCGCTGAGGGCGGCACGGGACAAGGCCTGCTCGATGGCCGCGCCATATTGCGAGGCGGGATAAAGCAGCGAGATATTGCGGTAACCCTTGCTTGCGGCATAGCGCACCACGTTGGAGACTTCCTCATCGGGCAGGAAGCTCATCAGGAAAGTGCCGGGGGTTGCCACGGAGCTGACCGACGAAAAGGCGATGACATTGACATTGCGTTCACGCGCCACGGGGGATACCGCCTGCACCTCGGTGGAGAGCAGCGGCCCCAGAATGATGCCTGCCCCTTCATCGAGGGCGGCTTGCGCGGCGCTGCGGGCCCGGTCGGCGGTGCCGCCGGAATCCTTGATGATCAACGTGCCGCTTCCCAAGTCCTTGACGGCGAGCTGGGCTGCCTGCTGCATGGCGCGGGCGATGTTCTGGGTCTCGCCGGGGGCCGAAAGCGGCAGGAGCAGCGCAATGCTGGTGCTGACCGCAGGGGGCGCCTGCGGCGTTGCGGGATCATCGCTGAACAGGTCACCCACTTTCGACATGCCGCCGCAGCCGGCAAGGAGAAACAGCAGGAAAACGGCGAGCAGATTTCGCCACTCCCGCCCCATGAAGGCTTGCGCTACACTCGTCTTCTTCACATCGCCACCCCAACGGTAATCAATGACGCCACAAACTCCATCCACCTCCCGACGCTATAGCATAGGTGCTGGCCAATTCGAGGCGGAAAAATTGCCGGGCGGGCTTTATGTGACGGCAACCCCCATCGGCCACCTGGGCGATGTCACGCTCAGGGCTCTTGCCACCATGGCTGCCGCTGACATCCTGCTCTGCGAGGACACCCGCACCACGGCCAAACTGCTGGAACGCTACGGCATCCGCACCAGGCTCATGGCCTATCATGAGCACAATGCCGCAAAAGTTCGGCCCGCCATCCTGCGGTCTTTGGGCGAAGGGCAGGTCATTGCCCTGGTGAGCGACGCGGGCATGCCGCTGGTCTCCGATCCAGGCTACCGGCTGGTGGCGGACTGCGTGGCCCACGCCATTCCGGTCACCGCGATCCCCGGGGCCTCAGCGGTGCTCACGGCGCTGGCGCTTTCCGGCCTGCCCACGGACCGCTTCGTTTTTCTCGGCTTTCTTCCCACCAAATCGGGCGAGCGAAAAAAACTGCTCAACGAGTTCATGGGGGTGAAGGCAAGCCTCATCGCCTTTGAAAGCCCGCATAGGATTGTCGATGCGCTGGGCGATGTGGCTGATGTGCTGGGCAACCGCCGGGTGGCCGTGTCGCGCGAGCTCACCAAGCTGCACGAGGAAGTGCTGCGTGGAACGGCCACCGAGGTGCAGGGGATTCTCGGCGCGCGCGCCTCGGTGAAGGGCGAGATCACCCTGGTCATCGCGCCGCCGCATGATGAGGTCCACTTCGCCCTGCGGCGACTTGAAACGCTGGGCCAGCAGGCGGTAGCCCTTCAGGCGGAGATACATGAGCGCCACGAATTCGGCGAAGTGGCCGTGCCTCTCGGCCTTCTCCCGCGACCGGCTCATTTCCGGCGCGCCAGGATGCGGGCATAGATATCCTTCTTGGCCAGATCAAAGCGTTTGGCGATATCCGCCGCGGCTTTGGCGGCGGGCATGCTTTCAAGCGCCGCATCAATGGCCGTTTCAATATCTGCTTCGCTCGCCTGTGCCGC
>JAEUMI010000189.1 GCA_016792825.1 Hyphomicrobiales bacterium
GCCGTCGCAGGCGACGACCCGGAGCCTGAATATGTCGACATCAACAGCCGGAATGAAATCGCCGTCACCCTGCAGGAGAACAACCACATCGTTCTCATCAACGGCAATGACGGCAAGGTCATCGGACATTTTTCCGCGGGCGCCGTTGACCTGACCGGCATTGATACGAAAAGCGACGGCGCCATTACCTTTGCCGGCGAGAAGAAAGCCGTCGCCCGTGAGCCCGATACCATCCAGTGGCTGGACGATGATCGCCTTCTGGTTGCCAATGAAGGCGACTACAAGGGCGGCAGCCGGAGTTTCACGATTTTCGCCAGATCAGGCGAAGTGCTGCATGAATCTGGCACCGACTTTGAACAGCGCGCTGCCCAGGCCGGCCACTATCCGGACAAGCGCTCGAAGTCCAAGGGCATCGAACCGGAAGGTGCCGAAGTCAAAAGCTTTGGCGATACGAACTACATGTTCATCATGGCCGAACGCGCCTCGCTTGTGGGCGTCTACAAGGACACTGGCGCCGCGCCGGAGTTCAGTCAACTTCTGCCGGCGGGCCTCAGCCCCGAGGGCATCATCGCCATTCCGTCGCGCAATCTTCTTGCCGTGGCCAATGAAGTTGATCTTGGCGAAGATGGCGGCGTCCGTTCCCACGTGACGCTCTACAGCTACGCAGAAGGTGTGGCCGCCTATCCCACTATCGTTTCCGGCCGCGATGAAAAGGATGCACCCCTTGGCTGGGGGGCCATGTCCGGCCTGACCGCCGATCCTGAAAAGCCAGGCATTCTCTATGGCATCAGCGACTCCGTTTATGCCGGCCAGCCACGCATCTTTACGATTGACGCCAACGAAAGGCCGGCCCGGATCACCGCGGCCATGCCCATCACGCGTGGCGGCCAGCCGGCCCAGCTGCTCGATCTCGAAGGTATCGTGGTGGATGGCAAGGGCGGCTTCTGGCTGGCCTCCGAAGGCCGCAGCGATACCATGGTCCCCCACGGCATCCTGCACGTGAACGACAAGGGCGAAATCGACAAGAGCATCGGCCTTCCCGAGGCCCTGGCGCATGGCGAGAGCCGCTTCGGGTTTGAAGGCATCACGGCAATCGGTAGCGGTGATGATCTCACCCTCTGGATGGCCGTCCAGCGCGAATGGGCTGGAGACGAAAAGGGCTTTGTGAAGCTCGTGTCCTACAATCTCAAGAGCAAGGAATGGGGCGCCGTGCGCTATCCCCTGGACAAGGTTGAGAATGGCTGGGTTGGCCTTTCGGAAATCAGCCTGCACGGCGATCAGGTCTATATCATCGAACGTGACAACCAGATCGGCGCCGCGGCCCAGATCAAGAAGATCTTCAAGGTTGCCGTAGCGGATTTGAAGCCGGCAAAACTGGATGGGCCCCTGCCGACGGTCAGCAAGGTTGAAGTGCGCGATCTCCTGCCCGATCTCCGTTCGATGGGCGGCTATGTGCTGGACAAGGTCGAAGGCCTGACCTTCGACAGCACCGGAACCGGCTACGTCATCACCGACAATGACGGCGTGGATGATTCAAACGGCGAGACAATTTTCTGGAGCATCGGCAAGCTGTAAGGCGATCCTCCGGCGTATGCCCTCATGATTCCTGT
>JAEUMI010000084.1 GCA_016792825.1 Hyphomicrobiales bacterium
AGTTCGGCAATGACATTGTGATCGATGACGGTTTCCACGGTTAAGTCCTGTCTGTTGCTTGTTGACGTCAACCTTAATGGCCGAATCTTAACGGCGGTTTTGGTCCGGGCACCGGATTCGACCCATTCGTTAAAGGTAAAATTATCCTTTTTAACCCATTGCGTTCCTGAATTGTTCCGGGCTAGATGCGGCCCATGGCCAAATCAGCATCAAGCTTCGTCTGCCAGTCCTGCGGCAGCACCGCCTCTAAATGGTCCGGCCGCTGCGATAATTGCGGCGAATGGAACACGATTATTGAAGAAAAGACCTCGGCCCCCGTTTCCGGCGCCAGGGGGGCGAGCCTGCCAAAGGGCAAAGCCTCCCGCCTGGTGGGCCTGCGCGGCGAAAGCCCGCCACAGCCGCGCATCCAGACCGGCATCGCCGAACTGGACCGGGTGGCCGGCGGCGGCTTCGTTCCCGGCTCCGGCGTGCTGATCGGCGGCGACCCCGGCATCGGCAAATCCACCCTCCTCCTCCAGGCCCTGGCCTCTCTCGCCCGCACCGGGGCGCGCGTCATCTATGTCTCCGGCGAGGAAGCCATCGCCCAGGTGCGCCTTCGCGCCCAGCGCCTCGGGCTTGATGACGCCAACGTGCTGCTCGCCACCGAAACCAACGTGTCCGATATTCTCGCCACCCTGAACGAGGGTGAGCCGCCCGCCATCGCCGTCATCGATTCCATCCAGACCCTCTGGTCGCCCGTCATTGAAGCGGCCCCCGGCACCGTGTCGCAACTGAAGGCAGGTTCAGAAGCCCTGGTGCGCTACGCCAAGCAGAAAGGAACCGCCATGCTGCTGGTGGGCCATGTCACCAAGGACGGCCAGATCGCCGGGCCCAAAGTCATCGAGCACATGGTGGATACGGTCCTCTATTTCGAAGGCGACCGCGGCCACCAGTACCGCATCCTGCGCGCCGTCAAAAACCGTTTCGGGCCCACCGATGAAATCGGCGTCTTTGAAATGTCGGACGGCGGCCTCAAGGAAGTCACCAACCCCTCCAAGCTCTTCATGGGCACCAGCGACAGGCCAACGCCGGGCACCGCGATTTTCGCCGGCATGGAAGGCACCAGGCCCTTGCTCATGGAAGTGCAGGCCCTCGTCTCGCCCTCGCCGCTGGGCACCCCGCGGCGCACCACCGTGGGCTGGGATTCCAACCGCCTGTCGATGATTCTCGCCGTGCTTGAAGCCCGCGCCGGCGTCATCATCGGCGCCAACGACGTTTACCTTAACGTCGCAGGCGGCCTCAAGGTGCGCGAACCTGCCGCAGACCTCGCCGTGGCCGCAGCACTGCTCTCCTCGCTCACCGGAACCGTGATTCCCCACGGCACCGCCGTCTTCGGTGAAGTGGCCCTTTCAGGCGCAATTCGCCCCGTTGGCCAAACCGAAGCCCGCCTCAAGGAAGCGCAAAAGCTGGGCTTGCGTGAAGCCGTCATCGCCGCAGCCACCGAGCAGGCGAGCGTCAAGGGCTTGAAAGTGAAGTCAATTGAAACCATTTCTGATCTCGTGGCGTGGACTGCTGCACAGGACAAAGGTTTGCGACGAATCGTCTAGATCAGTTGGCAAAAGCTGCCTATAAGGTGGCTCATCCGACCAACCGGGAAATTTTTATGCCCTTCCAGCTGCTTGACCTCATCCTTTTCGGCATCATGCTGATCTCCGGGCTCCTTGCCCTGATGCGCGGTTTCACCCGCGAGGTCCTTTCACTGGTCGCCTGGGGCGCCGCCGCCTTCGCCGCCTATTTCGCCATCAAGCAGCAGGCCCTGCTTGATCTCGCCATGCCCTATGTCGACAAGCCCATCCTCGCGCAGATCGCCGTAGGTGCCATCGCCTTCATCATCACGCTCATCATCGTGTCGCTCATCAGCGTGAAGATTTCCGATTCGGTTGTCGACTCCGCCGCCGGCGCTTTTGACCGCACCCTTGGTTTTATCTATGGCCTTGCCCGTGGTTTCGTTCTCGTGGCCATCGCCTATCTTTTCTATGGCTGGCTTCTGCCCTTCGACAAGCAGGAAGACTGGGTGCGCAATGCCTCTTCCCTTCCGGCCATCAAGTCGGTCGGCGAAACCCTGCTCACCTTCATGCCGCCGGACATTGCGGAAACCCTGTCCAACACCGCACTGATGAAAAATCCCGATGCCCCGGCAGGCACGGTCACCCAGCCAGCCCCTGCTCCTGGCTATCAGTCCGGCGAAACCCAGGGACTGGACAATCTCATTGAAGGCACCGGCAATACCACTCAGCAACCCGAATTCGGACAAAGCACCGGCCAATGACAGAAGACTTCGACATCAACGGTGACCGCTTACGGGAAGAATGCGGTGTCTTCGGCGTTTATGGCCATCCTGATGCGGCAGCGCTGACGGCTCTGGGCCTCCACGCCCTTCAGCATCGTGGCCAGGAAGCCGCCGGCATTGTCACTTTTGATGGCGAACGCTTTAACGCCGAACGCCGCATGGGCCTGGTCGGTGATCATTTTTCCAGCGAGAAGGTCATCAACCGCCTGCAGGGTCGTTCCAGTCTCGGCCATGTCCGCTATTCCACCACGGGCGAAACCATCCTGCGCAACGTCCAGCCCCTCTTCGCCGAACTTTCCGCCGGCGGCCTCGCCGTGGCCCACAACGGCAACATCACCAACGGCCTGACGCTCCGCCGCGAACTCATCAGCCAGGGCGCCATCTGCCAGTCCACCTCCGATACGGAAGTGATCCTGCATCTCGTCTCGCGCTCGAAGAAGAGCCGCATCATTGACCGCTACATCGACGCGCTGCGCAGCCTCGAAGGCGCCTACGCCCTCGTGGCGCTGACCAACAAGAAACTCATCGGCGCGCGTGATCCCCTCGGCATTCGCCCGCTCATCCTGGGTGAACTGAACGGCGCCTACATTCTCTGCTCGGAAACCTGCGCGCTCGACATCATCGGCGCGAAATTCGTCCGCGAAATTGAAAACGGCGAAGTCGTGGTGATCTCCGATGAAGGCATCGAGTCGCATCGCCCCTTCCCCAAGCAGCAGGCCCGTCCCTGCATCTTTGAATACATCTATTTCTCCCGGCCCGATTCAATCCTCGGCGGACGCTCGGTTTATGAAGTACGCAAGGAACTCGGCAAGCAGCTTGCTATCGAATCCCCCGTGAACGCCGACGTGGTCGTCCCCATTCCCGATTCCGGCGTGCCCGCCGCCTTGGGCTATGCCCAGCAAACCGGAATCCCCTTCGAACTCGGCATCATCCGCAACCATTACGTGGGCCGCACCTTCATCGAGCCCACCCAGACCATCCGTTCGCTCGGCGTGAAGCTCAAGCACAATGCCAACCGCGCTGTCGTTGCGGGAAAGCGCGTCGTGCTTCTTGATGATTCCATCGTACGAGGCACCACCTCGGTGAAGATCGTCCGCATGATGTATGAGGCGGGAGCCCGCGAAGTCCACATGCGCATTTCAAGCCCGCCGATCAAGTTCCCGGATTTCTACGGCATCGATACGCCGGAGGAAAAATCACTGCTGGCTGCGACCCACACGCTGGAGGAGATGCGCCAGTTCATCGGCGTCACCTCGCTGTCATTCATCTCGATTGAAGGCGTCTACCGCTCAACCGGCTTTGCTGGGCGCGACAATCACCGCCCGCAATTCACCGACCATTGCTTCACCGGCGATTATCCAACCCATCTCACCGACATCATCGGCGAGTCAGCCAAACAGCAGCTTTCGCTCCTCGCCGAAGCCGGCTGAGCTCATGGCGAAGCAGCTTGAAAACCGCCTGGCCGTTGTCACCGGGGCCTCTCGCGGACTTGGCCGCGCCATCGCCCTGGCCCTGGCAAAGGAGGGCGCCCACATCATCGCCCTCGCCCGCACCCAGGGCGGCCTCGAAGAGCTTGATGATGAGATAAAGGCCTTGGGCGGTTCGGCCACGCTCGTGCCCTCCGACATCAAGGACTTTGCGGCAATCGACCGCTTGGGCGCCGCCATTTTCGAACGCTGGAAGAAACTCGACATTCTGATCGGCAATGCCGGCATACTCGGCAAGCTCACGCCGCTTGCTCATCTCGATCCCAAGGTTTTCGATGATGTGATGGCCGTGAACGTCACCGCCAACTACCGCCTCATCCGTTCGCTCGATCCGCTGCTGCGCGCCTCTGATGCAGGCCGTGCTGTCTTTGTCACCTCGGGCCTTGCCTATAAGTGCTGGGCCTATTGGGGGAGCTATTCCATCTCGAAAGCCGCTCTTGAGGCAATGGTGAGAACCTATGCCGCCGAGAACGGGCAGACTGCCATCCGTGCCAACTGTTTCAGCCCGGGCGCCACCCGCACCAAAATGCGGGCCCAGGCCATGCCCGGCGAAGACCCCGAAACCCTGCCCGCCGCCGAAGAGGTTGCGGCCCAGGTCATTCCCATGTGCCTGCCGGCCTTCACCGACAATGGCGCGGTTTACAAATACGCGCCCACCGGCCTTTTCAAGCAGGTGCTATGAGCCAGGCTTCCATCATCGACGCCTTGCGCGCCGCGCGCCTGTCAGGCGAGAAGCTTGCCTCCTACCCCGGCCCTGCGCCTGCGAGCATGGCGGAAGCATTCGCCATCCAGACTGCGGTCCGCACCACGATTGGCTGGACCCTCGCCGGCTGGAAAATCGGTTGCACCAGCGAGCGGGCCCAGAAAGCCCTTCATACCGACGGCCCTTTTCCAGGGCCGCTCTACCGGGAGCGAATTTATGGAGCCGGTGCCCATGTAGAAACCCTGGCCAGCAACAGCCGCACCACGGAACCGGAAGTTGCCTTCACTCTCGCGCGCGACCTGTCGGCGCGCGATAAGCCCTGGACCGTTGATGAAGTGCTCGAAGCCGTGGCCACCGTTCACCCCTCCATCGAAATCGTCAATCCGCGTTTGCCCAAGGGCTTCAACGATGTGGTTGAATGGTACGTGGCCGATGGTGGCCTGAGCCACGCCCTTGTGCTGGGCCCAGGCGTCAAGCCACTCGCGCGCTCAGACTACGCCCGGATCACCAATCGCATCTCCATCAACGGCATAAGCAAATACACCGGCATTGCCTCCAATGCCTTGGGCGGGCCGGAGCTGGCCCTCACCTGGCTCGCAAACAGTCTCATTGCCAGTGGCTTGTTCCTGCGTGAGGGCGGTGTGGTCACCACCGGCGTCATCACCGATGTCTTTGAAACCCAAATCGGTGATTTCGTTAAAGCCAGCTATGACCTGATCGGCGACGTATCGGTCCAGCTCTGACGCTGCTTCGTCACTTGTCCTTGTCGAAGGGATTCTTGCCGCCCCGCAGGCTGAAGCGGATGGGAACACCGGCCAGATCAAAATCCTTGCGCAGTGTGTTCATCAGATAGCGCTTGTAGCTTTCCGGCATTTTTGCCATCTGGTTGCCGAATACCGCGAAGGTCGGCGGGCGTGAACTCGCCTGTGTCGCGTAGCGGATCTTGATCCGCCGTCCTGAAGGTGCGGGCGGCGGGTTCTTCGAGATGGCAGCCTCAAGCCAGCGGTTGAGCTGCGAAGTGGTGATGCGCGCACTCCAGCGGTCAACCGCCTCGAACACCGCCTTCATCATCTTGTCAACGCCGCGCTCCTGCTTCGCGGATATCGTCACCACCGGAACCCCGCGGATTTCCGGCAATACGTCCTCAAGCTCGCTGTGGACCTTGGCGAGAACCTTCTGCTTGTCCTCGACCAGGTCCCATTTGCTGAGTGCCAGAACCACCGCCCGCCCCTCTGTTGCCACAAGGTCGGAAAGCGCCAGGTCCTGGCGCTCGATCTCCATCGAAGCGTCGATGAGCACGACGACGCAGTCGGCAAAGCGGATGGCCCGCAGCGCGTCGGAGACCGCGAGCTTTTCGATCTTGCCTGTGACCCGCGATTTGCGCCGGATGCCTGCCGTATCCCACAACTTGATCTCGCGCCCCCCGAACGTCCAGTCGGTGGAAATGGCGTCGCGCGTGATCCCGGCTTCCGGCCCTGTCAGCATTCGCTCTTCACCAAGCATGGTATTCACCAGGGTGGACTTGCCCGCATTGGGCTGGCCGATGATCGCAAGGCGCAAGGGCCGCGTCAGTTCTGCTTCTTCCAGTTCCTCATCGGACGCTTCTTCTGTCGTGGGTGCCAGTGGTGCGATGACATCATAAAGGCTCTCCATCCCTTCGCCATGCTCGGCCGAAATCGCAAGCGGTTCGCCAAAGCCCAGGGAATAGGATTCAAGAACGCCGGCCTCCGCCATGCGCGCCTCGGCCTTGTTGGCTACGACGCGGACCGGCTTGCCGAATTTCCGGATCTTCTCGGCAAATTTCCTGTCAATCGGCGTGATCCCCGCCCGCGCGTCAATGACAAAGAAAACGAGATCGGCGTCTTGAACCGCCGTTTCGGCTTGGGCGCTCATCCGCGCTTCAAGCGTTTCCTTCTTGGCGTCGTCAAGTCCGGCAGTATCGAAGACGCGGAAACTCAAGTCGCCGATTTGCGCCAGGCCTTCCCTGCGGTCCCGCGTAACCCCCGGCTGGTCATCAACCAGGGCGATCTTGCGCCCCACCAGGCGGTTGAATAGCGTCGACTTCCCCACATTGGGGCGACCGAGAATAGCGACTGTAAACGTCATTGCGCCGTACTGGATTCTTGATCAATATCAGAAGAGTCGGTCTCGCTCGATGGCGTGATGCAATCAATGTCGTCGGGATTGCACGGCGTGGTTTTATTGCCCGTCACTTCCGGATCACGCGCCGTTTGCTGGTCGGGCGTCAGAATTTCCTCGCGGGTGCCCGGCAAAACGCTGTTATCCTGTTCGCCGGTGAATCTCTTAACGGTGCTGCACGCCATCAGCGATGATGCAAGGATGGCCATAATCACAAATGTCGGGAGTTTTTTCATGGCAATTACTTCTGCAGCAGCGGCGTAAGGAGCTGGATCATGACTTGCGCCCGCTGGCGCATGTCCTGCGGCGTTTCAGGATCGGCGAAATTGGCGTTCATGTAACGGTCAGCCATGCTGTAGTCACCGGTGCGGAACGCTGCCAGGCCAAAAATTTCCCGGGCCGCATGGCGCCAGACCTGCCCATCCCTGTCGAAACTGCCCAGCCGTGAGATGAGCTCGTCAGGCTTCAGGCTGTCAGCCAGCAGGTAACCGGCGCGAATCCGCGCCACATCGCGCAGGACTGGATCAACCGAAGCGTCAGCCGCAAGCGCGTCATAGGCGGCCACGGCTTCTGTTGTCTTTCCCTGCTCCGCCAGAATGCTGGCCTGCTGCAAAAGCCCAAGCTGCTTGAAGCCCGGATGATTGACCGCGGCCAGCGCCGTCAGGGCATCGTCGAATTTGCCGTCGGTGGCGCGCTTCACGCCATCAAAATAAACCACTGCCGCCGCTTGCGACTGCTTGACCTTGTAATACTCATAACCCTTGAACCCCGCCACCGCGGCGACAATGACAACGCACAGGGCAACAAAGTAAGTGCCAAATTTGTCCCAAAGCTTTTTGTATTGTTCCTGGCGGAGTTCTTCATCCACCTCGCGGAATAGGGATTCTTCGCTCACGGTCACCAGCTCCATAAATGCTGCCGTGGGGGTAAGCCAGTGGAAGGGCTAAATCAAGGCAAATTCAGAGCAGGGGACCGTAGGTATCACGGATTGTCTTGCGCGTTTGCCGGAGCATGAAAACGCCCATGGCAGTGCCACAAACCAAAAAACCGGCAATCAGTCCCAAAAGTCCTTCAGACATGGCATCCACCCTCTCTCCATGAATGAGTAAGCAGAGAATGTGGTTAATTATCGGTAAAGCTGTGGCTATCCTGGGCTCACTCTATGGCAAATGAGGCGATCAGGCCTGAATCCACCCGCTCCGCCACCAGGCTTTGCAGCACCCAGACGCCGGGATTATCCGCCACAAAAGCCAGCTTTTGCACCTGCTTCTGGGGGACAACCGCAGTGTCCCGCCAGGGCTGGCCTTCCTGAATGGCGCCGCCCTGTTCGATCACCTGCCACACGTGGCCATGGATATGAAGCGGCTGGTCAAACTGTGTCGTATTATTGATCTCCATGATGATCGTTTCGCCCTTGGCGAAGCTGCCGATCAACTCGCCGCCAGGCCCCGCAACCCCGTTGATTGCCCATGCCATGCCCCGCTCCAGCAGAGCCCGCAAGTCCAATACCTCATTTTTGAATTTTGCCGACATCAGTCCGCCCTTTGCGCCGCCCGCTATGACGACAGGAACGGTCCTTGCCTTCGCCAGGTCCACGTTCACTGGAATGGGATTGATCGGCAGGGCAAAATTATCCGGCAGCGCCCCATCGCCATCCGCTCCTTCCCGCTCGAAATAGCAGACCTCCACGATGTCGCCGGAAATATCGAGCGCCAAAACCGCATCGCCGCCGCCCGCATCCACCACTAGATCCAGGCGCTGGCCTGGCTGCAGCACGAGTCCCAGCAGTCCCACCTGGCGCGGCGCAATGGGCTGGCCATCCAACGCCACGACCAGGGGATCGGCCCCCTTGAATTGCAGCGCCATCCTGCGGCTATTGGCGGCGTTGAACACCCGCAGGCGGCACGGCCTGTTGGCCGGCAGCTTGATGCGCGGCAAATAGGACCCGTTCACCGTGAACCAGTTGCCCAGCCGCCCATCACCCACGGCAGCTTGAAGATCGCCAAAGCTCTCGTCGATTTTTCCATCGGCAGAGATTTTCCAGTCATCGATGATCAGTGGAATGTCAATGAGGGCGGGAACATTCCGTTTCTCTTCCACGATCAGTACACCGTAAAGCCCCATGTCCCGCTGCCGTGAGGCATCGGTGAGCGGTCCGAACCAGAATGTTCCGGCATCCGGCGGCGTGAATATGCAATCCACCGCATTCGCTTCGCCGGGTTCAATGTTCATTGTCATCATCTCGGAGGGGCCGCGTACTCCAAACCAGTGAAACCAGATTTCGCTGTCCAGGTCGTTGAAGATGCGCACCTTGAGTTCACTGCCTTGAGTGGCGCGAAGCACGGTTGCCTTCTCTTCGATGCTGAAACGCCAGAGCAGGGTCTTGATCTCGGAGTTATCGAGAAGCTCAGCCACATATTTTTGCGCCCGCAGGATTTGAAAGCCATCGGCGCTGATTTCTGCTGCAGCCAGGCTCGGGCGGCAGACCGCCAGTCCGACCGCTCCTATAAAGCCGCGCCGCGAAAGTTGCATCCCAGGCCCCATCGAATCGGCTGAAACTTACGGCTGCTATGTGGCGAATCGTAGGTCAGCCCGGGTCATTGTACAGCGCAACAACTTATGATAATAGCCGATTAAATTACTCAGCTTTAGGGCAGCCCGCGAAATGCTTTTGAATATTGCCGACGTGCTGGACGCAGCCGCCATTGCCGCCATTCACCGCGAGATTAGGTCAGGTGGCATCGTTTTCTCCGATGGCAGCGCCACCGCCGGTTGGCAGGCCAAGGCCGTGAAGAAGAATGAGCAGGCTTCGGGCGCCGCCCTCGACGGCATTATCCAAAAAGCCTCCAGCGCCATTCTCGCCCACCCGCTGCTCCGCGCCGCCGCCAACCCGAAGCTGCTCGTGAAAGTCATGCTCTCCCGCTACAAGCCCGGCATGGCCTATGGCACCCATGTAGACAACGCCCTGATGGGCGGCGTCAGAACCGATCTGTCCTTCACCCTGTTTGTCAAGGAGTCGGACTCGTATGAGGGCGGCGCCCTGGTGATCGAAGGCAACGACGGTGAAAGTGAAATCAAGCTGCCCGCCGGCAGCCTCGTTCTCTATCCCACCACGACGCTGCATCACGTATCAGAGGTCACCTCCGGCGAAAGGTTGGCCATCGTCGGCTGGGTGCGCAGCTACATCCGCAGCCACGAAAACCGCGAAACGCTCTTCGATCTCGAAAACGCCATCGCCAGCCTCAGGCTTGCCAATGTCGACCGCGCCATACTTGACCGCCTGTTGAAAGTGAAAGCCAACCTGATGCGCGGCTGGGTGGAAGACTAGTCCTTCACGTCGTAGGTGTTTTCCGGCAGCGGAAATTTGCGCGCCCGCACTTCATCCGCATAGGAGCTGATCGCCTTCTCGATGGCCTTGCCGACCTCGCCGAATTCCTTGACGAATTTCGGCACCCGCGGCGAAAGCCCCAGCATGTCTTCCATCACCAGGATCTGCCCGTCGCAGGCCGCCGATGCGCCAATGCCGATTGTTGGTATTGCCAGCGACTTGGTAATCTTCTTGGCCAGAGGTTCCACGATGGCTTCGAGCACGACAGCAAAGGCCCCGGCCTCAGCCACCGCCTTCGCGTCCTCTTCAATGGCGGCCCAGGTGTCACGGGTGCGGCCCTGGGTCTTGAAGCCGCCAAAGACATTGATGAACTGCGGCGTCAGTCCGATATGCGCCATGACCGGAATGCCGCGCTGCGTGAGGAAATGGATGGTGTCTGCCATGCGCTTGCCGCCTTCCACCTTGATGGCGCCGCACTCCGTTTCCTTGACCACCCGCGCCGCGTTGCGAAAGGCCTGGGCGTGGCTTTCCTCATAGGAGCCAAAGGGCATGTCAACCACGACCAGCGCCCGTTTGGCCCCGCGTATCACGGCCCGGCCGTGCAGGATCATGAGGTCAAGCGGCACCGGCAGGGTTGATTCAAAGCCATGCATCACCATCCCAAGCGAATCCCCCACCAGGATGAAATCCACATATTTGTCGGCAATCGCCGCCGTATGGGCGTGATAGGAGGTGAGCGCCACGATGGGCTCGCCGCCCTTCCGCTCGCTGATCTCCGGGGCCGTCAGACGCTTTGACATTTTTTGAACGGACATGGCTTAACCTGCTTTTGATATTGCAAAAATCGGAACGCCGATGACGGCGGGATGAAGCTGCGTCATGATCCCGTAAAGCGCAGCGCCAAAAATCAGCGACAGGCCGTTATGGCCAATTCGAACCTCGGGTGTTGGGCGAATGCCATTGGCCGCGGCTACCGCCATATGCGCCGCGTTCCCCACGAGCAAGCCGCCAAAAAGGATCAGGCTTGCCAGGTCGCCATTGGCAAAGAGATGGCCCGTGGCCCAGAACACCGTTGCAATCGCCATGGGAAATCGCAGGCGCTGGCGGTAGCCTCCGCGAAACAGGAAAACTCCCACGCAGAGGAAGGCAATAAAGGTGAGCACATAGTTCACATACCACCCCCAGCCCGGAGGATCATATAACGCCACAAAATCGGAACTCCGCCAGCCCAGCACAATCACGGCAATTGCAAGAACTGACGCCAGGCCAAAAATCGGGCCATACCACCGCTCTCCTGTCCGCGATCTGACGTGGCTCTTAAGGCGCGGGACAGCCGCAACTCCATGTAGAAGCACAAAAATCAGCACACCAATTGCCAGGATAAGCATCAGACGATCGGCACATTGAAGACATAGGGGTGAACCCCGAACAGAAAGATGGCGTAAAGCGCCACCCCGGCAGCCACGGCCTTCATATCGGAACTGATTTGCGGGTCATGGCCCGGGCGCTTGCCACGCACGGTGGAGAGAATGATGTCCAGAGCCGCCAGAACCAGAAACGTGCCAAACAGCAGCACGTCGTGCAGCATGCCGTTCGACAGCAGATGGCCGACTGACCAAAGC
Organism: Hyphomicrobiales bacterium; assembly: GCA_016792825.1. GTDB lineage: Bacteria > Pseudomonadota > Alphaproteobacteria > Rhizobiales > Aestuariivirgaceae > Aestuariivirga. Next base: position 11,609 of record JAEUMI010000084.1, read on the forward strand.
ACAATGCCAACGGAGAAGGGGTTGCGCAGCCATTGCTTCACGTATCCCTTGCCATGAAACCCGCTCAGCGAAATAAAACCAAGCAATACCAAAAGCATGGTCACATGGCGCGTCCAGGGCGCCGGTTGATAGACAATGCTGCCCGCAAGCGGATCCGAGGTCAGGCTCCAGAAACCCCAGATCATCAGGGCAAGGCCAGCCAGTGAAATCAGCGAATAGAGTCCCTTGTAGGGCCCCTCACCCATATTCACTTTCAATGCATCACGCTGCTGCGGCAGAAGCATGGAAAATGCATGCAGGCCTGTAAAAAACCCAATGCCGATAATCAGGTAACCCATTCAAGCTCCTCCTGCGGGAGTGTTTGCCAGATTTTGGCCGCCGCGCCAACCGATCTCCTCATCCCACCCTGTTTGCCACATTTTAAGCGTGATCATTGCTGAAAATGACTGCCAACTGTGATGCTGCCCATCATGCCGCTGACGAAGGCTTCGTGTTTTCGTCAGGTCTTGAGTGTTTGCGTTCAGTTCGAAAACCATGATAACAATTCCTCGATAAAGAGGCCAAATGCGGAGGGACTACCATGAAACCAACACTCATTCTCGTGGGCGCGGACAAGGGCGGCGTGGGCAAAACCACCGTATCGCGCGCCTTGCTGGACTTTTTTGCCCGTAAGAACATCCTCACCCGGGCTTTCGACACGGAAAACCCCCGCGGCACCCTGAAGCGCTTTTATCCCGATCTTGCCGAAATCATCGATCTCGGCAATGTCGCCCACCAGATGAAAGTGCTGGACACCATGGACACGGCCAATGTGCCGGTCACCATCGTCGATCTCAAGGCCGGCAACATGTCATACGCCCTCGACATCTTTGAGCGCATTGGCGTCCTCGAAGCCGCCCGCGCCGGCGCCTTCAACCTTGGCCTGTTCCATGTCATCGGGCCGTCCATTGCCTCGCTCGATGAAATCGCCGAAATCGCCCACTACCTGCAAGGCGTGCATTATGTGGTCGCCCGCAATTTCATCAATGAAACCAATTTCTTTGAGTGGGATCAGGCCACCCAGCGCAAGTACTTCGCGCAGATTCCCAAGGCGCAGGAAATCGCCATCCCGAAACTCAACGAGATGGCCTATGAGCAAGTCGACCTCGCCGGCGTCACCTTCAAGAACTTCATCGAAAACCGCTCACCCGATGGTTCGCCGGGCAATTATTCCTTCGTCCTGCGCGGCTATGTCCGCAAGTGGAGTTCCGAGATCGACGAACAGTTTGCTCATGTGAAGTTGATCCATGATCTGCTCACCGGGGGCCGTTTGCCGCAACCGCAACTCGTCGCCCAAAACTAATTCGAAACGGCTGAACTTTGGCCGACAAGCCAACGATCTACATCGTCTGCTCCGACCGGCACCGCAATGGAAAAACACTTCTGGCGCGCGTGCTGGTCGATTATCTCATGCTCGAAAAGCGCGATCCCTTCGTGATCGACGCGGGCTTCCCGGAAGGCCCGCTGCGCGCCGCCTTTCCCGGGCGCACCGCACTTGTCGATTTCTCCCAGGTTCAGGGCCAGATGAAATTGTTCGATACGATCATGGGTTCGCCCGGCCGCGATTATGTGATCGATCTGCCTGTCCCCCAGACCGAAAACTTTTTTGCAACTTACAGCCAGCTCGACTTCCATATCGAGGCAACCCGCGCCGGCTTTCAGATCGTGGTCTTTTTCATCGTCGACAAGGATTATTCATCGCTCAGGTTTTCCGAGGACGTCCAGCGCCAGGTGGCCCCGGCGCTCTTTATCCCCGTCCGGAATATTTACATTGGCAGCGCCCTGGTTCCGCGCGGCGATACCCTGTCGATTGACATTCCGGAGCTCGACCGCGAGGTCATGAACCTCATCGAAGCCCGGCACTTTTCCCTGCGCAATTTCATTCTTGGAGATGAGGGAAGCATGGCGGCGCAGCACTCCCGGAAACTCAAGATTTTCCTTCTCGAGATGATGACGGCGCTCCGCGACATTGAGCCCGCCATGACCCTGGCAAGGCTGCGCGCCTGAGCCTCACTTGAAACAGCAGCTTTCGCCGCCTATCTGCTGGCAAACACCATCGCCATTACGGAGAACCCCATGCCCCGCCTTAAAGCCGTCATCATCACTGTTTTTCTCGGTCTCGCCCTGCTGACGCTGTCCCCGGCAAATCTGTCCGCACAGGTCTTCAACGACAGCTCATTCAGGGCGGAAGCCGCCATTCTCTCGGCGGGCTCAAAGGCCGCAGCCATTGCCAGGCTGAAATCGGTGCGCAGCGTCGGTGTGGTCAACCTGTCATTCCGCAATGTGCCGCGCTTCCGTTCCAAGGCGCCAGATGTGTCGGAGTTCAAGGTGAGCGCCGGTAAGAACTATATCGGCATCAAGCGCCTGCGCGCCGCCTTGGCCGCCAATCCCGCAACCCGCCGTGCCCTGGCTGACCGCGGCATTTCCATTGGCCGGGTCGTCGGCGTGGATGTCTATTCCAGCGGTGCGATAAGGCTCTACGTTCTTTAAGGATCCAATGCTGGCCCCTGCCCCGGCAAGATTATTCACTTAGGTATTGACCTAAGTATTGATCCACTCTAGAAATGCTTCATGATTGCCCTGTCTGAAGCAGCTAAACCCATTGATCAGGTGTTCCGCGCCCTTGCCGACCCCACCCGCCGCCATGTGCTGGAGCGCCTCAGCCGGAACCCGGCGTCCGCCAGCGAACTCGCAGCACCCTATGGCATGGCGCTCCCCTCCTTCGTCCAGCACATGGGTGTTCTTGAGGAATGCGGCCTAGTGCAATCCCGCAAAAGGGGTCGCGTCCGCACCTATGAGATCATCCCCAAGCGCCTGAAGCTCGCCGAGGATTGGATGGTCCGCCAGCGCGCCCTCTGGGAAAGGCGCCTCGACCAGCTCGATTCCTACCTCATCACTCTCAAGGAGAAATGATATGTCCCTGTGGAAACCCGATCCAAAGCTTGATCTCGTTCTCGAACGCGTCGTTGATGTGCCCCGGGAACTCGTCTGGGCCGCCTGGACCAAGCCCGAGCATGTCGTCAAGTGGTTCACCCCCGCGCCTTGGACCACCACGCATTGCGAGATCGATCTGCGTCCCGGCGGCAAATTTTACACTATCATGCGCTCGCCGGAGGGAAAGGAATTCCCCAATACCGGCTGCTATCTCGAAGTCATGCCCAACGAGCGCCTCGTCTGGACTGATGCCCTCCTCCCCGGTTACCGCCCCTCGGAGAAACCATTCATGACCGCCGTCATTGAGCTGGAGAATGAAGGCAAGGGTACGCGCTACACCGCCACCGCTATCCACCGCGATGAAGCCGGCAAAAAACAGCACGAGGACATGGGCTTCCACCAGGGCTGGGCCACCGCCCTCGACCAGCTCGTGGCGCATATCAAGGCGTCAGTCCACTGACCAGCCTGGCCATCAAGCAAAGGGGATTGAAATGACTGCGGGTCTGACCATCGATCGAGCACTGCTCTTTGCCGGCATTGCCGCCGGACTCTTGTTCTTCATCGTTCCGACAATCGAAGTCTTCAGGCGCCCGGGATTTGACATCCAGCGCCACGCGATCAGCATGCTGAGCCTCGGTGACGGCGGCTGGGTCATGAAAGCAGTCTTCATCGTCTGCGGCTTACTCACGCTTATGTGCGCGCTCGGCATATACATTGAGATGTCACGGGGGTGGGCCCGCTTCGCAGCCGCTCTCCTCATAGGTGCTTACGGGTTCGGGCTTATACTCGCGGGCGTTTTCGACGCACCCGCAGGATTGGGCTTCCCGCCTGGCACACCCCAGGATCAAGCGCCGGTTATGACGCCAAGCGCCATTTTGCACAGCGTGGCCTTCATGGTTGCATTCAGCGCTCTGATCGCGTCTTGCTTCGTGTTCGCACTTTACTTTCTGCATGTGCAGCAAACAATTTGGGCCGTGATCTCCTTGGTTGCCGGGATAGCTCTCCCGGCGCTGATTGGCCTGGGGATTTCCATGACCATGGCGCCCGGCATCGCGTTTTACTGGGCCGCAATGCTCGGCTGGCTGTGGTTCGCGGCGACATTGCTGATGATGGCCAGAGCTTCCTGATTTTCGGGAACCTTGCGAGACCGCTGGCGAAGCCATAGAAGCTCCGCCATGTCCACGTTATCCCAACCGTCTTTGTTGCCCTCGCTTGCTGTTGCCACAACCGTCACAGTCTGGGCGATAGCTTTTCCAGCCATCAAGCTGGCATTGCTTGAAGTCAATCCATTGCCGCTGGCGTCGGTCCGCTACGCCATGGCCACCTGCTTCGCCGTTGCCTGGCTGCTGTGGAAGCGGCCCGCCCTGATGCCGTTGGCCGATCTGCTGACCTGCGTTGCCTGCGGCGTCGTGGGAGCCGCCGGCTACAGCGTGCTTCTGAACATGGGGCAAGTCACGGTGTCCGCCGGGGCGGCCAGCTTCCTCATCAAGACCGAAAGCATCTGGATGGCCTTCCTCGCCGTCGTGATGCTGAAGGAAGTGTTCAATATCTGGGCCTGGGCCGGAACCCTGATCTGCTTTGCCGGAATAGGCCTGATCGCAAGCGCCCAACCCGGCGGCATCGCCCTGGGCGGCGGCGCCGCATTCGTTCTCGCAGCCGCAATCTGTTCGGCAATAGGTTTTGTCCTGCAGCGCAAACGAGTCCAACAATACGGCGCGCTGCATGTGGCCTCCATCATGCTCATCTCGGCGGCGATAACCCTGTCTCCGTGGCTCCCCACCGCGATTTCAGAAATGCAAAACGCCTCCGCCGCAACCGTATCATGGGTGGTATTTCTCGGAGTCTTTCCCACCGCTGTCGGTCAGATTTGCTGGTCCTACGCGCTTGGCCATTTCGGCGCCGCCCGTGCCGGAAATTTCCTCTATCTCGTGGCGCCTCTCGCAATGCTCCTCGCCTGGCTGATCTACGGTGAAGCGGTGTCAGTCTTTACCATCGCCGGTGGCATCCTTGTTCTGGGCGGTGTCATTCTCGTCAACACCCGCGGCCGCAGCATAGCGAAACAGCTATAAAGCTTGGACTATTCCCACTCAATCGTCCCCGGCGGCTTGCTTGTCACATCGTAGACCACGCGGCTCACACCCTTCACTTC
>JAEUMI010000087.1 GCA_016792825.1 Hyphomicrobiales bacterium
TGAGTCGGCCGCCTTCCATTCCGGTGTCAACGTCAGGCGTACGCTGTCCGTCATGATGGTGGCTGGCAGTCTTCTCGCCGCCCTCGTCGGTGTCATGATCACCGCCCGCGTCGGTACTGGTGAGGCGAACATTGGAGTGCAGTACCCTCTGCTTTCCATCATCGCCGCGGTGCTCGGCGGTATCTCGCTTTACGGAGGTTCGGGACGTGTTTCCGGCGCCTTCATGGGTGCTTTGTTCATCGTTCTGTTGAGCAACGGCATGGATATGATCCGTGTTCAGAGCTACGTTCAGCTCATCCTGCTCGGAACGTTGCTCGTCAGCGCTCTCATCATCGACCGCCTGAGGACCGGCACCCGCCTCACCTGACGGACTCCCACACAACGACCAGCTTATGGATTGCCAAAAGGAACACTCAGCATGCTAAGGGATGACATCAACATCTTTATCAACGGTCGCTGGACCCCATCTGCAGACCGGGCAACGCGAGACGTAGTCAATCCCGCCACAGGAAAAATCATCGCGAGGGTAGCAGCTGGCTGCCGCGCTGACGTGGACGCAGCAGTCTCTTCGGCAAAGGCAGCATTCGAGTCGTGGAGCCTAACCACTCCACGCGAACGGTCTGAGCGGATGGCAGAGTTTGCTGCGAAGGTTCAGGCTGCGAAGGAAGACCTGATCCGTCACGAAGCAATCAATGGCGGCAAGCCTCTCTTTGGCGCCCGCTGGGAGATCGAGGACTTTGTCGTAGACGGCCTAAAGTTCTTCGCTGGTGCGGCCCGAATGATAGAGGGTATCGCAAGCGCCGATTACCTCAAGGGCCGGACCAGTTCGATCCGACGCGACCCGCTTGGCGTGGTTGCTGGCATCGTGCCGTGGAACTATCCTGCCGAACTCGCCGCATGGAAGATAGGTCCCTCGGTGGCTGCTGGCAACACGATCGTCCTCAAACCGTCGGAGGGCACGCCCCTATCAGCCCTGATGATTGCAGACCTTGCTGCAGAGTGTTTCCCGCCCGGGGTCATCAATGTTGTACTCGGCGACGGAGGCGAGGTCGGTGGCGCGCTTGCCGATCATCCTGATGTCGCCATGATTTCGGTGACTGGCTCGGAACGCACCGGAAAGGAAGTGGCTCGTCGCGCCTCTGCGACCCTTAAGCGCGTTCATCTTGAGCTCGGCGGTAACGCACCCGTCATTGTCTTCGCAGACGCCGACCTGACTTTGCTAGTGAACACTCTGCGAATGGGGACCTACTACAACGCCGGTCAAGACTGCACCGCCGCCACGCGCATCATTGTTCACGAATCGATTCACGGCAACTTCCTCGATGCAGTCAAATCTATGAGCGAGAGTGTCATCGTCGGTGATCCACTTGCCCCCGGCAATGAGAAGGTCGAAGTGGGCCCTCTCGCCTCCGCGGCGCAGCGAGCCAGAGTTGCCGGCTTCGTCGAATCTGCCAAGGCGGGTGGGGCCAGAATCATCACTGGCGGCTCGGCCCCTGACACCCCTGGCTATTTCTACGCACCGACGGTTGTCGACGGCGTCAGCCAGAATGACGATATCGTCCAAGAGGAGGTCTTCGGCCCATTGATGACAGTGCAGACCTTCACAAACGAAGACACTGCATTACTCATGGCCAACGGCGTCCGCCAGGGTCTTGCCGCATCAGTGTGGACTCGGGATCTTGGGAGGGCTATGCGCGCGAGTGGATGGCTCCGCTTCGGAACTGTCTGGGTCAACGAACATCTGCCGCTTGTCTCTGAGATGCCCCATGGCGGCCACAAGTCCTCAGGGTACGGCCGAGATATGTCAAAGTACGTCTTCGAAGAATACACGAACACGAAACACGTCATGATACGCCATGGTGGATGAGGCAACCGAATGCGACCCGGATCGGCAAGGGTCGTGTCTGTTCCGCTTATAGTCTATCCCCATGTTTATGCGCTGGTCGCTGGCTGTTCTGATCAGCCCGTTATGCACACGGCGGCAGTAGCACGAGCGCCAAGGGTCGCAGGTCACCGGCAGATGGTGATCGCCGAGGGCCGCAATCTCATCGATGTTCTTGGTCACCAGATGACCTGCCATTGAAGATTTCCTCCACGTAGATTTAGAGTCCGGCCCTTAAGAAGGAGGCGAGCCCACCCATTTCCAAACTTCCAGCCATGTCCTTCTGCCAGTCTCATTGGAACTGCGTTACGGGGGCCTCACAAAAGTGAGAAAGTCGGACGGAACAAATGTTAAGCGGAATCAATATTTGCCAACATATTGAACTCATTCTCTTACTTTCACCCGCGATTGCACGGAAAACGTCTTACGAAGTAATCAACATCCTGCCATTGTTGACCCACTATGGCGAGAGATCAATCAAATGCTGGTAACTCTAGCGTTAGCTCTCCATCCAAAGCCCCACTCACAAGTATCGAGAATGATTCGGATATTGAAATCGAACTCATTGAACTTATAAAAGCACTTGCGCGAGCTGCTGCTCGGGAGGATTATCGTAAGGCTAAGAGTGCCGAAACGATACCATTCACCGAAGCAGGCCAAGAATGAAACGAACCGCAGTCTATGCCAGATTCTCATCCGAATTGCAGCAGGAGCATTCGATTGACGACCAAATATCGCTTTGCCGCAACTATGCTGCCAAGAATGGTTTAGATGTCGTCGCTACTTTTAGCGATCGCGCTCGTTCTGGTTCATCAATCTACGGGCGCGACGGGCTCGTGGAGCTCTTGAGTGCTGCGCGAGAAGGGAAGTTTGACGTTCTGCTAACGGAAGCTCTCGACCGCCTGTCGCGCGATCTGGAGGATCTCGCTGGGATTTGGAAGAGGTTAAATTTTCTCGGCATAGAACTCAGAGCAGTGCACGAAGGTACTGCCGACAGCATTCAAATCGGATTACGCGGCTTGATGGGATCAATCTTCTTGACAGATCTAGCCCACAAAGTGCGTCGCGGCTTGCAGGGAGTCGTGCGATCTGGGCGTAACCCTGGTGGCCGTGCCTTCGGATATCGTCCGATCCTAGGTCTACCTGGCGAGCTTGAGATCGTTGAGGAAGAGGCAGTGGTCATCCGCCGAATTTTTCATGATTATGTTGTGGGCAAAACGCCCAGAGAAATTGCCCATGCTCTGAACAAAGAAAGTATCCGTCCTCCACGGGGAGCCAACTGGACGGCGTCCACTATCAATGGAAACAAAAAACGCCACCATGGGATCATCCTGAACGAACTCTACGTCGGTAAGTTGGTTTGGAACCGCGTAAAGATGATCAAAGACCCCGACACAGGTAAGCGAATTTCAAAGCCCAATCCACCAGAGGAGTGGCACAGAGCCGATGTGCCACAGCTTGCTATCATCGATAAGGAATTGTTTGAAACTGCGCAAAAACGTAAGTCCGAACGATCATTTGAAGCGCCGGAGAAGCAACGTAGAGCAAAGTTTCTGCTGTCGGGACTGCTAAAATGTGGTTGCTGCGGTGGTGGTTTAGCAATGAAGGACCGGGATCACGGTCGGGTTAGAATCCATTGTTCAACGATGAAGGAAGCAGGCACGTGTTCGAATCGTAAGATATTTTACATGGATGAAATAGAGAAATCAGTCCTTGCTGGCTTGCAAAGGAATCTGAAGGCACCACATTTGCTCAAGGAGTTTGTCACGGCCTATTTAGAAGAGCGACAGCGACTTACTTCCACAAAAACACAACGTCGGAGCCAAACAGAAAACCAATTGGCACAGCTTGAGCGATCAATCAATTGGCTATGGGCCGACTACGAGAACAAACGTGTTCCGGTGGAAATTGCAGGACCAAAACTGCATGAAATGCAGGCCCAGAAGACAGCACTACAGGCAGAGTTGGTGGATCTGCCGGAAGCGGAGAAGCTAGTCGAACTTCATCCGGCGGCCCTCTCCCACTACGAAAAGCTGGTAACGGAACTTCAAGATGTCTTCCACGGGGGTGTAACGGCAGATACCGAGGAAGCCGCTGAAAAGATAAGAAGCCTTATTGCCCGAATTGTTATCTACCCCACTGACAACGGGCTAAACATCGAACTGCTCGGGCGTCTTACAATGATTTTGGGACCCACCGATCTCTACCCCAACATGCGCATCGCTGCGTCGGGGGGAACGGTGGTAGCGAGAGAGGGACTTGAACCCCCGACCCCAGGATTATGATTCCCGTGCTCTAACCAACTGAGCTACCTCGCCAAATCTGCGTCGGCTTATAGGAAGTTATCGCACCTCAAGTCAAGTTGTGTGGTCCGGCGTTTCATCCGCCGGGCCCGGGTCGCCCTGAACGAAGGTCCGCCACAGGGAAATCCAGGCGAAATAGAGCGAAGCGCCGATCCAGACCGTGAGCTGGATCTTGTACATGGCCTCGGTTGGGCCTTTGTCCTTGCTGCTGATCACCAGGCTCAGGGCCATGGCGGCCCAAAGAACTGTCATCGGAACCGTTATATTGCGCCAGTGCGCCACCCGCAGCGGATGCACGAATTTGATGGGAATAAACGTCAATATGGAAAGGATGATGACGGTGAGGCCATTCACCAGCCAGCCCGTGTCGAGAACGTAGAAATACAGTACCACCACGTTCCAGATCGCCGGGAAGCCCACAAAATAATAGTCTTCAGACTTCATGCCGACATTGGCGAAAGTGTAGCACGACACGGCCATGATGGTGGCCGCCGCGATGAGGCTCCAGGTGGTTCCGGCGAAAATCCATTCCAGCGGCACCATTTCGAACCAGTAGACCATCACGGCAGGCACCGCCACATAGGTAAAAAAATCAATGACGTAGTCAAGCGAGCCGCCATCGAAATTGGGCGTGTATTCACGCACCCTTGCGCGGCGGGCCAGTGAACCGTCAATGCCGTCCACGAAAAGCGCAATGCCCAGCCACATGAAGGCTTTGACCGGGTCGTTGTTCAGCACTTCCACAAGCGCCAGAAAGCCTGCAACAATTCCGCAGGTTGTAAAGGCATGTACCGCCCAGGCGATGCCTTTCTTCACTTCGAGATCAATGTTTGGCTTCTTGATTACCCGCTTGGCCACTAAACAGCTTCTCCCTGCGATTCAAACTATAGGGGTGCGCCAAGATTGGGGCAAGAAGCCTATGCGGACTTTACATACTGCCAGACAAAGGCCGGCGGGACATTGTTCAGCACGCCGCCCACGCATTGCCCCACCAGTCCCACCTCTGCTGCCACCGCTTTCGGCACCGGCGAAGCCTTGAAATAGCTGAACTGCACGAACAGTCCCCCGGGTTCAAGCACGGCGGCGACCGCCCTGGCGATTTGCCGGCATTCCGCCGGTTTCATGCTGCGCAGCGGAATGCCGGAGATGATCTTGTTCACCGAAAACTGTCCCAGGCCTGTCAGCAATTGCGGCAGATCCTGCGCCGCCCCCTCGACAATGCGCAGGTTTGGAAATTCCTTCTTGAGGAATTTGACAAACGCCTTGTTGAATTCCACCAGGATGAGGTTGGCCGGTTCAACACCTTGCGCCAGGAGTTCCCGCGTGAACGAGCCAGTCCCCGGCCCCAATTCCACGATGATCTCTGGCGGCTGCGGGGCAAGTTTCGCAACCATGAGCTTCGCCAGTTGCCGGCCGCTGGGCGCCACGCCGCCGGTGCCGAAGGGATTGCGCAGGTATTGCTTCAGGAAAAAAAGTTTTGAACGCTTGCTGGCCTTGATGGCAGATGTCAGGGGCCCGGTCATCCGATGGCGCTGTCCCGGATCGCCGAAGAGGCGATGAAGCCGCCACCCAGAACCCGCGCACCCGGCCCCTGCCCGTCATAAAGCACGCAGGCCTGCCCCGGCGAAACGCCGTATTCGCCGTCGACTATTGTAACGATGGAACCTTCGGGCCCGTCCCGCAAGGCGGCTTCAACCGGCGGGCGCGTGGACCTGATCTTGGCGAAAACCGGCTGGACCCTGCCATTCAACGCTTTCTGCCCAAGCCAGTTGAGGCTGGCCAGACGGATGTCGCTCTGCTTAAGCGCCTCCCGCGGTCCCACCACCACCTGCTTTCGCGCCGCATCCACCTTCACCACGTAAAGCGGTTCCGCCTCTGCGATGCCAAGCCCGCGCCGCTGCCCGATCGTGTAATGAATGATGCCTTCATGCCGGCCGAGGATCCGCCCGTCCAGATGCAGAATGTCGCCAGGCTCCGCCGCATCCGGGCGCAGCCGCAAAATCACATCGGCATACCGGCCCTGCGGCACGAAGCAGATATCCTGGCTGTCCGGCTTGTCCGCCACGACGAGGCCAAGTTCGGTGGCAATTCGCCGCGTCTCGGCCTTGGGCAGAGCCCCCAAGGGAAAGCGCAGAAAATCAACCTGCTCCTGCGTGGTGGCAAACAGGAAATAGCTCTGGTCGCGCGCCATGTCGGCAGGCGTGAAAAGATCGCGGTGCCCCGAGCCATCGCCCCGCGCCCGGCTTTCAATATAATGGCCGGTCACCAGCGCCGCCGCGTCCAGGTCCTTCGCCCGCTGCAGCAGATCGGCGAATTTAACGGTCTGGTTACACTTCACGCACGGGATCGGCGTTTCCCCGGCCAGATAGCCCGAAACGAAATCATTTATGACCGCATCCTTAAATCGGTTTTCAAAATCGAGCACATAGTGAGGAATATCGAAGGCCGCTGCAACGCGGCGGGCATCATGAATATCCTGGCCCGCGCAGCAGGCCCCCTTCCGGCGCAAAGCTTCTCCATGGTCATAAAGCTGCAGCGTGATGCCAACCACATCATAGCCCGCCACCTTCAGCATGGCAGCGACCACCGAAGAATCCACCCCGCCCGACATGGCCACCACCACCCGGTGATCCCCGGGGTTTCCCCCAAGGCCCATGGCCGCATGAACGGCATCGAGAACGGCATTATCCAGCTGCATTGGGCCTAGATGGGCGCAAATCCGCCAAAACGCAATAATCCCTGCAAATCTGTCCTGAATTGAAGCACCTGCGGCCCGGAATTTGCGATTTGTTCATAAGCGTTTAGCTCATTCTTAAGCCACCTGTCATAGCTTGGCATCACTAAAGTACCTGCGTTTTAGGTTTGTGAGTTTCAGTATGAACGGTCAGTTGCGTCCACGGGTTAACTACGTCATCGGTCCCGATGGCAGCCCCCTTACAATTACCGATCTGCCCGCACCCGGCAGTCATCGCTGGGTCATTCGCCGCAAGGCGGAAGTGGTGGCGGCTGTGCGCGGTGGTCTGCTGAGTTTGGAAGAAGCTTGTGACCGTTATGTACTTACTGTCGAAGAATACTTGGGTTGGCAAAGGTCGATCGACCGTCATGGGTTGGCGGGGCTTCGCACTACAAAGATTCAGAAATACCGCCAATAGGTCTGTTGCGTGATGAGTAACCGGGCTGGAAACGAAAGTTTCCGGCCCTTTTCATTTTGGGGGCCGCCCGCCATATTGCCCGCCGATTTGTTCCTCTGGAAAGCCTGAAGCCATGCACCTGCCGGAATTTCTCATCGGCGCCTTCGTCTATCTCGCCGCCGCCGTGGTTGCTGCCCCCATTGCCGCGCGCCTGGGTCTCGGCTCCGTACTGGGGTATCTGGTCGCGGGCATCCTGATCGGGCCCGCCGTCCTCGGCCTCGTCGGCAGCGAAGGACAGGACGTCATGCATTTTGCCGAATTCGGCGTCATCGTCATGCTGTTCCTGGTTGGCCTTGAACTTCAGCCCTCTAAGCTCTGGTCGCTGCGCAAACCCATCCTTGGTCTTGGCGGATTGCAGGTCCTGGGCACTGCGGCATCCATTGCCCTTGCCGCCTATGTCATTGGCCTGGATTGGAAGGCGGCGGTTGCCACAGGCCTGATCCTTGCCATGTCGTCAACGGCAATCGTCATTCAAAGTCTGAATGAACGCGGCCAGCTCAAGACCTTTGCCGGCCAGTCCTCGTTTTCGGTTCTGCTGTTTCAGGATATTGCCATTATCCCCATGCTGGCGCTCTTGCCTCTGCTGGCGGTTCAGCACGCGACGGCTCACGAAAGTACCAGCCTCATCGCTGACCTTCCTGCTTGGGCCCAAACTCTCAGCGTGCTCGCCGCTGTTGCGGCCATCGTGCTGGCTGGCCGCTACCTCATGCGGCCGCTGTTCCGCTATGTCGCGCAATCGGGAATCCGGGAGATTTTTGTGGCCTTTGCCCTGCTCATTGTTGTCGGCATCACCCTGATGATGCAGTTCGTGGGCCTGTCGGCCGCCCTTGGAACCTTCCTCGCCGGGGTGGTGCTGGCAGAAAGTGAATACCGCCATGAGCTTGAAATGGATCTCGATCCCTTCAAGGGGCTCCTGCTGGCGGTCTTCTTCATGGCGGTGGGGGCCGGCATTGACTTCAACCTGCTCATGGCCAATCCCATGCGGATCATCGGCCTTGTACTGGGCTTCGTCATTCTCAAGCTTGCGGTTCTCTATGTCATTGCCCGCATCTTCCGCATGAAAGGCCCCGACAGCGCCCATTTTGCCTTCTCGCTGGCGCAAGGCGGCGAATTCGCTTTCGTTCTGATCTCTTTCTGCCTCGGATTGGGCCTTCTTCTCGCAAATCATGCTGCGGTGCTGGTGGCAATTGTCGCCATATCCATGGCCCTGGCGCCGCTGCTGATGATCACTAATGAAAAATTCATCCAGCCGCTTTTTGCCCGCGGCGGACAGATACGGGATGCCGACGTCATTGATGACAGCGCCAGGGTCATCATCGCGGGCCACGGGCGCTTCGGAATGACCGTGGGCCGCCTGCTGCAGGCCAAGGGTTATAAGGCTGTGGTGCTTGATCACGATGCCGAACAGATCGATGCGCTTCGCCGCTTTGGCTTCAAGCTTTTCTACGGTGACGCGTCCCGGCCTGACCTGCTGGAAGCGGCAGGCGCGCGCACCGCCGAAGTTCTGGTAATAGCCATTGATGAGCGCGAGAAGATTTCCGAGATCGTCGCCACTGCCAAGACGCATTTTCCTCACCTGCGGATTTTTTCCCGGGCCTTCGACCGCGTCCATGCCTATGAGATTATCAACGCTGGCGTCGAGGACGTATACCGCGAGGTTTTTTCATCCTCCCTGGATATGGCTGAGCAGGTCCTCGTGGCGCTGGGGCAAAGCCCGTCCGAAGCCCATCGCGCCGCCAGGGCATTCAGGAATTTTGATGAAAGAGTTATGCGTGAACAGGCCCGTCATGCCGGCGACAGCGAAAAGATGGTCGACATTGTCCGCTCTAGCCGTGCCGAGCTTTCCCGCGTCCTGGCTGGCGACCGCTCCATATCACCTCTTACTGGCGATGAAGTCCGTGTGGAAAGCAAGGAAGACGTCAAAGTTCCATGAACGCCGCAAATTCACTTAAGCAGCTCTGGCTCGGGCAACTGCCCCTGCACGAAGCCTTCTGGCGCTGGCTGATAACCTATGGTCTTGCCTTGAACCTGGTTGCCACCATGATGGCCCTCGCGCTTGCTGTTGCCGAAGTATCCATTATTGTGGTGGCCATCATCCATTTCCTTCCCCTGCCTTATTCCCTGCTTGCCGCCACCGGCACCTGGCGCAGCGCCGGCCGTTATCAGGGCAATCCTCTGCACCCTGCAGCCGCAAAGGCTATAATTGTGATCTGGGTCTTGATTTTGCTGTTTCTGTAGGCGTCTCACTTGCCGCTGGGACGGGCCTGCGATAAACAGGCGGTCCATGCCCCAATCCCTCCACGACATCAAAATTGACCCCCGCAACGCGGAAATCCTCATCTCCATCAACGGCACGCTTTATCCTCGCGACAAGGCAATGATTTCGGTATTCGACTCCGGTTTCATTCTTGGCGATGGCGTGTGGGAGGGCCTCCGGCTGGTTGATGGCGGCGTGCCATTTCTCCATGCCCACGTGGAAAGGCTCTATGAAGGGGCCAAGGCCATTTTCATGGATGTGGGCATAAGCCCCCAGGAGCTTGTGAAGCGCCTGTTTGCCTGCATCGATGCCAACAGGATGCGCGACGGCGTGCACATCCGCCTGATGGTGACGCGCGGCGTCAAGGCAACGCCTTACCAGGATCCGCGCGTGACCATATCGCCGGCGACAATCGTCATCATTCCGGAATACAAATCCCCAAGCCCGGAAAAATTCGAACGCGGCATGACCCTGCATACGGTGAACGTCCGGCGCGGCGCGCCTGATGTGCAGGACCAGAAACTCAATTCCCACTCGAAACTGAACTGTATCACCGCCTGCGTCCAGGCCATGAATGCCGGGGCCGACGAGGCCTTGATGCTCGATCCTCTGGGCTTTGTTGCCACTTGCAACTCGACCCACTTTTTCATCGTCAGGCGCGGCGAAGTCTGGACCTCTTCCGGGCAATACTGCATCCCCGGCATTACCCGTGGCAACATGATCCGCCTGTGCAAGGACAGCGGCATTCCGGTTTTCGAAAAGCAGTTCTCGCTTTATGATGTCTATGGCGCGGACGAAGCCTTCGTCACCGGAACTTTTGCCGGCCTCATCCCGGTGCGCGAGATTGATGGCCGTCCTGTCAGGCACCCGATGTCAACTGCCGAATGGAAAGGTGCCGGCCCGGTTTCGCTGAAGCTTTCCGGCCTTTACAAGGCGCTCTGCGCCCGTGAAGCGACACGCAGCCTCCGATGACAACCATCGCCATGTGGTCTGGTCCGCGCAATATTTCGACGGCCATGATGTATTCTTTTGGCAATCGCGCCGATTGCACCGTTTGGGATGAACCATTCTACGCCTTCTCGCTGCTCAATCACGGCAACGACCATCCCATGCGTGCCGAAATCATTGCCGCCAATGAAAGCGGCTGGGAAGCCCTTGTTGCGAAATGCACCGGGCCCTCGGCCAAGCCCGTATTCTACCAGAAACACATGACGCACCACATGCTGCCGGGCTTTGACCGCAGTTGGATTCACCGGCTGACCAACGCTTTCCTCATCCGCGCGCCGGAGCGCGTGCTCGCCAGCTATACAAAGAAATGGGCGGATGTGACCCTCCGCGATATCGGCTTTGTCGAGCAGGCGGAAATTTTTGATGCGGTGGCGCAGAAGCGCGGAAGCGCCCCACCCGTCATCGATGCCGACGATGTCCTGAAAAATCCGCGCGGGGTTCTCGGTGCCCTTTGCAAGGCCTGCGAAATTCCGTTTGACGAAGCCATGTTGAAATGGCCCAAAGGACCCAAGAGCTTTGACGGCGTCTGGGCCCCCCATTGGTACAATGCCGTTTGGGAATCAACGGGCTTTGCCGCCCCCGTGGAAAAAACAGTTGAACTGCCTTTACCTCTGGCGAAGATCGCCGATGAGGCGCAAGGCCCCTACTTGCGCCTGAAGGCCCACAGCTTAGTGGGCGTGGGCGGCCACCAGGCCGGCTGAACCGGATGCAGACGATGATGCATTGCCTTCTTTTTCCATCAGCATCTCGACCTTGCGCAATTCGACTTCCTCGTCGGCCAGCTGCGCCAGAACAGCGGCTTTCTGGTCCTTGAGATCGGATATGGATTTCAGGAGATTGTCGCGGCGTCCGCGGGTGGCCTTGGCGGCCATCGAGTAATTGACGTTGGCCGGATCGGTGACCCCGTTGCGGCTTTCTTCAAACCGGACATGGGAGTCGAGCTCGTCGTACTTCCGCGTGAGGTCCTGGATCATGCCATCGATGTCGGCTGCCTGGCGGCGGCGGTCATCGGTGCGGAAGCGGTGAAGTCGCAGAAGGGTCTCACGTGAACGCATGGAAGTCCTCACAAACTCAAAAAACAAACCGGGCCTCAAACCAGCCCCTAGGCACGATTCGCCGAATCAACTAACCAGAAGATTCGAGTGCTTCAATCAACATCATGAACGGGTAAGCTTAAGGCTGAGTAAACTGCGCGGGTGTTGCAATTAAAACGCTGTCCGGTCGGAATAATTTGGGTCAGGATGCTACATGTGGTATGCTCGGCAAGTTCGAACACTAGATATGGCATATAGTAGGTAAAAGTGTTCCGCCTCTAGATTAGGTTTTGTTAACCTTTCTAAGCTTATCTTAACATTCAGAGTTAACGGATAGTTGCGCGTGAAGGGCCCGTTGCCCGTTAGGCTGCGCGACTGAAAAGGCTCCACCAGGGAGCCGCACAAAAGGGGTTTCGAGATGAGAGTACTGCTGATCGAGGACGATACCGCAACGGCCCAGAGCATTGAGCTGATGCTGAAGTCCGAAGGCTTCAATGTTTACACCACCGATCTCGGCGAGGAAGGCGTGGACCTCGGCAAGCTCTATGACTACGACATCATACTGCTCGATCTCAACCTGCCCGACATGTCGGGCTATGAAGTTCTGAAATCGCTTCGCGTTTCAAAAGTCGGAACACCCATTCTCATTCTCTCCGGTCTTGCCGGCATCGAAGACAAGGTCAAGGGCCTGGGCTTCGGCGCCGATGACTACATGACCAAGCCTTTCCACAAAGACGAGCTTGTGGCCCGCATCCACGCGGTGGTGCGCCGCTCCAAGGGTCATGCCCAATCGGTTATCCTCACCGGCGAGTTGCTGGTGAACCTTGATACCAAAACAGTCGAAGTGGGTGGCCAGCGCGTGCACCTCACCGGCAAGGAATATCAGATGCTCGAGCTGCTTTCGCTGCGCAAGGGCACGACGCTCACCAAGGAAATGTTCCTCAACCACCTTTACGGCGGCATGGACGAACCCGAACTGAAGATCATCGACGTCTTTATCTGCAAGCTCCGCAAGAAACTGGCAACCGCCGCCGAGGGCAAGAACTTCATCGAAACCGTCTGGGGCCGCGGTTACGTTCTGCGCGAAGGTGCTCCTCCAATGTCTGGCCAGGAAGACTTCCGCGAAACCGCCTGAAAACGGTCAACCAATCCGCTTTTGAAATAGCCTGTAACCCGGCCTAGGCGGCCTGGGCCCGCACCAGCACGTCATCGCCGCTCATGGCCATGGTCAGTATGAGGCCAGCGGACGCGGCCAGCTGCTTTGAGTAATAGGGTTGCACCAGCCTGGCATCAAGCAGGGAGAGATCGGCGGTCCCTGCCAGAACTTCGGCCAGCGGTTCCGAAATCTTGGCCCTTTCGCCCGAAGCGCGCACGGTCAGCGTATCGCCCTCGGCAGCCACCGTCACGACCCCACCGCGCGGAATTCCGGCAATGGCCAGAAGGAGCATGTTGAGCAGCAGCTTGACCTGCTGCTTGGGCCGGTTCTCACGCGGCGCCTGCCAGTCCAGCTTGACCTTTTCATCACCCACAAACCCACGCGCCACTTCGCCCGCTTCACTCAGGTCGATGAGCGCCCCCGCAGTCCCCGCAGCGCCAAAGGCAATGCGGCAGAATTTCAGCTTGGCTCCCGCCGTCCTGGCCGACGAGCGGATCATGTCCAGGGCGGTAGCCTTGGTGTCCTCGTCCATTTCCGGATCGTCAAAAAGTTCCAGGCCATTGGCAATGGCGCCCACCGGCGAAATCACGTCGTGGCAGACGCGGCTGCACAGAAGGGCCGCAAGATCGAGGTCGGAAATGCGTGACGCGTCTGTCATGGGGTCCCCATAAAGTGATTCGTGGAGGTTTCTTTTAGCAAAGCCCCGAAAAATTTTCTGCATTGACGATCACACCCCGGAACGCCCATAGAGACCCCTCGAAATCACCCGGAAAGCAAATGACTCCAGCTCCGACAAGCCTGACGAAATCATTGGTAAGCCTTGCCCTTTTGGCGGGGCGCGAAATCATGGCGATCTATGCCACCGACTTCCGGGCCCGCACCAAGACCGATCTCACGCCGGTGACCGAGGCCGACGAAGCGGCCGAGCGAATTATCCTCGAAGGTCTCGCGAAGTTCGATCCGCAAACCCCGGTCATTTCCGAGGAAGCCGCCGCCGCTGGCCGGGTTCCGCAGGTGGGAGCCAAATTCTATCTCGTGGACCCCCTGGACGGCACCAAGGAATTTGTTTCCCGCAATGGCGAATTCACGGTGAACATTGCCAAGGTTGAAAATGGTGTTCCCGTCATCGGCGTCGTCTATGCCCCGGCCATCGGGCGCATCTTCTGGGGCGACACTGCCAGGGGCGCGGCGGAAGGCAAGGTCGCTGCCGATGAATCCATATCCTGGAAGAAGCTTCTGGTGCGTCCCTGCCCCGGCGATGGCGCCATTGTCGTGGCAAGCCGCAGCCACCGCGACAGTGCCACCGATGATTACCTCAAGACAGTGAAAGTGGCCAAGCTGGTCTCCGCCGGATCCTCGCTCAAGTTCTGTCTGATCGCGGCCGGCGAGGCCGATCTATATCCGCGCTTTGGCCGGACGATGGAATGGGATACGGCCGCCGGCCACGCGGTGCTGCTCGCCGCCGGCGGCAAAGTGCTGAACAGCGACGGCGAGCCCCTGTGCTATGGCAAGCGCGACCGTGGTTTCGACAATCCGGGCTTCATCGCCAGCGCCGCCTGATTTGCGAAGGATTAACCATCTCGTAAGCCCTCTCCGCTAGGTTCGGGGAGAAACTGGTCTTGGCCTGATGCCGCCCCAGCACGGGCGTGAGTGGCCGATGCGTGAGGTGGTAGTATGAGCAGCACATTCCTGAAATCCGTGAGCCTGGCCCTTGCCCTCTGTTTTGCCGGCGCGTCCTCCGCGGCGGTGGCGCAAACCACCGGTAGCATTGCCAAGCCCAAATCCACTTTCACCACGGAGGAAATTATCTCCAAGGGCCACCAGTTCTTCGGCAAGGCCAGCCGCGGCATCAGCGAAGCGATTGAATATGTCTTCCAGAGCCAGGGCGAGCCCACCGCCTATATCGTCGGCGAAGAAGGTTCCGGCGCCATGATCGGCGGCTTGCGTTTTGGCGAAGGCACCATTTACTACAAGGACGGCACCACCCAGAAAATCTACTGGCAGGGCCCGTCGGTCGGCTTTGATTTTGGCGGCAATGGTTCGCGCACCATGGTGCTGGTCTACAATTCGGACTCGCCAAGGGAACTCTATACCCGCTTTGTCGGCGTTGAAGGCTCGGCCTATCTCGTCGGCGGGATTGGCGTGAACCTGCAGAAATACCGAAACATCACACTTGCCCCCATCAGAACCGGCGTCGGCGCCCGCTTCGGGGCCAATGTGGGCTATCTGAAATATTCCAGGAATCCCACCTGGAACCCGTTCTAATTTTTCATTCGCCTCGGCCCTCGTTCCGCACTAAAACCATGCGCTGAATTGGATTTAGTGCTTTTTCGAGGACTGTTATGTCTCAATCCGAGACCCTTATGCTGCTCATTTTGGGCTTTTCCATCGCCGCTTTCCTTGGCCTGATCGCCGGAAGGATTGCCTGGAAGCTGGCCTTTCGCCTAGGCGCCCGCCACACCCAGCGCAACATGCCCTCCAACATGATCGAGCTTCAGACCGATCGTGACCGCATGCGCGCCGAGCACGCCATGATGGCCAAGAAACTCGAGCTCCGCCTCAGCGACATCCGGATGCGCATGGCCGAACAAACGGCAGAGGTCTCGCGACATCGCAACCGCTTCGAAATCCTCAAGCAGGACCTTGCCAAGCGCGATGAATTGCTGCTTGAACGCAACGCCGAAATCGTATCCCTGCGTGACGAGGTGAGCCGCCTGGAGAAGCTGGTTAGGGAAAAGGACGCCGAGGTCAAGGCCATGGCGGAATCTCTCGTCGAGGTGGAAGAAGTGGAAATTGTCGAAGCGTCGGAATTGGCGCCCGAACCCGCACCCACCCCGGCCGAGGACCGCCTGAAAAGCCGGATCAAGGATCTTGTGAAGATCACCAAGCAGATCTCGAAGCAGAAAAAGGGGGCGCCCCTGGAATTCGAGCAGCCCGTGCCGATGGCCGATGCCGAAATCATCGTCAAGCCGGCTGACAGCTCCACCCTGGAATTCGTGGCCCAGACCGAAGTCCTCGAAGAGAAGATCGTGGAAACCGAACGCGCCGCCGAAGAACTGCAGGATGAGCTCAAGCGCCTCGATCAGGCCTGGGCCGCGGCGGAAAAAACCCCGGCTGCCACCCCTGAAGTGGCGGCCAACGACCCGGTGCTGGCCGAGACGTCCGACCTGCCCGATGAGGAAAAACCCAAAAGCGCCATCACCAACGTGATCTCCCTCGCCCAGCGCATCCGTTCCCTGCACAAGGACGTGAAGAACTGAGGATTTGCCGGCTAGGCGATGGCTTTGCGGGTGAATGAGCAGGCATTGACGCCTGCGGCGGCTTCAATCTGCGGCTGGTGATCCCTGCGGGAATCGAACCCGCCTTTACAACGTGAGAGGCTGTCGTCCTAACCGATAGACGAAGGGACCCTGCCACCAGAGGCTTTCCTATATCGGGCCGGTTGCGCCAGTGCAAGCGTCAGGGCGACGTTGCCTTCACCCGGAGCAAGACCTTCCGCGTGCTCACCTCGACGATGAAAACTTCGTTGCCCGTGTTGATCGTGAGTTTGTCGCCGGTGAGAATGGCCTCGCGCACTTGGGCGTCGGCAGGCAGGCCGAGCTCCACCAGTCCGGTTCCCGTAGGCAGCGCCGCGCGGTTCTTGATCTTGTAGATAATGCCGCCGATAAGGCCTAGGAAGAGCAGCACGATAAGTGCCCCCATGAAATACACGGCAAACACCAGAAACCGGTTGACCGGCGGGGCCTCACCCAGATTCGAGTTTTGATCATCCATGGCGTCGCAACCCTCCCAAACCCTCAGCGCAACCGTCGAATTTCCTGACCGGCTCGACCGCTTCCTGGCGCTGGCCTTTCCTGAGGTCAGCCGCGCCCGCTTTCAGAGGCTTATCGCGGAAGGCCACGTCTCTGTCGAGGGCGTTCCCGCAACGGAAATCCGCCACAAGCTGAAGGCCGGCCAGCGCGTGGAAGCCGTGATCCCCCCTGCCGTGGACCCGGAGCCCCGGGCCGAAACCATACCGCTCACCGTGGTTTATGAGGACAAGGACCTGATCGTCATCGACAAGCCAGCAGGCCTCGTGGTGCATCCCGGCGCCGGGAATGAAACCGGAACCCTGGTCAATGCGCTGATTGCCCATTGCGGCGAAAGCCTGTCAGGCATAGGCGGGATAAAGCGCCCCGGCATCGTGCACCGGCTGGACAAGGACACCAGCGGCCTTCTGGTCGTCGCCAAGAATGACGCGGCCCATCATGGCCTCTCCGAGCAATTCGCCTCCCACGGGCGCGATGGCAGGCTGGAGAGGGCCTACAAGGCCATCGTCTGGGGGGTTCCGGAGCGCAATCGCGGCACGGTATCGGCCAGTATCGCCCGCAGCAACAGTAACCGCCAGAAGATGGCTGTCTCCAAGTCGGCCCTGTCGCGCGAAGCCGTCACCCACTACGAAGTCCTGGAGAATCTGGGAAAGCCGCCCTTGGCAAGCCTGCTCCGCTGTGCCCTTGAAACCGGGCGCACCCATCAAATCCGCGTGCACATGACACATATCGGCCATCCCCTTTTGGGCGACCGGGTCTACGGCACCAGCTTCAAGGCCTCCCTCAGCACCTTGAGTGAGGCCGCAAGAAATGCCGTTAACACATTGAATAGACAGGCACTTCACGCTTGCGTACTGGGCTTTGAGCACCCCCGCACCGGCAAGGCACTGCGCTTTGAAAGCCCCCTGCCTGCGGACATGATGCAACTATTGGCCGCGTTCACGCGTTGATCAAAATAAAGTTAAACGGTAACTTGTTTGGTATCTTATTTTTGTCTCAATCCGTACTATATTATTGCCGTATCCGAGGGAAAAACTCGGAAAAAAGGAAGGAATTAGAATGGCCCGCTCCACATCATTGCCAGCAATTGCTTCAGGCGA
Organism: Hyphomicrobiales bacterium; assembly: GCA_016792825.1. GTDB lineage: Bacteria > Pseudomonadota > Alphaproteobacteria > Rhizobiales > Aestuariivirgaceae > Aestuariivirga. The sequence goes on from JAEUMI010000087.1 coordinate 17,741, forward strand.
AGGCGGCCTCAACCGCTATCTCCAGGAGATTCGCCAGTTTCCGATGCTGGCCCCGGAGGAGGAATTCATGCTGGCAAAGCGCTGGAAAGAGCATGGCGACAGCAAGGCCGCTGAGCGCATGATCACCAGCCATTTGCGCCTTGTGGCCAAGATTGCCATGGGCTACCGCGGCTATGGCCTGCCCATTGGCGAAGTGATCTCGGAAGGCAATGTCGGCCTCATGCAGGCCGTAAAGCGCTTTGAGCCCGACAAGGGCTTCCGGCTCGCGACCTATGCCATGTGGTGGATCAAGGCTTCCATCCAGGAATATGTGCTGCGCTCATGGTCCCTGGTGAAAATGGGCACCACGGCCAGCCAGAAGAAGCTGTTCTTCAACCTGCGCAAGATGAAAGGCCAGATTCAGGCCCTTGAAGAGGGCGATCTCAAGCCGGACCAGGTGAAACTGATTGCCACCCGTCTCGGCGTTGACGAGCAGGAAGTGATCAACATGAACCGCAGGCTCAGCGGCGATGCCTCGCTCAACGCCCATGTGAGCGCTGATGCCGAGGGCGAATGGCAGGATTGGCTGGTCGATGACAGTGACAACCAGGAAGAGACCATGGCTGACAACGAGGAAGCCGCCATGCGCAAGGAAATGCTGACCAAGGCCATGGACAAGCTGACCGACCGTGAGCGCCGCGTGTTCGAGGCCCGCAAGCTGCAGGATGATCCCATGACGCTTGAGGATCTTTCGAAGGAATTCGACGTCTCGCGCGAGCGTATCCGGCAGATTGAAGTCCGGGCCTTCGAAAAGGTTCAGAAGGCCGTGAAGAACGCGGCCCAGAAGGCCTTGGCCCCGAAAGTTCCCGCTCCCGCCGGGGCATTGACCTACTGAACTGAGCGTTCAGTAGACGCTGCCACCCTGATCATTCGCATCATCGGGCAGCGGTGCAAAGAAGATCTGGACAGCCCAGATCTTGTTGCCCCGCTGCACCACACCTGTTGACACGAACTTGTAGCTGCTGTTGAGCAATGTTTTGCGGTGCGGGCGGCTCTCCACCCATTGCTGAAACAGGCGCCGCGCCTTGCTCTCATCGGCCTCGCCCTTTTGCGTGTCGCGGGCGGCATTCTCTCCCATCCGCGGCATCATCATCAGTGAGCTTCCCACGAAAGCCCGCATGCGGGAATCGAATTCATGGCCCGAACTGGACTTGTGGCCCACATAGCCGTTGAGCATCATGTCCACCGCCTGGGCGCGCGCCGCATCGCGCAGCCGTGAGCTCGCTTGCAGGGACGCAATTCCTTTTGAATGCCGGTAGGCATTGGCCTGCCCCGCAATTGAGGCCTCAAGATCTGCCCGAATGCGGGCATCGGCAGGCAGGTTCTTGAGCGAAGCCAGGGCAATTTCGCGGTAGGTTTTGGCGCCCGCCTCAAGGACTGTCCCCGGCAGTAAAACCAGCCCCACTGCGAGCCAAATCAGCGTGCACTTACATAAGGTTGCAATTATCCCCGATGCTCGGGAGGTTCCCGCATTGCGGATAAAATAGTCCATATGGCCCTCAGTCAAACGCAAAATTTTACACATTCTTTCATTCTTAATAACCATTATGGCCTGATCGGAAGCCAAGGCCAAATTGTCTTAAATGAACCTTTCCGCCGCCCCAGAACACGTCCCTGACGTGAACGAATTGAGTGCCCTGCGCAAGTACTTGCAGCAGTTCTCCAGCTATGACCAGGATACCGGCTTCCCGAATTGTGAGACCCTTCTAGCCGAGATCAACACGGAAACCACCAAGGCCAGTCCTCTCCCTCTTGGCGCCACCCTCATCGAAATCAGGATCAGGGGCCTCTCCAGAATAGGCGAAGCCTATAGCCGCAAGGCCATTGGTTCGGTCATCCGCCAATTGGCCGACCGCCTGGCGCTCGCCCCTCTCACCAAGAGGACCATCGCCCGGATCGATCACAAGAGCTTCGGCGTTTTCCTCCCCGACGTTGCCGACCCTGTGCTGGCCCTTCAAACCGCCAAGCAGCTGGTGGCATTGTGTTCAAGGCCCGTGCCCTGGGGTGATCACATGCTGAACATCGATGCCATCGCCGGCGTTGCCATGACCACCCCTGCCGTCCAGGACGCCAACACGTTGCTGCATCATGCCGGGCTCGCCCTGCGCGCCTCGTCGGAAAACGGCAGCCCCGGCTACGCCTTCTTTGATCCAACCGAAGCCCGCGCCGCAAAGCGCCGCAGTGATCTCGTTTCCATCGTCGCCAAGGCGGTTGAGCAAGATCAGTTTGAAATGGTCTACCAGCCGTTTTTTGCCTTCGACTCCGGCAAGCTGGTGGGCTTCGAAGCCCTGATGCGTCTGAGGCATTCCGAGTTCGGCCAAATCAGCCCTAGCGAGTTCATCCCCATCGCCGAGGACAACGGCTTGATTTCAAGGCTTGGCGCCTGGTGCATAGAAGATGTCTGCCGCACCGCCGTCGAGTGGCCCTCGCACCTCATTGCCGCCGTCAATTTTTCCCCCGCCCAGTTCTATTCAGGAACCCTGCTTGCCGAAGTCAACCAGGCGCTGGAGCGCACCAAGTTTCCGGCCTATCGACTCGACATCGAGATTACCGAAGGCACCTTCATGCGCGACCAGGAACTGGTTCTCTCGCAACTCAACTCCCTCCGCGACATGGGCTGCTCCATTGCCCTTGATGACTTTGGCACGGGCTATTCAAGCCTCGGCTACCTCTGGCAGTTTCCCTTCTCGAAACTGAAGATTGACCGCTCCTTCATCCACGCCCTCGACACCACGCCCAAGGCGCCAAGCATCCTCAAGTCCATCATCGATCTCAGCCGCAACCTGGGCATCGAGGTGACAGCCGAAGGCATCGAGACAACCGAACAGATGCGCACCCTGCGCAACCTGAATTGTGACTACCTGCAGGGCTTTCTCTGCGGCGTGCCAACCGCCAAATCGAACCTGGCAGCCATTATCCTCAAGAACTTCTCTGAAACTCTGAATCAGGAAAATGCGAAGCTTCCAAAGATAAGAGTAATTCGCTAAGACCCTGCTGGAAAAGAGTACCCAGGACCCATGGACAAGTTGCCCGCGTTTCAGGCCATCAAACATGCCTTGAAGTCAGTCATCCAGTTCCGCAACGCCGGAATCAGGATTGGCCTGCCCTGGGTTCTGGTGCTCGCCGGAATCAACCTCATTGACCGCAGCTTTTCCCCGGCTCCCGGTCCGGCAGGCAGTGCCGCCGGCATGATGCTGCCAGGCGTCATGGAGCTTGTTATCGCCGCGTTGGGACTGGTGATTTTTTCCTCCATCGCCGTGAACTGGCACCGCTATATCCTGCTTGATGAAGTGACTGCCTCCGAAAAGGTCTTCCGGCTTGATCGCCCCGTCTGGAGTTATGTTGGCCGCACCCTGCTGATCATGCTGATAACAATCGCGCCCGTGCTCATATTCTCCCTCGCTTTCGTGAACACCCTGCCGAACCTTGGCTTCCTGCTCGCTTTCCCCTTCTTCGTCGCCGGAATTTACATCATGCGCATGTCCGTTGCCTTGCCCGCCATTGCCCTGGACCGCACGGACTTCGGCATCTCGGCGGCCCTGCAGGTGACCCAGGGCAACAATCTGCAGTTTGCAGGGCTTCTTGCGCTCAATGGACTGATCCTTTTCGCCACATTTCTGGCGCTCGGCATCGTCCTTTCCATTGTCGGCGGAGCCAGCCTGACAGCGGCAAAATTCCTCGCCCTGGTGCTGAGCGTGCCGGTGAATCTTTTTCTCTCGCTCTTCAGCGTCAGCCTTCTGAGCTCGCTCTATGGTTTCTTTGTTGAAAAGCGGAAGTTCTGATCAATCCTCGAACGGATCCTTCATCAGGATTGTGTCCTCGCGCTCAGGCGACGTTGAAAGAAGCGCCACGGGACATTCGATCAGCTCCTCAAGGTATTTCACATACTTGATGGCCTGTGCCGGAAGCTGGGCCCAGGAACGGGCTCCCGCCGTGGTATCCTTCCAGCCTTCGAAATTCTCATAGATCGGCTCAACCCGCTTCTGCGCTTCTTCCGCCGCCGGAAATTGTTCGATGCGCTTGCCGTCAAGCCTGTAGCCCACACCCACCTTGATTTCCGGCAATCCATCGAGCACGTCCAGCTTCGTCAGCGCGATACCGTGAATGCCCGATGTCTTGATGGCCTGCCGCACCAGCACCGCGTCAAACCAGCCGCAGCGGCGTTTGCGCCCCGTCACGGTTCCAAATTCCCGGCCCCTCTGGCCGATGTATTCGCCGACTTCATTTTCCTGTTCTGTCGGAAATGGACCCGAGCCCACCCGCGTGGTATAGGCCTTGGCGATTCCCAGCACATAGCCAATGCTCGAAGGCCCGAGGCCGGAACCCGCGGCCGCCTGTCCCGCAACCGTGTTGGAAGACGTGACATAGGGATAGGTGCCATGATCGATGTCGAGAAGCACGCCCTGCGCCCCTTCAAACAGGATGCGCTTGCCCTCGCGCTTCACTTCATCGAGCAGCGACCACACGGCATCGGAGTAGGCCAGGATTTTGGGTGCGATCTCGCTGAGCTGCTTGAAGAGGTCCGCAGCCAGGATTTCAGCCTGGCCAAGGCCGCGCCGCAGCGCATTGTGATGCGCCAGCAGGCGCTCGATCTTGGGTCCGAGGATTGAAAGGTCAGCAAGGTCATTCACCCGGATGGCGCGCCGGCCGACCTTGTCTTCATAGGCCGGGCCAATGCCTCGCCCCGTGGTTCCAATCTTGCCCGCACCTGCCGCTTCCTCGCGAATGCGGTCAAGCTCGCCATGCAAGGGCAGGATGAGGGTGGCGTTTCCGGCAATGCGCAGGTTCGCCCGGCTTACCGAAACGCCTTGCGATGACAGCTTCTCGATCTCGGAAACCAGAGCCCAGGGGTCGATCACCACGCCGTTGCCGATAATCGAAAGCTTGCCAGGCCGCACAATGCCCGAAGGCAGCAGCGAAAGCTTGTAGGTGACGCCGTCGATGACCAGGGTATGGCCGGCATTGTGGCCGCCCTGGAAACGCACCACCACATCGGCCCGTTCCGACAGCCAGTCCACCAGCTTGCCCTTGCCCTCGTCGCCCCATTGGGCTCCGACCAC
>JAEUMI010000241.1 GCA_016792825.1 Hyphomicrobiales bacterium
CGCACCCTGTTTGCTGAAACCGCCAGCAAGGAACACCTCAAGATGTGGGAAATGAACTGCCACGTCCATGACGTGGGCAAGAAGCTGCTGGTGCCCGGCGCTAAATGCTCCGATATCGCCAAATCCCTCAACGACATCTACGCCCAGCACGACCTGCTGAAATACCGCACTTTCGGCTATGGCCATTCCTTCGGCGTGCTGTGCCACTATTATGGCCGCGAGGCGGGGTTGGAGCTGCGCGAGGATTGCGACACGGTGCTCGAGCCCGGCATGGTGGTGTCCATGGAGCCCATGATCATGATCCCCGAAGGCCAGAAGGGGGCAGGCGGCTACCGCGAGCACGACATTCTCGTGATCACCGAAAAGGGCAACCGCAACATCACCGGTTTTCCCTATGGCCCTGAACACCTGATCGTGAAAGCCAAAAAGAAGAAGCGGCATTAGCGAAATTTCCTCTCCCAAAGGGAGAGCAAGGGGCCCAAGCGCAGCTTGGGAAGGTGAGGGGCTACAGTGCCAGAAAGCCAATACTGCAACCCCTCATCCTCCCACCGCGTTCCGCGGCGGGCCCGCGCCTTCTCCCTGTGGGAGAAGGAAAGTTGCAGGGGCGAGGAACGGGATACACACTGCGCCAATAGGTAGTGGGTCAGTTTGAAATTCTCAATTATTGACAGTTATGGAAAATCCTGCCGACACATGCCATATTCGCTCTATGGCTACATGGGCAACGGGAAAGCAAGAATTTCGCTGCGAGAAGTGCGGCTCACTTTGGCTGGCCGAATATAAGGATTTTCCGGAACGTGATCGTGGCGAACATAAGTGCGATTGCGGCCACGTCGTGCACAAATGGAAGGGCACACGCGACTATTTTAGCTGGCATAAAGTACCATGACAGAAAAGACCCCCAAACGCCCCCGCGACGTTTCGCAGTTAGCCAAAATGATGATTGATTTGGCTACGGGCGAAAACCCGTTGCCCCTGAAACCTCAAGTTAAGAAAAATGAGGCCGCCGTCGCTCGGGGGCGATTAGGCGGCCTAAAGGGTGGCAAAGCTCGGGCTGAAAAACTCAGCCCAAAGGATCGTCGGGATCAGGCGTCAAAGGCGGCGCGGAAGCGCTGGAGCTAGCTTCGTTACCGCCATTCCCTTTGGCTACTTTGGAAAAAGTCCTGCCCGGATACCATTCCTTAAGCCCCCATGTTCCCTTTCCTACTCGTACAATATCCCCAGTTTCCTTAAATCGGCGCGTTAAAACCGCCCCAATGGTGTTGATTGGGTCTACCGATGACATGTGAAAGTTCCCTGTCCTAAACTCCGCTAGAATTTCACCGTTTGAGAGCTGACGCTTTCTAATGGACAAAAGCTTCTTTGCGGCCTCAGCGATAGAAAGTCCGTGAAAGGCTCCCGGTTCAAGCGCCATAGTGGGTGACGGAGGAGCCCCCGCAACCTGGCCCTGTTGAGCAGACGGCATACCTCCCATGCGGAAGGATTCAATGGCTTGAATTGTTTGATCTATCTGCTCCCTCTTGGCCCTTAAGTCCGCCAAGACAATAGCGTATGGATCGAAATCCTTTGATTCCGTTGACATTTGCTTGCACTCCAAGCTCAAAAATGCTATGTGTTGAGAGCGAACGAAGAGGCGCTCTCTTGGTTGGACATAAGGGGCCTTGCGCCCCCTCCGCTTTTTTGACCGTCATCTTCTAACGCAACCTCCGCTCTCTTGGCCTTACCGTTGGCGAGTGGAATCAAACACCGGGGTCGGAAGCCCCGGTGTTTCTGTTATGGAGTAAGGTAAACGGTCTGTCAAGCGCTCTGCAATGATTTTTCGCAGTTTGTTGAAAAATGCTAGAAACCTAACGTTCTTGCTTGACAAGCTATCGCGCTCTCAAGTATAAGGGTCAGTATGAAAATACTGGACCGTCAAGCCCGCGCTCAAATCCTTCACCTTCTTTGTGAGGGCAATTCCATTCGTTCCGTCACAAGGTTAACGGGTGCCAGCAAGAACACGGTCATTAAGCTGATGGCTGACGCGGGCAAGGCCTGCGCAGCCTTCCATGACGTCAACGTGCGCGACGTCCAAGCCAAGCGAATTCAGGTTGATGAAATCTGGTCATTCACCTACGCGAAGCAAAAGAACGTACCCCACGCCAAGGCCGCTCCCGATGGCGCTGGCGATACCTGGACTTGGACCGCCATTGATGCCGACAGCAAGATGATCGTTTCATATTTCATTGGCGGGCGTGATGGCGAGTGCGCCATGTGGTTTGTTGATGATCTGCGCAGCCGCCTTGCCAATCGCGTCCAGCTTACCAGTGATGGCCACAAGGCCTACTTGGAAGCGGTTGAAGGTGCTTTTGGTGGTGACATTGATTATGCCATTCTGCACAAGGTCTATGGTTCTTCACCTGAAAACATGAAGGGTAAGTATAGCCCCGCTGAGTGCATTGGCACCCAAAAGCACCGCATTGAAGGCGACCCTGATTTGCAGCATGTCAGCACGTCCTATGTGGAGCGCAGCAACCTGACCATGCGGATGCACATGCGCCGCTTCACGCGGCTCACAAACGGCTTTTCAAAGAAGGTTGAAAACCACGCTTACGCTGTCGCCCTACACATGATGTATTACAATTTCGTGCGGCTTCATTCCAAGCTGCGCACGTCTCCTGCGATGGCTGCTGGCGTAACTAATAGGCTTTGGGAGATTGGGGATATTGTGGCGCTTGTTGAGGCCGAGGAAGCTAAGGTTGACCGCAAGCGGGGGCCATATAAGGTAGCCACAAAATAAAAACCCACGAGCCGAAACTCGTGGGGGGCTAGCGGCGCACCGCTAAGCGTTGATGGTTACTATATAGACGGGACGGCTGGGAGTGTCAAGTGAATCTGCCAAAAAAACGAGCCGCTCTATATGTTGATGGTTTCAATTTATATCATTCAATCAATGACTTAGATAAAGAATACTTAAAATGGTGCAACCTTTGGCGGTTAGGGGAAAACATCATTCCAAAGGTTACAGAAGAGTTGAAAATAGTGACCTATTGCAGCGCCTACCACACAAAGGGAGACTTCGGTAAATTGGTGCGTCACCAAAGATACGTCAAGGCTCTTGAGACTGTTGGAGTAAATTGTGTTTTAGGCCATTTCGTTAAGGAGGACATGGATTGTCGGCACTGTGACGGACAATGGGAGAAACCGACCGAGAAAGAAACCGACATAAACGTTGCTCTTTCTCTTTATGATGACGCTCTGCACGATAGATTTGATCACGCTTATTTACTTACTGCTGATTCAGATCAAGCTGCTACTGCCCGAATGTACCGGGCCAAATTTCAGGGCGCTAAGAAACTCACAACTGTGAGTCCACCAGGTAGAAATTTTTCTAAAGACATACTTCGCTATGCGGACGGCAAAATTGCTCTCGATGAAAATCATATTGATCTGGCTGCATTCTCCCATTTGGTTTCCGCCGCAGGAAAGCCGTCCGTCCTGCGGCCCGAGGAATACATCCCGCCAGCAGGATGGGTTCACCCTGATCAAAGGCCATAATTTCAGACTGACCCACTACCCGCCAATATCATCGCTTCCCTTTTTTCCCTGACCGCATAATATGGCCTCAAAAAGCAAGGGCGAGGCGATAAACTGATGAATACTGCTGCTGCAGATAATGAACCTATGGTCAGGTTTTCCCAGGTTCAAAAGAGCTATGATGGCGAAACCCTGGTTGTGAAGGATCTCAACCTCGATATTGCCAAAGGCGAGTTCCTCACCATGCTCGGGCCGTCAGGCTCCGGCAAAACCACCACCCTGATGATGCTGGCGGGCTTTGAGCCCGCAACCCATGGCGAAATCTATGTGAAGGGCAAGCCCATCAACAACACCCCGCCGCACAAGCGCGGCATCGGCATGGTCTTCCAGAACTATGCGCTTTTCCCCCACATGACCGTGGCCGAAAACCTGGCCTTCCCCCTGCAGGTGCGCAACATGGGCAAGGCTGAGATCGAGGACCGCGTTAAGAACATTCTCAAACTTGTCGAGCTTCCGCAGATGGCGAGCCGCAGGCCTGGCCAGCTTTCCGGCGGCCAGCAGCAGCGCATTGCGGTTGCCCGCGCCCTGGTGTTCGAGCCCGATCTCGTCCTGATGGATGAACCGCTGGGCGCGCTCGACAAGCAGCTCCGCGAACAGATGCAATATGAGATCAAGCACATCCACGAGCGCCTGGGCGTGACTATTGTCTATGTCACCCACGACCAGGCGGAAGCGCTCACCATGTCGAACCGCATTGCCGTATTCAATGACGGCGTGGTGCAGCAGCTCTCCACTCCCGATGAACTCTATGAGCGTCCGCAGAATTCCTTCGTCGCCCAGTTCATTGGTGAGAACAACAAATTGAAAGGCGTGATTTCGGACGTGGATCGTGATAACATCGCCACCGTGAAACTTGATTCCAGTGACGTGGTGAAAGCCCTCGCGGTCAATGTCAGCGCCAAGGGTGAGCGCACCCTGCTGTCGATCCGGCCCGAGCGCGTGGAAATCAACCCGCTGGCCAAGAACGTTGATGTATTGCTGCGCGGAAAAATTGCCGAACTGATTTATCTCGGCGATCATATCCGCGCCCGGCTGGAAGTTGCCGGTCACGACAATTTTATTGTGAAAGTGCCCAACAAGGCCAGCAATGAGGCCATCTCCCATGGCAAGACGGTGAATGTGGGCTGGTCGGTGAAGGATTGCCGCGCTTTGGACTTTATTGAATTGCACCATTAGCGGGAGGAGGTATCGCCCATGCAACACGCCAGCTTCTGGAAAAAGCGTGTTGTGGCCGCAGCCTTCCTTCTGCTGGCATTGACCACGCCATCGCCCGTCACCCGCGCCCAGGACGCCGAAGTCGACCTCGCCCTGGTGCTTGCCGTGGATTGTTCCTTCAGTGTGGATTTCCGGGAATTTGCCTTGCAGATGCGCGGCCTTGGCGAGGCTTTCAGGAAACCTGAAATCAAGCGCGCCATTGCCATGGGAAACCTCCAGCGCATCGCCGTAAGTGTTGTGCAGTGGTCCGATGAATCCAATCAGGTGGTGGCCATGCCGTGGACCATTCTGGAAAGCGAGGAGGATGGCGATCTTTTCGGCGAAACCCTGGCCGCCATGCCGCGCAAGCTGGCCGAGGGCGGCACGTCGATTTCAAGCGCGCTTCTCTATTCGGCAGCCCACCTCTCTCGTGCCCCGCGCGCCCTTCGCCTGGTGATTGATGTGTCTTCCGACGGGCGCAACAACGTGGGTGTTCCGGTGAACGCGGTGCGCGACCGCCTGGTGGCCCAGGGCATCACCATCAACGCGCTCACCATTCTCAATGAATGGCCGACCCTCGACATTTATTTCCAGAACCAGGTTGTGGGCGGCGAAGGCCATTTTGTGATTCCCGCCAATGACTATGGCGCCTACGCCGATGCCATCTACCGCAAGCTGCTGCGCGAAATCACCGGCCCAGGAATTTCCTGAATCAGGTGAAAATGCCTCACGCTTGACCGCTTCCTGCGGCGGCCATAAGCGGATGGAAACCTCACGTCACGGAAATCTCCATGCAGCCATTTACCCTTTCCCGCCTTCCCGAAATCATTTTTGGGGCAGGGCGCATTGCTGATCTCGCAGGCAAGGTCGAGGGTCTCGCCGGGAAAGGTGCGGCCGTCCTTGTCGTGGCCGACCCTATGCTCACGAAACTGGGCTTGACCGGGCGGGCGCTGGAAAGCCTGAAAGCCGCGGGCCTCGAAGCCCAGGTTTTTGACGGCTTGAAGGGGGAACCAAAAGCCGCCGAGATTGACGCGGCCGGCGCAATGGCGCGGGCGATGCAGGCCAAAGCCATCGTCGGCCTGGGCGGCGGCTCCGCCCTTGATACGGCAAAGCTCGTGGCCGCCTGTGCTGCCTCCGGGCTTGCGGCCCAGAGCTACCAGTTGTGTGAAACACCCCTGCCCAAGAACATCCTGCCCATCATCGCTGTGCCTACCACGGCAGGAACCGGGTCAGAGGTCACGCGGGTTGCGGTATTCGCCAATGCTGCAAAAACCAAGACCTGGGCCTGGGGCGATGAGCTGAAACCCCAGGTGGCAATCCTCGATCCTGAACTCACCGTGGGCGTGCCGCCCCACATCACCGCGGCGACCGGGCTCGATGCCCTGGTCCACGCCATTGAGGCGGCCACCAACCGGCACCGCACCGACGGCAATGACCTGTACGCCCTGAAGGCCATTTCGCTGATCTCGGAAAATCTCGAACGAGCCGTCAAGAATCCGGGTGACACCGAAGCCCGCGGCGCGCTGCTCCTGGGTTCCTGCTACGGCGGCATCGCCATTGATAACTGCGGCACGGCGCTGGCCCACAACATTTCCCATGCCATGGCCGATCTCGCCCCCATCCCCCATGGCAGGGCCACGGGCCTCGCCATGCTCGCCACCATGAAATGGGTGTCCCAGGGCGCGTCGGAGGCCTACGCGCGGGTGGCAAAAGCCATGTCAGCGGCAGATCCGGTCATCGCCTATGACCGGCTGGTGCGCGCCACCGGAATGAAGATATCCCTGGAAGGCGATGGTTTGGATTTGGCTAAGCCCGAGCTGCTGGCCGAGCACATGGCCAGCCCCGCCAATGCCCCTATGCGGAAGTCAAATTTGCGATATCCTGGTGATGCGGAATTGGTAGAATTGGCCCGGCTTGTTTACGATCTTCATTAACACTCCTTCAAAGCTCACGCCGCCATGGTGCGCGCCATGAGCGATGACCTCTATAATGATGCGCGCTGGCTGGTGGGTGCGATTGCCCGCGGGCTTCATTCGCGCGGAGGCCCCCACGTGGATGTGGTCTTGCAGCGCCTTGCCGAACAGGACATGACACGGGAGGATTTTGTCGAGCCCCGCCCGCAAGGTTTGCCCGTCACCCGTTACTTCGCCGATACCATCGCCGAAACCATGATGATCGAGTCCGAGCTGGCCGCCGCCATAGCCTCGCTTGATGGCCATCTCAAATGGCTGCAGTCCAAATCCTACACCGATGAAATCCTCGGTGCCGGCTTCAGCGAGAATTATGGCTGGTGCGAAATCGTCGGGCCGCAGGGATTCTTCAAGGGCGATGATTTCATTCTCGGCCTTTTGATGCTCGGGCCCCAGCGCCACTACAAGGACCACTACCATCCGGCGCCCGAACTCTATTGGCCGCTGACCGGGCCCACCGATTGGAAGCAGGGCGCCGGCAGCTTTGAAACGAAAGAGGCGGGCGCCGTGATCTATCACGCGCCAATGGTCCATCATGCAACCAAGACGTCAGATCAGCCGTTACTGGCTGTATGGAGCTGGACAAAAGATATCCATACCCCCGCCAGGCTGGCTGAGGCATGAGCCTTTTCAAGTTTTTCGCCGTGTCTGCCATCGTGGCTTACGCTGCCGTAGCCTTTGGCATGTATGTGTTTCAGCGCAAGCTGCAGTATCATCCGGAACACAAGGGCCTGACTCCGGAAAGTGTCGGCATCATCGGCGCCAGTATCGAAACTTTGACCACCGCCGACGGCGAGAAGCTCATCCTCTGGCACGCCCCGGCCAGGGCAGGCATGCCCACCATCCTCTATTTCCAGGGCAATGCCGGCGAAATCGGCGACCGTCCCTTGCGCTTCAACTACTATCATTCCCGCGGCTTTGGCGTGGCCTATCTGTCCTACCGGGGCTTTGGCGGCAGCAGCGGATCGCCCAGCGAAGCAGGCCTGATCACCGATGCGAGCGCGGGCTACGACTGGCTCATCGCCAGGGGAGTCGAGCCCGGCCGGATAGCTCTGCTGGGCGAATCCCTCGGCAGCGGCGTTGCCGTGCAGCTTGCGGCACAGCGTGAAGTGGGCGCACTGGCGCTTGAAGCACCCTATACCTCGACCGCTGAAGTGGCGGCCAAGATCTACTGGTGGCTCCCAGTGCACGCCCTGATGAAGGACCAGTTCAAATCCATCGATTTCATCGCCGCCGTGGTGGCCCCGCTGCTCATCATCCACGGCGAAGAGGATAAGCTTGTTCCGGTTGAGTTCGGCAAGCGCCTGTTCGCCTCAGCCAGCCAGCCAAAGGAATTGGAAATTGTCTCAGGCCTTGGCCACGACGTGCTGTTTGAGGAAACAACCTGGGCCCGCGAAACAGAATTCTTTGCCAGAGTGATCAAGTGAACCGGGCGTGAACGGGGGATTCACGCGGCGTTCGGCTGTGCTGTGTCACGGTGCAAGTTACGGGAGTGATTCTCCTTACATCATGTGAAGTGCGACCAACACATTTAGGATGAACGCCATGAAAAACCTATCAATCACCACCGCCTCAATTATTGTCAGTGCAGTGACCTTTACCAGCATTGCCCATGCCGAAAGCCAGTCCTTCGCCAACCCCAAGGTCGGTGCGCAGCGCCTTGACCTTTGCCTGAACTGGGGGACCGGCTGCGGCAAGCCTGCTGCCGACGCTTGGTGCGTCAGCAAGGGCTTCACCACCTCAACCGGCCACGTCGTTGCTCATGATATCGGTGATGTCAGGCCAACCCGGCTGATCACCACTGGCGCGGTCTGCGACCAGCAATATTGCGATGGATTCTCGCAGGTGACTTGCTTCAAGCCGGGCGCACCTCCAGCACCTGACATGCAGGCTTACAACAAGCCGAAATTCAACGGCATGCGCCTTGACCTCTGCGTTGACTGGAGTGTTGGGTGCGGCCAGCCCGCCGCCAAGAAATACTGCCAGATGAAGGGCTGGGCTACGGCACACAGCTATGTCGTCGCCAATAACATCGGTTCCTATGCGCCGACCCGCCTGATCGGTACGGGAGCCGTCTGCGACCAGAATTTCTGCGACGGCTTTCAAAAGATCGTCTGCAAGAACTGATGCTTCTTGTCCTCTCCCACTTCACGGGAGGGGACACCGTCAGATCACCTTCCTCATATGAACCGTAACGCCGCCCGCGGGAAAGGGCTCACGGTGGAATTCCTCAAATCCGCGGCGGGCATAGAATGCGATGTTCGAGGCGAAGGCCGCATTTGTGTAGAGCTGCAATTCATCGAGATGAAGCGAGTGCGCGATCATTTCGGCATGCTTCAGAAGCAGGTCGCCAAGGCCCTTGCCCTGCTGGCTTGGCTGAACAGCGATGTTTTCAATCAAGAGACAGGTTGCCTGCGGAATGACTTCAACCAACGCCACGGGGACATCGTCCTCCTCATATAAATCTATAATGTGCTCAACCACTGCCCGCTCGTAATTTGCCGTCATCGGTTTTGGCTCACGCCCAATCAGCGGAATCCATTTCGCGTAGGCGGCCCGCGTCTGGTCGCGGACAATCGCCGCATCAGCCGCAATGGCGCGCCTCATTCAATATCCCGGCGGCGGAACAAAGCTCGCATATTCCCTTTCCAGCAATTCGGCAAAGCGCAGCGACGTGTAATCGCCATACTGCCGCGTGATGATCTGCACGCCCGAGGGCAGGCCCTGCGGGGTGAGTCCCAGCGGCGCCACTGTTGACGGCAGGTAGAAACCGCATGAGTAACCCGCCCAGAACAATTGATCGGTGGTCGGAACCCGCTTGCCGTTGACTTCAATGGTGCGCTCGTGCCGGTCGCCCGTCTGGTCGTGCGGGAAGGCTGCGGACGCTGCCGCCGGGCAGATCATCACATCCCACTCATCAAAGAATCGGTCCCACAGCAGGCGCATCTGGTGCCGGCGCTCATTGGCCATCAGCCAGGAGCGGTGCGGCATCACATAGGCCCGCGTCATCTTGGCGTAATAGCTGTCATCGTCGGCCGCGAAGTTTTCCACCCGCGCCTCGTTGGCCTCGAACTCATCCTTGCTTTGCCGGCGGCTGGTGGCCGAGCGAAGCAGCGCGATGAAAATGTCCATGGCTTCGCGCGTGGTGAAACCGGGCCGTGCCTCATGGGAAATCTTCTTCACTTTCTTGGCGAGGAACTGCGCCAGCTTGGCGATAAGGTCCTGCACCGGCTGGTCCACCTCGCTCACCGGGTCACTCAGCATCACTGCCACGCGGAAATCCTTGAAGGTCTTCTGCTTGAGGTCCGGAAGATGCAGGCTGAGGCCCCGGGCCTCGATGCCATCCGTGCCCGCCAGCAGCTTCAGCATGGCGGTGAGATCCTTCGCCGAGCGTGCCATGGGGCCCGCCACGGAAATATCGCTGGGCTGCACATTGCTCAGCAGATGGCCGCGGTAGGGCACTACGCCATAGGTCGGCTTGTGGGCATAAACCCCGCAGTAATGGGCGGGGTTCCGCAGCGACGCGCCGATATCGGAACCGATTTCGAGCGCACTCATCCCCGTGGCCAGCGCCACCGCCGAGCCGCCCGAGGAGCCACCGGGAGCTCGCGTCACATCCCAGGGATTGTTGGTCGTGCCATAAACCGCGTTGAAACTCTGCCAGTCCGCCAGCATCAGCGGCACATTGGTCTTGCCATAGAGCACCGCGCCTGCGTTGGTAAGGCGGGTGATGGCCACCGCGTCCGAAGTTGCAATATTTTCCTTATAGGCGGGCTCGCCCCAGGTCGAGGGCGTGCCCTTCCAGTCGAAGGATTCCTTGGCCGTCATCGGCACCCCGTCAAAGGGCCCCAGCGGTGTGCCCTTTTTCAGGCGCTTGTCGGAAGCCATGGCCGCATGCTTGGCCCGCCCCAGATCGGTGACAACAACCGCATTCAGCGTGTCATTATGCAGGGCATACTGGTCGAGGCAGACCTCCAGAAGCTCCTTTGCCGAGATTTTCCGGGCCCGCAGCAGGCGCGCCATTTCAAGAGCAGAAGAAAAACGCAATTCAGTCATTAACCAGGCCCCATCGCTGTATGTGCATGCCAGTCATGTTACCCAAAGACGCAGACAAGTACAGGGCGAGCCTTTAAAGCGGGGGCCATGGAACGGCATCGCGTCTTGAAAGGCTACCTGTTCGCCGCAGGCGGTGCGGCCTTGTTTTCCACCAAGGCCATTTTCATCAAGCTCGCCTATATGGAGGAGGCCAACGCCGCCCTCATGCTGGCGCTGCGCATGGCCACCGCCTTACCCTTCTTTATCGGCGTCGGGCTTTATGCCGTCTACCAGCTCCGCCAGGCCGGAAAGCCGCTGCCCGGCTGGGGCCTCACATTTCGCGCCCTTCTCGCCGGTTTCATCGGCTATTACATTTCCTCGCTGCTCGATTTCGAGGCTCTGGTCTACATCACTGCCCAGCTTGAGCGCCTGGTCCTGTTTACCTATCCGATGTTCGTCATGTTCCTGGGCTGGCTGTTTTTCGGCGCCAGGCTGACCTGGATGAGTATTGTGGCGGCGGTCATCACCTATGTCGGGCTCGTCATTGTGTTTCTCACCGACCTCCCGGCGGGCGGCATCGACACAGTCATCGGCACCGCCCTCGTGCTGGGTTGCGCCCTGACCTTCGCCATCTATCAACTGCTGGCCAAGAATTTCATCACCGCCATGGGCAGTGCATTGTTTACCTCGATTGCCCTCTCGGGTTCGGGTTTCGCCTGCATCATACATTATATCCTGGTAAGCCGGAGCTTTGATTTCTCCTCAAGCCCCAGGTTCTTCTGGCTGGCGGCGGGCACCGGATTCTTCGCAACCGTCCTGCCATCGTTCCTGGTGAACGCCGGGCTCTCGCGCATCTCGCCACAATCCACCTCGATGATCGCCACGATTTCCCCGTTGATCACCATTTCTCTGGCCGTCTGGATTCTGGGCGAACCCTTCACCTTGGTGGACGCCATCGGCTCCGCCATGGTGATCGCCGGCGTAGGCTTCTACGCCCTCACCGACGTGAAGTCGAAAGCGCCCAGCGAAACGACCTAGCCTCAGCTCACGCTGTCCGGCAGAACTTCCTTGCGCTTGGCCATGAAGGTTTGCAGCGCCTCGTCGATGCCGGGATCGAGGGGAGGGGCCACATAGTCGGCGAGCATTTTTTTCCACTGGGTATTAGCGCGGACCACAATGTCCTTTTCGCCCTCGTCGCGCCATTGCTCGAA
>JAEUMI010000279.1 GCA_016792825.1 Hyphomicrobiales bacterium
CGCCAATTTCCTGCAGCCAGCCGAACACCGGCAGGAACGGCACCACGTCCAGGTCGATTTCGGCAACGCAGCCCTTGGGCAAAACCCGCGGAATGTTTTCAAGAAAGCCGCCGCCGGTGATATGGGCCAGCGCCTTGATCGATTTGCTTTTCTTAAACACCTTCAGCAGCGGCTTCACATAAATCCGTGTCGGTACCAGCAGCGCCTCGCCAAGGGTCATGCCCTTGGCAAACGGGGCAGGGGCGTCATAGCCGAGTCCGCTGATCTCGACGATCTTGCGGACGAGGGAATAACCGTTGGAATGAGTGCCCGATGAAGCCAGTCCCAGGATCACGTCTCCTGGCCCCACATCCTTCGCCGGCAGAATTTTCTTGCGCTCGACGGCGCCCACCGCAAACCCCGCCAGGTCATAATCCTTGCCATGATACATGCCGGGCATTTCAGCGGTTTCCCCACCTATGAGGGCGCACCCCGCCTGCTTGCAGCCCTCGGCAATTCCGGCGATCACCGCCCTGGCCTGCGCCACGTCAAGCTTGCCCGTGGCAAAGTAATCGAGAAAGAACAGCGGCTCGGCCCCCTGGACGATGAGGTCATTCACCGACATTGCCACCAGATCTATGCCAACCCCATGGTTCAGGCCGGTTTCGATGGCCACCCGCAATTTGGTGCCCACTCCGTCATTGGCGGCCACCAGCACCGGGTCCTTGTAGCCGCAAGCCTTGAGGTCAAAGAGCCCGCCAAACCCGCCCAG
Source organism: Hyphomicrobiales bacterium (assembly GCA_016792825.1). Taxonomy (GTDB): domain Bacteria; phylum Pseudomonadota; class Alphaproteobacteria; order Rhizobiales; family Aestuariivirgaceae; genus Aestuariivirga. The sequence continues at coordinate 752 of JAEUMI010000279.1, forward strand.
GGCCGAATCAGTGCCCTTGCGCCGCGTCGCCCTGGCCAGGGGCTTGATCGCTTCGACAAGGGCGTTTCCCGCACTTATATCCACGCCCGCGTCGGCATAGGTGACGCCATTTTGTGGTGCTTGTTTGCCGTCGCTCATGCCGCTAGTTTGCCTCATTATTCGTGTTATGGGGCCTCATAGCCCAGAGCGGGCTTTGAATAAAGCGTGATGGTAGCTCATCACCAGAGGAAATGGAGCGGTTGACGGCATGATCACTCACCGACTGTGGCTGGTATTTTTGGCCACGATGATCATGTTTGGCTTGCCCGTGGCCCATGCGGCAGGGCCGGTCGAAACCAATGTCTTCGCCGTCCAGGGCGTGGCCGCCGATGTCACCGACAAGGACGTGGCAAGCGCCAAGAACAAGGCCCTGTTCGAAGTCCAGATGAAGGCCATTGTCATGCTGGCGCAGCGCCTGGGCAATGAAACCTTCGCCGCCGAAATCGCCAAGCTTGGGCCCAAGGACGTGCTGCCCCTGCTGAAGTCGCTCTCCATCGAGGAAGAGGGCGCCGGGCCCGGGCACTACATCGGCAAGTTCACCGTCCGCTTCATCCCGGAGAAAGTCCAAAGGCTCTTTGAAAGCTATGGTGTTGCCGTCGTGTCCGAACAGGCCACCCCCATGCTGGTGCTCCCCATCTGGAAATCCGCCGAAGGCAGCCAGCTCTGGGAGGAAAACCTGTGGCGCACCGCCTGGCTCAATCTCCGCGCCGAACAGTCGCTCGTCCCCCTGATCATACCGATCGGCGACCTTGAGGACACGGCCGCGCTCACGGCGGAGGATGTGCTCAATCTCGATCCGATAAAGCTTGAGACGCTCCGCCGCCGCTATGGCACCAGAACCATCCTGGTGGCCATTGCCGAACCTGCCGAGGGCAACGGCGTGCGCGCCATGATGAACGGCGAGTCCGAACTCGGCAAAATCACCTTCGACAAGATCTACACCGCCGATCCGGCAACCCTCGAGGCGTCCGCTGCACTTGCCGCCTCACGCTTTCATGCCGTCATGGTCGACAAATACAAGTCGGACACCTCACGCGTGCGGCAGGTTGCTTCCGAAGCCATGGCTTCCCACTCGATTCCCGTGGCGGTGCCCTTTTCAAGCCCTTCCGAATGGAACGCCATCCGCTCGCGCATCTTGTCTTCGCCCGGCATAATTGGTGTTGACGTATCAACGCTCGGCGGTGATGGCGCAGTCATCAGATTGATGTATGTTGGCGACTTGCAGGTGGTGCAGACGTCAATGCAGGGAACCGGACTACAGATGTCGCAAATCGGGGGGAATTGGGTCATTCAGTCCCTCTTGTGATGCCCATGAACCTGCCGAACCTCATTACCATTGGCCGCATTCTGCTGGTCCCCATAACCGTCTGGCTGATCATCTCCAGCGAGTTTTCCTGGGCCTTCGCGGCCTTCGTGGCGGCCGGCATCAGCGATGGTGTCGATGGCTACATTGCCAGGAGGTTTAATCAGCGCTCCGAACTGGGCGCCTATCTCGATCCCATTGCCGACAAAGCCCTGCTGGTTTCCATCTACGTCTCGCTCGGTCTCCTGACGTTTCTGCCGGCCTGGCTGGTCATTCTCGTGGTCACCCGTGACGTGCTGATTGTGGGCGCCGTGGTTCTCGCCTGGGTGATCGGAAAGCCTATGGTGGTGGCCCCGTCCATGGCCAGCAAGGTGAATACCGTGGCGCAGATTGTTCTGGCCGGCCTGGTCCTCGGTCTTCTGGGATTGGATATCCGCCTGGAGCAGGCGCTGTTTGCCGGATATGCCTTTGTCGCGATTTTGACCTTCGGCTCCGGCGCATTATACATGCGTGACTGGCTGCACCACATGGCCAATGGCAAGCAGGAGTAAGGCTTCCCGATGACACTGCAAAGGCAAGTTACCTTCTGGATCATTGCGTTCCTGGTGCTCATTCTGGTGCTGTGGCTGCTCAGTCCGATCTTGCTGCCCTTTATCGCGGGGCTGGTGCTGGCTTATTTCCTTGATCCCGTCGCCGACGCGCTGGAGCGCCTCGGTCTGCCGCGCATTGCGGCAACTGCCGTCATTCTTCTCCTCAGCATACTGGCGTTGGTGCTGATTGTTCTGCTCATCGTTCCCATCCTTGGCGACCAGATCGTGAAGTTTGCGGGCGACTTGCCCAGTCTGATGCAGTCCTTGCTGGCGCGCTTCAACGATGTGGCACCGCAATGGATGAAGGATGCCATCGCCAGGTCCGGAACCGATATTCAGGCTTCCATTTCCGATATCGCTGGCAGGGCTGCGGGCTGGACCGCAACCCTTTTGGCGTCGATCTGGTCCGGCGGCATGGCGCTCGTCAACATACTTTCGCTTATGATCGTGACGCCGATTGTGGCGTTTTATCTTCTGGCAGACTGGGACAGGCTGGTGGCCAAGGTTGATAGCTGGCTGCCGCGCGATCATGCCGAAGAAATCCGCGCCATTTTCAACGATATCAATGCGGCAATGGCCGGATTCATCCGTGGCCAGGGAACCGTATGCCTTCTGCTCGGCCTTTTCTATGCGCTGGCACTGACTGTTGCCGGATTGAAATTCGGCCTGGTGATCGGCATTGGCGCGGGACTCTTGAGTTTCATTCCCTATGTCGGTGCGCTGGTGGGCGGCGTGGTGGCAATCGGCGTGGGGCTCGTCCAGTTCTGGCCCGATTTTACCAGCATCGCGATCATCATCGGCATCTTTGCCGTGGGCCAGTTCATCGAGGGCAATTTCCTCTCGCCCAAGCTGGTGGGCAGCAGCATTGGCCTGCACCCCGTTTGGCTGATGTTTGCGCTCTTCGCCTTCGGCTACGTCTTTGGTTTTGTCGGGCTCTTGCTCGCCGTTCCGCTGGCCGCCGCCGCCGGCGTGCTCGTGCGCTTTGCCCTCAACAAATACCTGGGGAGCAAGCTCTATCGTGGTGTTCCCCGGGAAATGCCAACACCCAGAAAAACCTCGGTGCGTAACCGCGCGAAATGAAGGGCCAAGGCCGACAGCTTGTTCTGGACCTGCCCCTCCGGCAAGCCCTGGGCCGTGATGATTTCCTGGTGACCGCGTCCAACTCTGCCGCTGTTGCCCTGATTGACCACTGGCCGGACTGGCCCGCCCACGCCGCGGTGATTGTCGGCCCGCCGGGAAGCGGCAAGTCCCATCTTGTGGAGGTCTGGCGCCAGCGCTCAAAGGCGCTGCGGATTCAGGCAGTGGATGTAAGGGTTGAAGCCGCCCCCGAGATATTGCGCTCCGGCGCCGCGGCAATCGAGGATGCAGCACCGCCCCTCGATGAGCGCGGCCTTTTCCATCTTTTGAACCTTGCCAGGCAACAGGGAAGCAGCATTTTGCTGACGGCCCAGATGCGGCCGGAACACTGGAAAATTGCCTTGCCCGATCTGCTGTCGAGACTGAAAGCCTTCCCGGTTCTGGAAATATTGCCGCCCGATGACGCCCTGTTGCGCGGTGTGCTGGTGAAGCTGTTTTTTGACCGCCAGATCGCGGCCGCGGAATCAACCATCAGCTTCATGCTGGCCCGCATGCCGCGCTCCCTTGGCGCGGCCCGCCTGCTTGTAGCGGAAATCGACCGCCGCGCCCTGGAAGAGCGCGCCGAGGTGACCCGCCCCTTTGTGGCCAAGGTTCTGGCCGATTTCTCCGCCCCGGGCCTCTTTGGCGCCGAGGACTAGCACTTCGTTTACCCCCAGCGCATTCGCCGCTTTCACCAAACCGTCATATGGGCCTATTATCCGTTGAATTTTGAGGATTCCCGATGAACGAGATGCTGCCTCTCGAACCCGCCGCGGCGATTGGAATGGATAGCCCGCAGCGTTTTTTCAATCGCGAGCTGTCCTGGCTGGGCTTCAACATGAGGGTTCTCGAAGAGGCCCGCAACCGCAACCATCCCTTGCTGGAGCGCCTGCGCTTTCTCTCCATTTCCGGAAACAACCTCGATGAGTTCTTCATGGTGCGCGTGGCGGGCCTCGTGGGCCAGGTGCGCGAGCAGATGGTGGAGATCAGTCCCGACGGCTTGAGCCCGGAGGAGCAGCTTGAGAAAATCCGGAAATTTGCCCAGGAGCTGATGGCCGAGCAGGATCGGCGTTGGCTGCAGTTGAAAAGCGAACTGACTGAGAACGGCATCACTATTGTCAATGAGGAGCATCTGACAGCTGACGAGCACAAGTGGCTCGACAACCGCTTCCTCGAGCACATCCTCCCCATCGTCACGCCCATTGCCATCGATCCCGCCCATCCCTTTCCCTTCATACTCAACCGGGGCTTCATTATCGCGCTGGAATTGAAGCGCCGGCGCGATGGCGGCATCATGAATGCGCTCCTTCCCATCCCGCCGCAGCTTGAGCGCTTTATCCGCCTGCCGGGAACGAGCCCGCGCTTCATCTCGCTGGAACACATGCTGCGGGTTTTCCTGCTGAAATTGTTCCCCGGCTACGATGTGCTGGGGCAGGGCCTGTTCCGCATCATCAGGGATAGCGATATCGAAATCGAGGAAGAGGCCGAGGATCTTGTCCGGGTGTTCGAGAGCGCCCTGAAGCGCCGCCGCCGCGGCGTGGTGATCCGCATGGAAGTCGATGCCGATTGCCCGCCGGGCATTCGCGGCTTCATTGCCGACCAGCTTGACGTGACTGAGGATGCGACGGTCACCTGCGAAGGCCTGGTTGGCTATGCCGACACCAAGCAGCTCATTCTGGATGAACGGCCTGACCTGAAATTCACGCCTTATCTGGCGCGCTTTCCCGAACGCGTCCGCGATCATGGCGGCGATTGCTTTGCGGCCATCCGGCAGAAGGATTTCGTCGTCCACCACCCCTATGAGTCTTTCGACGTCGTGGTGCAATTCGTGCTCCAGGCCGCCAGCGACCCCAATGTCGTGGCCATCAAGCAGACGCTCTACCGAACCTCGAACAATTCCCCCATCGTTGCCGCACTCGCCAAGGCGGCCGAAGCGGGAAAGTCGGTCATGGCCTTGGTGGAGCTCAAGGCCCGCTTCGATGAAGAGGCCAACATCCAGTGGGCCCGCGATCTGGAGCGCGCCGGTGTGCAGGTCGTGTTTGGTTTCATTGAACTCAAGACCCACGCCAAGGTCTCCATGGTGGTGCGCCGCGAAGGCACCAACATGCGCAGCTACGTTCACTACGGCACCGGCAATTACCACCCGATCACCGCCAAGATCTATACCGACCTTTCCTTCTTCACCAGCGATCCGGCCCTCTGCCGCGATGCGGCGCGGCTGTTCAATTTCATCTCCGGTTATGCCCAGCCGGAAGACCTGGAAAAGCTCTCGCTCTCGCCGATCAATCTGAAACCCCGCCTGCTCAAGCATATTGACGATGAAATCGCCCATGCCAGGGCGGGCCGGCCCGCCCACATCTGGGGCAAGTTCAATTCGCTGGTTGACCCCGGTATTATTGACGCGCTCTACAAGGCAAGCCAGGCAGGCGTCCAGGTGGATTTTGTCGTGCGCGGCATTTGCTGCCTGCGCCCCGGCGTTCCGGGCCTTTCCGACAACATCCGGGTGAAGAGCATTGTCGGCCGTTTCCTCGAGCATTCGCGCATCATCTGCTTCGGCGCAGGGCATGGGCTGCCCCACGCCAAGGCCCTGGTTTACATCGGCTCCGCCGATCTCATGCCGCGCAACCTCCACCGCCGCGTCGAAACCCTGATCCCCATTGAAAACCCCACCGTGCACGAGCAAATCCTCGACCAGATCATGGTAGTGAATTTCAAAGACAACCAGCAAAGCTGGAACCTGCTGGCCGATGGCTCCGCCCATCGCGTGGTCCCCGGGCCGAATGAGGCGCCGTTCAATGCCCACGAATATTTCATGAACAATCCCTCGCTCTCTGGACGCGGCCGCTCGCTTAAAGCTAGTGTGGCGGGCGACAATTTCGCCTCGAAAAGAAAGCCCAGGATTCGGAAGTGAGCTGGCACAAGGGGTTTAGGACAGAGCCGCCGACCTACCGCCCGGTGGCCGTTGTGGACATCGGCTCCAACTCTGTCCGCCTCGTCGTCTATGACGGCCTTCGCCGCTCGCCCACCCCGGTTTTCAATGAAAAGATTCTCTGCGGCCTTGGCAAGGGCGTGGCCATTACCGGAAAGCTGGCCGACAGCGGCATTGCCCGGGCTCTCGCCGCACTCCGCCGCTTTCGCACCCTGGCCAAACAGATTGGCGTGAAGCAGGTGTTCGCTGTGGCAACTGCCGCCGCGCGCGAGGCCACAAATGGCCAGAGCTTTATTGAAAGCGCCGAAGAGGCAATCGGCGTTGGCATCAATGTGCTCTCGGGCAAGGAGGAGGCGCGCTACGCCGCCCTTGGCGTGATCGCCGGCATCCCGGAAGCCGATGGCGTGGTGGGCGACCTGGGCGGCGGCTCGCTTGAACTGATCGACGTGCAGGAAGGAAAGCTGCGCGACGGCATTACGCTTCCCATCGGCCCTTTGCGCCTCATTGACATGTCAGGCGGTTCCATCAAGCGGGCCCGGGAAATCGTCGATGACTATCTTGAGAAGGCAACGCTTCTGGCCAATCTGAAGGGCCGCTCCTTCTACGCGGTGGGCGGCACCTGGCGAAATCTGGCCAGGCTTCACATGGCGCAGAACAAGTATCCGCTCCATGTGCTGCACCACTACGCCATGACTCGTCAGCAGGCTTCCGCCGTGGCCGATCTCGTATCCGGCCTGTCATCGTCTTCGCTGCGCGACGTCCGCGAGGTTTCAAAAAGCCGTGCCGACACGCTGCCCTATGGCGCCCTGGTTCTGGATCGGCTGCTGGCCAGGGGAAAAGCCAGGGATGTCGTGTCGTCGGTCTACGGCGTGCGTGAAGGGCTTCTCTATTCGAAGCTGCCGCGCCGCAAGATGCAGGCCGATGCGCTTCTCTCATCCTGCTGGGATTTCGCCCGGCGCTATGCCCGTTCACCCGAACATGAACTGGAACTTTGCGACTGGACCGACCAGCTTTTCGGCGGCCCGGGCTACAAGGAAACCGAAGTGGAAACGCGGCTTCGCTATGCCGCCTGCCTTCTGGCCGACATTGGCTGGCGGGCCCATCCGGATTACCGCGCCGAGCGTTCACTCGGCATGATTTCGCAGGCCGCCTTTGTGGGCATCGATCATCCCGGCCGAGTGTTTTTGGCCCTCACGGTTTTCTACCGCTACGAAGGCGAGGAGATGGGCGATGGCCTCGTGCATCTTCTCGATGACAACCAGATGATGCGGGCCCATCTGCTGAGCTCCATTTTCCGCCTCGCCTATATCCTGTCGGCCGCCATGCCCGGCATGCTGCCGCGCATTGGGCTGAAGCTGGCGGAGGGAAAAACCATGCAGTTGACGCTGCCGAAAAAACTCCAGGACCTGATGGGCGAGCGCGTTGAAAAGCGCCTGGCTGGCCTCGCTTCGGAAATGGGCCGGGTTGCCAAGGTCGTGATTGATTAGCCGCCGGCGGGCGCAATCACCACGCGCCCGTCCTTGAAGCCGATCATCGCCTGGCCGCGCTTCAGCTCCAGCGCCAGGTTGCCGAACACTTCGCGCCGCCAGCCGTGCATCAGGGGCACATCGGCCTCATCGCTTTCCGCCACCGCTTCAATATCCGAGGTGTTCGCCACAAGCTTCGGCGCCAGCCCCTCGCGCTCGCAAACCACTTTCAGCGCAAGCTTCAAAATCTCCGCCGCCGCCTGGGTTGATTCAGAGCTTTCCTCGCGGCCCCAATTGGCGTGGGGCAGGGTGAGGGGATCGCGCCCCAGGCCGTCCTTGACGGCGCGCAGCAGGCCGTCGCCGGTCCGCGAAGTGGCCATGCCCCGCGGCAGCGCCCTGAGTTGCCCAAGGGCTTCCTTGCTTTGCGGCATCTGCATGGCAACTTCCGCCACCGCATCATCCTTGATCACCCGCGACCGCGGCACGTTTTTTTCCTGCGCCTCCAATTCGCGCCACCCGGCAACTGCGATGAGAACCGCAAGCTGCTTCTTGGACTTGAGCCGCACCTTGATGCGCTTCCAGGCGTCCCCGGGTTCCGTCCGGTAGGTTTCAATCGCCATCAGGATCGCCATCTCCTGGGCCAGCCACGGCTCGCGGCCATTGGCATCGAGTTCGATCTTCAGCTTTTCATAAACCGTGCGCAGATGCGTGACATCCGACAGCGCATAGGTCAGCTGCTTCTCGGTCAAGGGGCGGCGCGACCAGTCGGTGAAGCGCGATGACTTGTCGATCTGCGCCTTGGCCAGCTTGCGCACGATGGCCTCATAGCTCACCTGGTCGCCGAAGCCGCAAACCATGGCGGCAATCTGCGTATCGAAAATCGGATGCGGCACGGTGCCGGCAAGATGCACCATGATCTCCACATCCTGCCGCGCCGCATGGAAAACCTTCAGCACCTTCTCGTTGTTCATGAGGGCGAAGAAGGGCTTGAGGTCAATGCCTTCCGCCATCGGATCGATCAGCCCGTTTATCTCCGCCCCGGCGATCTGGATGAGGCAGAGATCCGGCCAATAGGTCGTCTCGCGCATGAATTCCGTGTCAACGGTCACAAAAGTCTCGTGCGCCAACGCCTTGCACAGCGCCGTCAGCGCCTTTGTATCAGTAATGAGGTCCATGCGGGTTAACTCGCCAGAGTCGAGAGGCAAGGTCAACCTCACGAAGGGGATTTATTTTAAATAAGCAATATCAATACGTTATAGAGAATTACGGAGTCAAATTATGAGAACACCCGCTTGAAGATCGTGTCCACGTGCTTGGTGTGATAGCCGAGGTCGAACAGGGCTTCGAGCTCGGCCGGCTTGAGATGCGCCGAAACTTCCTTGTCCTTCTTCAGAAGATCAAGAAAATTGCCTTCGCCCCGCCACACCGGCATGGCGTTGCGCTGCACCGCCGCATAGGACGCCTCGCGGCTCATGCCCTTTTGCGTCAGCGCCAGCAGAATGCGCTGCGAATGAACCAGTCCGCCCAGCCGGTCCAGGTTGCGCTGCATGTTTTCCGGATAGACCAGCAACTTGTCGATGACGCCCGCCAGGCGCTTGAGGGCAAAATCCAGATGCACCGTGGCGTCCGGGCCGATGCCGCGCTCCACCGATGAGTGGGAAATATCGCGCTCGTGCCAAAGGGCGACATTCTCCAGCGCCGGAATGGCCGCCGAACGCACCAGCCGCGCCAGCCCCGTGAGATTCTCGGTGAGCACCGGATTACGCTTGTGCGGCATCGCCGAAGAACCCTTCTGTCCCGGCGAGAAATACTCCTCAACCTCGAGCACTTCGGTCCGCTGCAGATGGCGGATTTCCGTGGCCAGTCTTTCGATGGAACTTGCCACGACTGCGAGGATCGAAAAATACATGGCGTGCCGGTCCCGCGGGATCACCTGCGTCGACACCGGCTCCGGCGCAAGGCCCAGTTTCTTGGCGACATATTCCTCAACGCTGGGATCGATATTGGCGAAGGTGCCGACCGCACCCGAAATGGCGCAGGTTGACACTTCCTGCTTCGCCGCAACCAGCCGCGCCCGGCAGCGCGTGAATTCGGCAAAGGAATAGGCAAGCTTCACCCCGAATGTCGTGGGCTCCGCATGAATGCCGTGGCTGCGCCCGATGCAAATCGAGTTCTTGTGCTCCAGCGCCCGGCGCTTCAGGGCGGCAAGCAGGCCATCGATATCGCCAATGAGAATATCGGCGGCGCGCACCAGCTGGATATTGAAGCAGGTATCAAGCACATCCGACGAGGTCATGCCCTGATGCACGAAGCGCGCCTCCGGTCCCACGATTTCCGAAAGATGCGTGAGAAAGGCGATCACGTCGTGCTTGGTTTCAGCCTCTATGGCGTCAATGCGCGCCACGTCAAAAATTGCGTCCTTGCCCATCGCCCAGATTTTCTTGGCCGCCGCTTTTGGCACGATGCCGGCCTCCGCCATGGCGTCTGCCGCATGGGCCTCGATTTCAAACCAGATACGGAAACGCGTTTGCGGTTCCCAGATGGCGGTCATCTCGGGTCGTGAATAGCGCGGGATCATCGGCTGCCTCTAAAAGTCATCTTCAGAATGCCCGGAAGGTTATGATTGTCGTGGTGTCCCTGATCCCGGAAATGGGCTGCAGCTTCTCTGCCACAAAGTGGCCCACGTCTTCGCTTTCCTCCAGGTAGAACTTCACCAGGAGGTCATAAGGGCCCGCCGTGGAGTATATTTCCGACGCTATCTCCGCATCCGCAATGGCCGTGGCCACCTGGTAGGATTTTCCGAGCTCACATTTGATCTGGACAAAAAAAGCTTTCATGGCGTGCTCACTGCTGCAGGGAAGGCTGGGACCTCAGCATAGGTGCCTTCCGACCACTTGTACCATGCGAAACTCGCATCCCGCACATCGCCCTTTGCATCAAGCGCAAGCGGCCCCAAAACCGTATTCACCGTGTTTCCGGCCCGCAGCCACTGGCTCAGGATGCGGCCATCCACGCTGCGGGTGGCCGTTGCCGCCTGGGCAAAGGCCTGCACCGCCGCATAGGCCTGCAGGGTGTAGCCTTCCGGATTGTAATCAGCCGCCCGGAAGGCTTCTACCACGGCCCGCGCCGAATTGAGTTTTTGCGCATCCGGCGCAAATGTGACCAGCGTGCCTTCGCTGGAGGTTCCCGATGTGGCCCAATACTGCTCAACCAGAAGCGCATCCCCGCCCACCAGGATGGCGGAGGAGGCAAAGTCGCGCATTTGCCGGATGATGGTTCCCGCCTCGAAGGCATAGCCGCCGAGATAGATGAGATCGACATTGGCCGTCAGCATTTTTTGAACCAGGTCATTGTAGTCATTGGCCCCGGCCTTGTAGCTTTCGCGCACTTTTTCGGTGACCCCCGCGCCGTTGAGCGCGATCTTGAACCTGGTGGCGAGCCCCAGGCCATAGACTGAACTGTCATCGAGTATGGCAATGTTTTTCCCGGCATAGGATTTGGCAACGGCGCGGGCCGCAAAGGCTCCCTGCGCGTCATCGCGGCCGCACACCCGGTGCACATTCCAGCCGCCGCCGTCGGTGAGCTTCGGACTGGTGGAGGAGGGGCTGATCATGATGATGCCGGCGTCCTCATAGATCTTGGCCGCGGCAATGGAGGAGCCGGAGCAATAGTGCCCCGCCATGAACTTTACGCCCTTGGCTACCAGCTCATTGGCCACAGTCATCGCCTGTCTTGGATCACAGGCATCATCGGCAACCTCGAGAGCGAGCTGCTCGCCGTTGATCCCGCCTGCCGCATTGATGTCGGCCACCGCGCGGCTCGCGCCCTGGCGCAACTGTTCGCCAAGCGCTGCGTACTGGCCCTTCAACGGCCCTGCCGTTGCAATGAGGATCTCGGCACGGGCCGAAATGCTCATGGCGAAAAGCAACGCACCGCCGATGGCTATTTTTGCAAATTTTATCACGCCGCCTCATGAGGTAGGTTCCCTCCCTTGGTGGGGAGGGGCAGTCCGGCGACTATCGCCAGAACTTGGGCATTTCGCAATAAAAAACCCGCGTGAAGCAAATCACGCGGGTTTCCCTTAAACGTCGAACCGCTTATTGCAGCGAAGAATCTTCAGCGTACTTGCCCTTGGAGAACTTGTACCAGACGTACTTGGCATCCTTGACGTCGCCCTTTTCGTTGAGCGCCAGGTCACCAAGAACGGTCTTGATAGGATTGCCGGCGCGAAGCCACTCGGCAATCTTCTTGCCGTCGGTGCCGCCTGTAGCAGCAGCAGCCTGGGCCCAGGCCTGGATCGCCGCATACTCATAAAGCGTGTAGCCTTCCGGATCGTAGCCAGCGGCCTTGAACTTCTCGACCACATCCTTGGCAGCCGGGTTGTTGCGGGGCTCCGGAGCGAAGGTAAAGATCATGCCTTCACCGGCATCGCCGGTGATGGTCCAGAACTCTTCGGTGTTGAACGCATCACCGGAGACCATCTGGGCCGACATGCCCTGCTCGCGCATCTGGCGCAGGATAAGTCCGCCTTCCGTGTGATAGCCGCCAACATAGACGGCTTCGATGCCGGCATCCTTCATCTTGGAGACGAGTGCCGTGTAGTCCTTTTCACCGGCGGTGTAGGACTCGTTCAGGGTTTCCGTCTGCCCGGCAGCATTGAGCGCCTTGCGGGTTTCGTCCGCGAGGCCTTTGCCATAGGGCGACTTGTCGTCAATGATGGCGATCTTCTTGCCTGCATAGTTTTTGGCAAGGAAATTGCCGGCAACAATGCCTTGGGCATCGTCACGGCCGCAGACACGATGGGTGTTCCACAGGCCTTTTTCGGTGAATACAGGGTTGGTCGAGGCGCCGCTGATCATCATGATGCCTTCCTCGGCATAGATATCAGCCGCCGGGATCGAAGAACCCGAACAGAAATGGCCAGCCATGAACTTGATGCCCTTCGACACCATCTGGTTGGCAACCGCCACGGCCTGCTTCGGATCGCAGGCATCGTCACCGACTTCGAGAACGAGTTTTTCGCCATTGACTCCGCCGGCGGCGTTGATGTCAGCCACCGCCATTTCGGCTCCGCGCTTCAACTGCTCACCGAAAGCGGCATACTGGCCGGTGATCGGGCCGGCGACGGCGATGGTAACGTCCGCCAGGGCCGTGGAGGCCGAAAGCGCGGCAGCAAAGCCGAGGGCAATGCCCGACAACAGATACTTCTTCATATGGTAACTCCCTTGGGATTTATGACCGTAAGGTCTTTCGGGGTTTCTTCACCCCTTGCAGGGAATATAGGCCCAAAGGCCTGTCATTGGGAAGGGCCGAAACAAGCCAATTCCAGCTTCAAGGGGCCGATTTGGCCCGCCAGGACAGTGGGCCGGACCGTTCATAGGCCCAGGGATACTGGCTGACCATCTGGTTAACCATCGTCAGCCGGTGACCCAACAAGGTGGCCGCAATGAGGACCGCCGTGTCGGTAATGAAATAGTGCAGCGAAAACAGTTCGCCGTCGAACAGGGCATAGTGGAAGAAGCGGAGCGCCAGCCCCAGCAGGATCATGTAGCCGGCCGGCATCCACCACGGTCGCCACCGCGAGGCCAGGTTGCGGCCCGCCAGGTAAGCCGCACCGCCACCCAGGATTACAGTCATTATGATGAAAACATGCAGCGTGTCTTCGACGAATAGTGACATTGTTCAATGGCTCCCTTCGAGATAGGCAGCGCGGATTTCTGGGCTGGCCAGGAGTTCCTTGCCCGTGCCCGACATGGCGATCTTGCCATTCACCATCACATAGGCACGGTGCGCGAGCTTGAGGGCATGGAAGGCATTCTGCTCAACCAGGAAAACGGTCATGCCTTCCTTCTCGTTCAACTCCTTGATGGCAGTGAAGATCTGTTTGACCAGCAGGGGCGCCAGTCCCAGCGACGGCTCGTCGAGGAGCAGGAGCCGGGGCCTAGCCATCAAGGCGCGGGCAATTGCCAGCATCTGCTGCTCGCCGCCCGAAAGCGTGCCGCCGCGCTGATTGCGTCGCTTTTCGAGAATGGGGAACAGGGCAAAGGCGCGGGCCAGATCGGCTTCGAAAAACTTTGGATCGCTTACCGTGGCGCCCATCTGCAGGTTCTCTTCCACGGTCATGCGCGGGAAAATGCGGCGTCCCTCCGGCGATTGGGAAATGCCGAGCCGGACAATCTCGTGGACCGGCATGTGGGTGATGTCATGGCCGTCGAAGGTGATGGTGCCGGCACGGGCCCGCGGCGTCCCGCAAATGGTCATCATCAGTGTTGATTTGCCGGCGCCGTTCGAGCCGATGAGCGTGGCGATTTCGCCCTTCTTCACATCGAGTTCAATGCCTCTCAGGGCCTGAATTTTGCCATAGAAGGTTTCGACGCCGCGTACCGAGAGGAGGGCTTCGCTCATTTTCGCGCACCCTTCTTCCGGGCCGGCAATTTTTTTGCCGCCACCTTCGTCCGCGCTGGCTTCTTTGCGGCGGCTGCCACTGCGCTCTCCACCACTGCCTCAGCTTCTTCCTCATCTTCGACACCGAGATAGGCGCGGATGACGGCGGGATCGTTCCTGACTTCGGCCGGTGAGCCGTCAGAAATCTTTACGCCATAGTCGAGCACCACGATATGGTCGGAAATTCCCATGACGACGCTCATGTCATGTTCGATAAGGAGGATGGCGATTTCCTGCTCCTTGCGGATATCAAGCAGGAGGCGGTTCAGGTCTTCGGACTCGCGCGGATTGAGTCCTGCGGCTGGCTCATCGAGGCAGAGCAGCACGGGCTTGGTGCACATGGCGCGGGCGATCTCGAGGCGGCGCTGGTCGCCATAGGGCAATTCACCCGCAGGATCATCGGCGCGGTCGACGAGCCCCGCCTTTTCCAGCCAGTACTCGGAAAATTCAACGGCCTCACGGTTGGCGCGTACATAAGTCGGGGAGTTGAAGATGCCGGTGACAGTAAAACCCGAGGCGCGCATCAGGGTGTTGTGCTGTGCCACCATCAGATTTTCCAGAACGGTCATGCCGGCAAACAGCCGGATGTTCTGGAAGGTGCGCGCCACCCTGGCACGCTGCGAAATGCGGAAATCGTCCATGCGTTCCAGCAGGAACTGCTTGCCATCTTCATGGGTGAGGATAACGCTGCCTTCGGTGGGTTTGTAGAAACCGGTTAGGCAATTGAACACCGTGGTCTTGCCGGCGCCGTTTGGGCCAATGATCGCCGTTATGTCATTGCGGGCTGCGGTGAATGAGAGATCGCCGATGGCGGTGAGGCCACCAAAGCGCATGGTCAGGTGTTCGACGCGCAGAAGAACATCTTGTCCGGCAGCACTCATCAGCCATGCCCCTCGGCAACAAGATCAGTCGGTATGGCCTTCTTCTCCTTGAGGATGACTGAGGGTTCGCGCCGGGTAACGAAGCCGCGCGGCTTCCAGCGCATGATCAGCACCAGCGCGGCACCGACTGCGAGCATCCGGTATTGAACCGGATCAAAGCCCGCCGGCATGACGGCCTTGAGGAAATTCAGTTCCCGGAACACCTCGAAGGAGCCGATGATGACAATGGCGGCGATCACGACGCCGATCTGCGAGCCGAGGCCGCCGAGCACGACGATCGCAAGGATGATGAAGGATTCCAGGAACACGAAGGATTCAGGGCTGACAAAGCCCTGGCGCGTGGCAAAGAAGCTGCCGGCAAATCCTGCGAACATGGCGCCAATCGCGAACGCCGTCAGTTTGGTGCTGGTGGTGTTGATGCCGAGCGACCGACAGGCAATCTCGTCTTCGCGCAGTGCTTCCCAGGCGCGCCCCACCGGCAGCCGGCGCAGCCGCATGGTCACGAAATTGGTGAAGAGGGCGAGCACCAGGATCACGTAATAGAGGAATATGATGCGGTGGATGGGTTTGAAATCCAGCCCGAAAAATGCCGCGAACCCGCCTTCGCCGTCGGTAAATGGCAGGCCAAAGAAGGAAGGGCGCGGGATGCCGCCGATGCCCGCTGGGCCGCCGGTGAAGTCGGACCAGTTGATAAGGACAACCCGGACGATTTCGCCGAAGGCGAGTGTCACGATGGCAAGATAGTCGCCGCGCAGGCGCAGCACCGGAAAACCAAGAATCACGCCCCATAGGGCCGCGAGAATGCCTGCGATCGGCAGGGTAATGAAGAAGGCCCAGGGAACGATCCCGTCGCCGAACCAGGCCGGCAGGTAAATCGTCGCCAGCAGGGCATAGGCATAGGCGCCCACGGCATAAAATGCGACGTAGCCCAGGTCGAGCAATCCGGCCAGTCCCACGACGATGTTCAATCCCCAGCCGAGCATGATGTAGGTGAGAATCAATATCGCCAGGTCGACGATGCGCCGGTCGACTCCCGGAAGGAACGGAAGGAAGATCGCGACGAGCAATACGACCGGGATAATGTATTTGCCAAAACTCATGACCGGCAGGGTTGGCATCGAAATCGCCCGCGCTGGCTTGGCCTGCGGTTTGTTCCAGACCAGCAAATGGTAGGCGAGCCGGCCTCCAGCGACGATGGCGACAAACACCGATACCATGCCCCAGCGCTGCTCCAGCGCCAGGCTGCCGGTGATGGCGAAGGTCTTGAGGCCAAGAATAGGGCCGAGGATAAGGAAGGCGAGGATCGCAGTGAACAGGACGTCCTTGGCGATGGCGGCGATGTTGAGCGGCTGGGTCTCGGTCATGACATCGTTGGATTTCGGGACGATGGCCATGCTGCCTCAGACCTTTTCAATTTCTGGTTTGCCGAGGATGCCCTGCGGCAGGAAGATCAACACTGCCGCCAGCATGGCGAAGGCTGCCACGTCCTTGTACTCGATGGAAAAATAGGCTGACCAGAAAACTTCGATCAGGCCGATGATCAGGCCGCCGATCATAGCACCAGGAATAGAGCCGATGCCGCCAAGAACCGCCGCAGTAAATGCCTTGATGCCGGCGAGGAAGCCCACGTAGAAGTCGGTGACGCCATAATAGAGAAAGAACATCAGGCCCGCGACGGCAGCCAGCGCTGCTCCCATGATGAAGGTGATCGAGATCGTCTTGTTGATGTCAATGCCGAGCAGGGAAGCCATCTTCATGTCCTGCTCGCAGGAACGCTGCGCCCGGCCAAGCGAAGTGCGGGTGATGATGGCGGTGAAGATGGCCATCAGGATGAGAGTTGTGATGATGATGAAGATTTGCATGTTCGACAGGCGGACGATGAATTCGCCTTGGGCGGCGGCGCGGCTCATGATTTCATAGCCGCCCGTGACGATGGGCTGGAGCGGCTTCGGCCGGCCATCCTGGGCGATGCGGACAAATTCCTGAAGCACGATCGACATGCCGATGGCTGAGATCAGGGGAGCCAGGCGGAAAGAGCCGCGCAGAGGCCGGTAGGCGACGCGTTCAACCGTCCAATTATAGGCCGATGCAATGATCATGGCGATGAAAACGACCAGGACCAGAGCCAGAATGATTGGGAAGAAACCGCTTCCTCCAGTGATTCCCAAGGCCACGATGGCAATGAGCGACACAAAGCCACCCACCATGAATACATCGCCATGAGCGAAGTTGATCATGCCGATAATGCCATAAACCATCGTGTAACCGATGGCGATGAGACCGTAAATTGAACCGAGAGTAATGCCGTTAATGAGCTGCTGGAGAAAATACTCCATTGCCCCCCCTATGTTTCTGCCTGCCCAGGTCGCAGCACGTTTGAAGGCTGCGTACTTGGAGTCGGTAATTAAAGACTTCCAAAATTTTATACAAGCTGCATTTACAACTTGAATTTCATTTTAAATTCAATAGGTTCCAGCAGTGTGTCAAAGGCCGGCGCGACGCCTGCCTAAAAATTATGCGCAAAAAACTCCGAAACAGGGGCTTGGAACCGCGCGCTCCAGCCCCCATATTTCCCTAAATCGGGTTTTTCCCCCTCACCGAAAAATTTGGCCTTGACGATATATCGATTTGATATATATGCGGGACCTATATCAAATTGCCATATATCGGATTGCCATAATAATGAACGTACGCACCCTATGCCTTGGAATCCTGTCCCTCAAGGAGGCCTCGGGTTACGAGATCAAGAAGGGCGTGGAAGACGGTGTTTTCTGCCATTTCATTGACGCGAGCTTCGGCTCCATATATCCGGCCCTGACGCAACTGGCGGGCGAAGGCTTTGTGACCGTCCGCGAGGAGGAGCAAACCGGAAAACCCGACAAAAAGGTTTACGCCATAACCGAAGCCGGAAGGCAGGCGCTGGCGAAGGCTATTTCGGTGGTGCCGGCCAAGGACAAATACCGCTCCGAGTTTCTCTTCCAAATGCTGTTGCAGGATTACCTGTCACCGGAAATGATGCTTGTGGCCATTCAAAAGCAGCTGAATGATCTCAATGAAGACCTTGGACGTATAGCTGAATGCAGCCAAAAGACCCCGGTTGGCCATGGGTCGCACTTTGTTGCCGATTATGGCAACGCCGTGCTGACAGCTGCTGTCAAATGCCTGGAGTATAAAAAAGCCGAACTTGTGCAGCATATGGCTGCCCGCGCCGCCGAATGATTTGGAGACTGTTGTCATGATACGCCGCTCGTTTTATTTTCTTCTCGTCACCGTCATCCTGGGCGGTCTCGCCGGCGGTATCGCCTGGTGGTCGTTCTATGCCTTGCCGGCCTTCATTGCCCAATCCATCCAGAGCACGCCGGCTCCGGTTCAGACAGTGTCCGCCGAAGAAGCCAAAGCTGAAAGCTGGCAGCCTGAGATTGCCGGCATCGGCACGCTTACCGCGTCAGAGGGCATCGACATCGCTCCGCAGGTCGGCGGCGTGATTACTGAAGTCCTGTTCGAATCCGGCGCAAGCGTGAAAAAGGGCGACAAACTCGTGCAGCTCGATACGGCAACCGACGAAGCCGATCTCAAGAACCTGCAGGTGCAACTGGCAAACGCCGAAGAAGAACTCAATCGCAAGCAGCAGATTTTCGACCGCGGTTTCGCCGCCAAGGCCGACCTCGATGGCCTTCGCACGGCGCGCGACCAGCTGCTGGCGAACATTGAGCGCATCCAGGCGCAGATTGCCCAGAAATCCATTTACGCGCCGTGGGACGGCAAGCTTGGCCTGCGCAGCATTTCGGTGGGCAGCTATGTGGCGCCCGGCCAGAAAGTTGTGTGGCTGCAGAAGGTTGATCCCATTTATGCCGATTTCGATGTGACCGAAGAGGACTACGGCCGGATCGCCGACGGGTTGAAAGTAACAGCGCGGTTCAACGCCTGGCCCGATACCCCGTTCCAGGGCTCCGTCACGACGACGGATTCGCGGATGTCGGAATCAAGCCGGATGATCACGGTCCGTGCCAAACTCGACAACCCGGATGGCCGGTTGTTGCCTGGAATGTATGCCAATGTCCTGGTTGAGGCTGGCGCCCCGCAGGACGTCATTACCGTGCCGCAGACCGCCGTGACCTACACGCTCTATGGCGACAATGTTTTCGTTGTCGTGCCCGACAAGAAGCCCGACCCCAACAACAAGGGAGAGCAGCTCGAAATCGAGCGCCGGTTTGTCAAGGCTGGCTCCATGCGTAACGGGCGGGTGCAGATTACCGAAGGCCTCAAGCCGGGCGACCGGGTGGTGACCGCCGGCCACAACAAGATCGACCAGGGCGCGAAGGTCAGAATTGACAACTCGGTTGCGCTCCGGGAAGCCGACAGCGCGACGATACAGTAAGGCAGGGTCATGCATTTCACCGATATTTTCGTAAAACGGCCCGTATTGGCTACGGTGGTGAGCCTGCTCATCCTGCTGGCAGGCCTGCAGGCGTTTTTCCAGCTGCCGATCCGCCAGTTTCCCGAGGTCGCCGATACCAAGATCGAGATCACCACCACCTATCCCGGCGCCAACGCCGATCAGATCAAGGGGTTCATTACAACGCCGCTGCAGCAGGCTGTTGCCTCGACGGAAGGTGTAGAGACGATCGAGTCAAGCTCAGGGCAGAGCAGTTCGACAATCACGCTCAAGCTCCGCCTTGATGCCGACGGCGACCGCGCGCTTGCCGACGTGCTTTCGAAGGTGAACGAGGTCAAGGGCGTGCTCCCGGAAGCGGCCAACGATCCGGTGGTGAAGCGCACCACGGGAGCCGGCTTTGCGCTGATGTACATCAGCTTCAAGAGCGAGCAGATGACCCCGCCGCAAATCAGCGATTATCTTGACCGCGTGATACGGCCGAGGCTGCAGGCGATCAATGGCGTGGCCTCCGCTGAAATTCTCGGCGGCTCGACCTTCGCCATGCGCGCCTGGCTCGACCCCGACAAAATGGCCGCGCTCGGCATCACGCCGCTCGACGTGCGAAACGCCCTGGCCGCAAACAACTTCACCACCGCCGCCGGCGAGGTGAAAGCCGAATTCACGCAGAAGAACATCAATGCGCAGACCTCGCTGGAAAAGCCCGAAGAGTTTCAACAGCTCGTTGTGGCCACACGCGGTGATACGATCATCCGGCTCGGCCAGATTGCCCAATTGGAGCTTGGCCCCGAGAATAATAATTTTGCCGCTGCATTCGACGGGGTCAAGGCCGTGTTCATGGGCATCACCGCAACGCCCGATGCCAATCCTCTGACCGTGATCGCGGATGTTCGCAAGGCGATGCCTGAACTGCAGCGCGGCTTGCCGCAGGGGCTGGATTCCAATATCGCCTATGACGCGACCGAATTCATCAACGAGTCAATCTGGGAAGTTGGCAAGACGCTGCTCGAAGCGGGCCTGATCGTCATCGTGGTCATCTTCCTGTTCCTCGGCAATTTGCGCTCAACCTTCATTCCGGTCGTCACCATTCCCCTGTCGCTCGTGGGTGTGGCGCTGGTGCTGGTGGCCTTCGGCTACTCGATCAACCTGCTGACCCTGCTGGCGCTGGTGCTTGCCATCGGCCTGGTGGTCGACGACGCCATCGTGGTGGTTGAAAACATTCACCGCCATATCGAAGAGGGCATGTTGCCCTTCGACGCGGCCATCAGGGGCGCACGCGAGATTACCGGCCCGGTCATCGCCATGACCATCACGCTGGCGGCGGTCTATGCGCCGATCGGCTTTACGGCGGGCCTGACGGGAGCGCTCTTCCGGGAATTCGCCTTCACGCTGGCCGGCGCCGTGGTCGTTTCGGGTGTCGTTGCCTTGACCCTATCGCCGATGATGACCTCAAAGTTGCTGAAGCCGCACGAAGAGCTGAGCTGGTTCGGGCGGCTGGTGGAGCGTGTATTCGGCTCACTCCAGCGCTTCTATCGCCGCCGTCTCGATGGTACGATCCGGCAGCGTTCGGTTTTTGCCTGGGTCGCCGTGCTGACCGTTGTCCTGTCCGGCGTTCTTTATAACGCCATCAACCGCGAACTCGCGCCCGCCGAAGACCAGGGCGTGCTGTTTGCCTTCATCAACGCGCCGGAACATACCAACCTCGACTATCTCACGACCTATACCGATCAGCTCACCGGCATCTTCATGGATGTGCCGGAGCGCCAGAACCTGTTTGCCATCAATGGTTTCCCAACCCCGCATGGCGCTTTCATGGGCCTCATCCTCAAGCCCTGGGGCGATCGTGAGCGGTCCGACCTCTCGGTCATGGGTGAACTGCAAGGCAAGTTCATGGGCGTGGCTGGCGTCAATGCCTTTGCCACTGCTCCTTCGGCCATTCCTGTCGGCGCCGGTGAAATGCCGGTGGAGTTCGTCATCACCTATCCCGGTGACTATGCGCAGCTTGCCACCACGCTTGACGCGATCGATGCGGAAGCAAAGAAAAGCGGGCTGTTCATCTTCACCAACGCCGATCTGCGTTTCTCGACACCGCAGGCTGAACTCATCGTGGACAAGGACCGGGCAAACAAGCTCGGCGTGACCATGCAGGACGTGGGCGCCACGCTCTCGACCTTGCTCGGCGGCAACAATGTGAACCGCTTTGCGGTCGAAGGCCGCAGCTATCAGGTCATCCCGCAGGTGCCGCGCGGCGAACGCGCCACGACGGAACAGATCCTGAAGTACCATGTGCGCGCCACAAACGGCGATATGGTGCCATTGAGTTCTTTCATGACTCTCGGCCAGACGGTGCAGCCAAACAGCCTCAAGACCTTCCAGCAGCTCAATTCCGCGACCCTGCAGGGCGTGCCGTTCCCCGGCCGCACCGTTGGCGAAGCGGTGACCTTTCTGCAACAGAAGGCAGATGAGATCTTCCCGCACGGCATGGCCTATGACTTCAAGGGCGAAAGCCGGCAATTCGTGCAGGAAGGCAATGCCCTTGCTGTCACCTTTGCCTTCTCGCTGTTGCTGATCTACCTGGTGCTGGCGGCGCAGTTTGAAAGCTTCCGCGATCCCTTCATCATTCTGATCGGCTTGCCGGCCACGCTGTTCGGCGCACTCTTCGTGTTGTGGATTCTTGGCCAGGTGAACGGCATGATGCAGAACAATCCGCCGTTCAATATCGGCTCCGGCACGATCAACATCTATACCCAGATCGGCCTTGTGACACTCATCGGCCTCATCGCCAAGCACGGCATCCTGATGGTGGAATTCGCCAACAAGCTGCAGGAAACGCAAGGCATGGACAAGAACTCGGCCATCAAGGAGGCCGCCGCCGTGCGCTTGCGGCCCATCCTGATGACTACGGCAGCCATGGTGATCGGTGTTGTCCCACTGCTCATCGCCGATGGCGCCGGCGCCAAAAGCCGCTTCGACATCGGCGTCGTGATTGCCGCCGGCATGACCATCGGCACCATGTTCACCCTGTTCATCACGCCTGCGATCTATTCCTTCGTGGCGCGCGACCGGCATGGCAAGGCGGTAGCCATCGCTTCAGAAGGTGAAGCAGTTTCGCTGCCGGTGAACCAGAATTCGAAAAAGAAGCGCCTGGCGCCACCGCCGCGGCAGGAAGCGGCGGAGTAGGGGACGCTAAATCAATCTCATCATGCCCGCGCTCGACGCGGGCATCTTCTTTTTTGGCAGGGAAGGAGATGACCGGGTGAAGCCTGGTCAAGATGAGAAGTGGAGGAAGTGTTAGGCGAGACTGTTCAGCGCCATGGCAATACGCCCCAAAGCCTTTTCCAAATCGGCTTCACTGGCGGCAAATGACAGCCTGATTGACGTCGCGGCACCAAAGGCTGTGCCCGGCACCGTGGCCACACCGTGGCTTTCCAGCAGCCAGTCGCATAGCGCTTCGGGCGTATCCAGAACATGGTTGCCCGACTTCTTGCCAAGCACCGCCGAGACATCCGGCAGCGCATAGAAAGTCGCTGGAATGGGCGAGATGGCCACGCCTTTGATTTTTTTCAGGGCGGCCATCACCATGTCGCGCCGCGCCTTGTAGCACAGGCGCATGGCTTCAACTGCATCTCTGGGGCCTTCCAGCGCTTCGATGGCGGCGCGCTGCACGAACTGGTTGGCCCCGGTAGTGATTGTGCTCTGAATGCGCGTAATCGCCTTGCTGATCGGCTCAACGGCGGCGGTATAGCCCAGCCGCCATCCCGTCATGGCGAAGCTCTTGGAAAAGCCATTGACCGTAATGGTGCGCTCACGCATGCCGGGCAATGCTCCGATCGACGTCATGGCCCCTTCGAAAATGATGTACTCATAGATCTCATCGGACAGCACCATCATCTGCGGATGGGCCAGCACAATGGCAGCGATTTCTGCAAGCTCGGCTGGCGACCATACGGCCCCGCTCGGATTGCATGGCGAATTCAGGATGAGCAGCTTGGTGCGCGGCGTCACCGCCGCCGCGATGCGCGATGCCGGAACCTTGTAGCCTTCACTGATGCCGGAATGCAGCACAACCGGCGTTCCGCCGGCAAAGCGGACAGTTGTCTCGTAGGATACCCAGAAGGGCGCCAGCATGATGACTTCGTCGCCCGCATCGATGATCGAAAACACCGCATTGGCGATGGCCTGCTTGGCCCCATTGGCGAGAACGATTTCGCCTGGCCTGTAGTCGAGATTGTTTTCGGCCTTGAGCTTCTTCGAAATCGCCGCCCGCAGTTCCGGAATGCCTGCCACCGGCGAATAGTGGGTGAAGCCCGCCTTCATGGCCCGGGTAGCGGCCTGCTGAATGTTCTCAGGCGTGTCGAAATCCGGCTCGCCCACCGTGAGGCTCACCACATCATGGCCGAGCGCGCGGAGATCACGCGATTTCTGCGCCATGCGGATGATGGCGCCTTCATCGGCGGCATTCGTGCGGGCTACAAGGAGCGAGGCGGGGTCAAATTTTTTCATCGGTGCTGATATGCCATGCAAGCCTTGCCGCGTCGAGGGTTCACGGGCATAACGGCGCCATGAAAAAAATCGCTCTGGTGATTTGCGGATTCGCTCTGCTGGCAGGCTGCACCACGGGGTCCAAGGTGACCTTCAACCGGGGGGCAGCGACGGTGCAAACCGCGTCGCGCTCGGAGCCGATCTTTTACAACGGCAAGACCTACCAGCTGGATTACAATTACATCGAAGGCAAGGCCGCCTTCGACATGAAAGTGTCGGGACTTGGTCCCAAGCAGCAGCAGGATGCCATGAAGATCTCCACCTCGGCGCTGAGCTATTTCGCCTGTCCTGACGGCCAGCGCGGCAAACTCATGGGCATGCCAATCTATGTCGGCAAGAAATGGACCGCCTACGCCCAGTGCGGCTAGCTAGCCGAGCCGCCGGTCGATCCAGTCGCGCGCCCTGAAATAACGTCCGACGATGGGCAGAAACCACGTCGAGCCATTATAGAGCGGGTGATCGGGAAACTCCGGCCGGTCAAAGGCGCAGACGCGGTTTGCCTTGCCGGCCACTTTCCGCGCCGTCTGCTGTCCCAGATAGGTCATCATGGCGATTCCCGAGCCATTGCAGCCCAGCGCGTAGTGCAGGTTGTCGAATTTCCCCATGTGGGGCATTTCATCGAGCGTGAAGGCCACATTGCCGGTCCAGGCATGAGTGATCTTGACGCCTTTCAGTTGCGGGTAACGGTCGGTCATGAACTGATAGAGGATAGGCGCCGTCTCCACCGGATCCGTATGGCCGAACTTGGCGCGCCCGCCGAAGATCAGCCGCTTGCCGTCCGGCGACATGCGGTAATAGGTGAGAACCCGGCGCGTGTCGGCAAAAGAGCGGTTCTTGGGGCTGAGTGTGGCGGCGAGATCAGACGGCAATTCTTCCGTGGCGATGATGTAGGACCCGACCGGCACGACGCGGCGCTTGAGCTGCGGGGTGACATCGCCCGTATAGCCATTGGTGGCAATGATCACGTCGCCCGCCGTGATGCTGCCGCGCGGCGTTTCAACCGACCAGCCGGTGGCGGATTGCGTAAGTTTGGTGACTGGCGTGTTGGAAGCGATTTTCACCCCGCGGGTCTGGCATAATTCCAGCAGTCCCTTGAAAAACATGGCCGGGTGAAGATGCGCAGCGCGCCCCACCACCATGCCGCCGCGGTAGTAGTCCGAACCGATTTCCTCGCGCTGGCGTTCCTGCGGCACCAGGTAGGAATCGGATTTCGCCGCGGCATTGAGGTTCTCAACCTTCTTGGCCATGTCATCATAATGGCTCTTGCACCAGGCGCCGAGAAAATACCCGGCCTTGGTCCAGGCGCAGTCGATGTTCTCCCGGGTGATCAGGTCTTCAATGAGCGTGAAGGCATCCGCCGCATCGTTCATGAAGGGGGCCGCTTCGTCCGCGGGCATGGGCTTGGACATATAGCGCTTGCCCACATTGACGCCGCCGGAAACCATGCCGCCGTTGCGCGATGATGCGCCAAAGCCCGGCTCATTGGCGTCCAGCACCAGGCAGTCCAGGCCAAGGGCCGTAAGCTCCAGCGCTGCCGACAACCCCGCATAGCCCGCGCCCACAATGACAACCCGTTTTTCGCGGGGCAGGGCGATTTCGGGAAGGGGGACCGGCCTGTGGGCTTCCCACCAGAAAGGTGCTGCCTTGAAGTCCTTATGGAAAATTTCCGTGTTCATGGGCAAATCCTAGGTGGGTTGGCCCCCGGAACACAAGTGAGCCGGCTGCAATGCAGCCTGCCTTCACAATCTCTTGACAGCCACCGGCATACTTATACTTTGCCTGGGACTCGGGAATGCTCTAGCTTTCGTGAATTGAGTCTGGATTTGGGGAAAGTTTCGGTAATGCGTGTCCATCTGATGCTTGCAGCACTTGTCATGGGCCTGTTTGCGCTGTCCGGTGCCGCATTTGCCACCACGGTCCATATCACCATCAACAAGGTCTCCCAGAAAATGACCGTCAAGGTGGATGGCGAGACCGAATATGTCTGGCCCGTGTCGACCGGGGCCCGCGGCTATGAAACCCCCAGCGGCAAATACCGCCCGTTCCGCATGGAAAAGGATCATTTTTCCAAGGAATGGGACGATGCGCCCATGCCCCACTCGATCTTCTTTACCACGCGCGGCCATGCCATCCATGGCAGCTTCTATGTCAAAAGCCTGGGCCGCCGGGCATCCCACGGCTGCGTGCGCCTCGCCCCCGATAATGCCGCCAAGCTCTATGGCCTCGTGCAGAAGGCCGGCATGCAGAACACCACCGTGGTCCTGCGCGGCGGCTTCTTTGACGGCGGTTTCGCTGAATTTGAGAAGGACGTGACCACAACCACCAAGAAACTGCAGAAAAAGGCCAAGCGCCGCCTTTTCATCCTGGGGCGGACCCTCGACAACACCGATTAACCGCGTTCCAGGCCCTTAAACCTTGACAAATCATGGTCCCCATGCGCTTTTCCGCGCCAATCGAGGGACACTCCTGCCATGACGCACGCCTACCGGAGCCACACCTGTGGCCAGCTTAGAATTGACCACCAGGGCCAGGACATCCGCCTTTCCGGCTGGGTTCACCGGGTGCGCGACCACGGCGGCCTGCTGTTCATCGACCTGCGCGATCACTATGGCCTCACCCAGATCGTCATTGATCCGGCCTCGCCGGCCTTCAAGGCGGCCGAAAAAGTCCGTTCCGAATGGGTCATAAGGGTAGATGGCAAGGTCCAGCCCCGTCCGGCGGGCACCGAAAATAAAGATATTCCCACTGGAGAGATTGAAATTGCCGCCGCGGAAATCATCGTCCATTCGGAAGCCAAGGAACTGCCCCTGCCAGTGTTCGGCGACACCGAATACCCCGAAGACATCCGCCTGAAGTACCGCTTCCTCGATCTCCGCCGCGACCGCATTCATGGCAACATCATGAAGCGTGGCGCGATTATCGATTCACTGCGCCGCCGCATGAAGGAGCAGGGCTTCTTCGAGTTCCAGACGCCGATCCTCACTGCCTCGTCGCCGGAAGGGGCCCGCGACTACCTCGTGCCGAGCCGCGTCCATCCCGGAAAATTCTATGCCCTGCCGCAAGCCCCGCAGCAGTTCAAGCAGCTCCTGATGATGTCGGGCTTTGACCGCTATTTCCAGATCGCCCCATGCTTCCGCGATGAGGATGCAAGGGCTGACCGCAGCCCCGGCGAATTCTACCAGCTTGATATCGAAATGAGCTTTGTCACCCAGCAGGATGTCTTCGATGCGGTCGAGCCTGTGCTGCGCGGCGTGTTCGAGGAATTCGGCGGCGGGCTTCCCGTGACGCCCAAATTCCCGATGATTGCCTTCCGCGACTCCGTCCGCTGGTACGGCACCGACAAGCCCGACCTGCGCAACCCCATCAAGATGCAGAACGTAACCGAACATTTCAAAGGCTCCGGCTTCAAGGTTTTTGCCGGGATGATTGCCGCTGATCCCAAGGTTGAGGTTTGGGCCATCCCAGCCCCCAAGGGCGGCAGCCGAGCCTTCTGCGACCGGATGAATTCCTGGGCTCAACAACAGGGACAGCCCGGCCTCGGCTATGTGTTTTGGCGTGACGGTGAGGAGGGCGCTGCCGGTCCCATTGCCAAGAACATCGGTCCCGAACGCACCGAAGCCATCAAGGCGCAGCTTGGCCTTGCCACCGGCGACGCCGCCTTCTTCGTGGCCGGTGTTCCGGCGAAGTTTTACAAGTTTGCCGGCGAAGCCCGCACCAAGGCTGGTGATGAACTGGGCCTCATCGCCAAGGACCGTTTTGATTTCTGCTGGATCGTCGACTTCCCCATGTATGAATGGAACGAGGACGACAAGAAGGTGGACTTCTCGCACAACCCCTTCTCCATGCCGCAGGGCGGCCTCGCGGCTCTGCTAGAAAAAGATCCACTGGAGATTCTGGCGTATCAATATGACATCGTCTGCAACGGGGTAGAGCTCTCATCCGGCGCCATCCGCAACCATCGGCCCGACGTGATGAAGAAGGCCTTCGAGATTGCCGGTTACCCCGAGGAAGTTCTGCTGGAAAAATTTGGCGGCATGTACCGCGCCTTCCAGTATGGCGCGCCGCCCCACGGCGGCATTGCGCCGGGCGTGGACCGCATTGTCATGCTGCTCTGTAACGAGCCCAACATCCGCGAGGTCGTGCTCTTCCCCATGAACCAGCAGGCCGAAGACCTGCTGATGGGCGCGCCGTCCGAAGCAACGCCCAAGCAATTGCGTGAACTCCACATCAGGCTGAATTTGCCGGAAGCCTAGCGCTCCCAGGGTTTCTCATCATGGTCGGACTCGATCCGGCCATCTTCTGCGGTCCTCCAAAAAAGAAGATGCCCGCGTCAAGCGCGGGCATGATGAGTGTTTTGTGTTCAGGTATTACTCAGTCGTTCGCCGTGACGGCAACCCCGAGCACATCTACTGCGGCGCCCGGATTGGCCGGATCAAGCGCCATGACCTGCTCGACCTTCACCGGCGCCGCGGGCTTGAAGGACACGGTAAATGACTTGGGGTCCTTCAGGAAGGAGTTGACCGCCGCCACCACCTGGTCGGTAAAGGCCTGGTTCCTCAGTTGCATGAGGCTGAGCTGCATCATGGCCCCGGCATTGGCAACCATGGCCGCCTGATCCATGCCCTGCATCTGGGCGATGATCGGCAGTACTTTCTTGGTGATCGAGGCATCCTCGAAACGAACCGTGAAGCCGCTCAGCGACACATTCATCAGCTGTGGCATGAGCATGTTGAAGTCCGGCGGCCGTCCCGATTTCTGCGCCGCCTGCATTTCGGCCATCACCGCGATTGGAATGTCACTCGCTCCGTAGGAGAAGGTCAGGCCGGCCATGTCCTTGCTCGCGATGTTGATCGTGCCTGACATGCCGAAGCTCTCGCCGGTGACCGTGAATTCGCCTTCCCCGCCGGCATTCAAGGTGAGGCCGCTGTAGCCCAAGGCTTTCAGCTGGCCCGCCGGATCCAGCAATGCGATGGCGGATTCCGGGATGACCAGGTCATTGAAGCTCATGGTGGTCTTGCCGGCCCCCGTGACCGGATCACCGCTCCACGCCGATTCAATTCCCTTTGCCGTGAAGGTCTGGCCCTCCGCCGTGATCTTGATTTCGCCCGAGGTCATTTTCTTGGCGATGCCCATGGAGCCGCGGAAGACCTGCAGAGGCGTGGGGTTGGCGCCGAGGACCGCGACATACCAGTCTTCCGCCGAGGCTTTGGGGATATCAATGACAAAGCTCTTGTTTTGAGGCCCGGTGAATTCCAGCTTTGTGTCAGAGAAGGTTGCCGCCCCCACCGCGATGAGCCCCTCCGCTTCCGTGGCGACATTCTCCAGGGCAATGGAGCCGATGCTCAGCTTCATCGTCGTGCCGGGATCCTGGGCCGAGGCCGTGGCGGCCACGTTGCTGATGGTCACGTTGCCGGAACTGTCGGTTTCAATCTTGTCATAGGCGGGCGTGGCCTTGAGCTGGGTTTCCCAGCTTTTGAAAATGGCTGTGACGACCGGCGGCACATCCTGCGCCCGGGCCGGAACCGTCAGGGCCGTGGCGGCAAGCAGAAGGAATAGGGCGGCGCGGGGCGAATTTTTCATGGGTTTTGCCTTCTTAGGAGGTTGTCAACGGGAATGCTCTATGCCCGAGCATAAGTGAACCGCAGGTGAACTCAACCCACTTGCTGAATCACCCTTAAATGACTACTTTTCGCGCTCTTCTTCTTAGGGAAAAATCATGATGCGCAAACTACTTACGGCGGTGTTATTTGTTTTGCTGAGCCTGTCGGTCGCCCCGGCCCAGGCCAATGTCCCGGCCAATACCAGCCAGGATGAAGTACTTTTGATTCAAAAGAAGAAGAAACTGGCTGCCCTGAAGGCGGCCGAGGAAAAGAAGAAGGCGGCTCGCGCCGCCGAAAAAGCCAAGCTAAAGGCGGCCAGGCTCAAGGCCGACAAGCTGAAAAAGACCCGGACCGCCGCGAGGCGCGATTGCGGTGGGTTTATGCAATGCCTGTTCGGCAAGCCCCGGCGCAGCGGCTCCAACGCCGGCATGAGCAACCGCTCCAAGCGCAAACAGGTAGCCTGGAACGAAACCAAATATGCCCCCGGCACCCTGATCGTGAAGACCCCGGAAAGGGCCCTTTACTATGTGATGGGTGATGGCGAGGCCATGCGCTATTCAATCGGCGTGGGCCGCGAAGGCTTCCAGTGGAGCGGCAATTCCAGGATCGTTGCCAAGGCCGAGTGGCCCTCATGGACGCCGCCGCAAACCATGATCAAGCGGGAAGCCGCAAAGGGCCACATCCTTCCGCCCTTCATGAAAGGCGGGCCAGGCAACCCCCTGGGCGCCCGCGCCATGTATATCGGCGGCACGATTTACCGCGTTCATGGCACCAATGCCGAATCCTCCATCGGCGGGGCAGTCTCTTCCGGCTGCATCCGCATGATGAACGCCGACGTGATTGACCTCTATGAACGTGTCAGCGTCGGCTCGCCCATCTACGTCTACCAGTAAGCCAGGCGTTGAAATGATTAAGGCCGCGGTTTTCGCGGCCTTTTTTATTAGCAGGTGGGTGCTCCCCGCCAAAGAATTGACCCCGGAGGCATTGCCGTCCGGGGTCCAATCCTAAAGTCTATGCTAGCAGAAGAATTAGATCTTCTTCTTGGCTGACTTCTTCTTGGCAGCTTTCTTAGCAGGCTTCTTAGCAGCTTTCTTAGCCATAGTGTATTCTCCTAGGAGTTAGATGTTAGTGCCCCACAACGCAGGCAAGTCTTACAACAACGATTGCGCATACCTGTCGTCCGTATTCGTAATCGTTGTTGACGTCCCTTTTGGACCCGATTGTGTGATTCGGCAATATGCCGTCAACATCTGGTGTATCGCCCGCAAGTCCTTAAGGCCAGGTAAACGCGCGAGGCGCCGCCCTGACCGTCCGTATACGGACAGATTATTTGATTCAGCGGAATTTTTCAGCAAATACGCTTGAATCGCAGCTGCTCCGTGGACGGACAGACAGGCAATTTTTTTGTGCTGCGCCGGAATTTTTCTCGGTTCGAGAGATTTTTTCAGTCCGGACGCCGAAAAAATAATTGTTAATAAAATGTCATCTGTTGCCGATTCAACACGGTGCGCGATGGAATTCGCGCCGATGAAAATCCGATTCCGTATCACAATGAGACACCTTCGCAGAGATGGAGATCACAAAAATTGAACCCCGCATCGCCAAAAAAATCGGTGGCGACACTTCAAGACAACTGGAAAACAAAAAAATGGCCGGAGAAATCCTCCGGCCATTCTCCATTTCATCGCATGCCGATCACGAACAGCCGCTCGTGCCGCCGCAGGTGTTGCACTTCAGGCAGGTGCCGTTGCGCACCAGTGTGAAGTTTCCGCATTCACCGCAGCTGTCGCCCTCATATCCTTGCAGGCGTGCCTTGGCGCGCAGGTCGGCTTCCGGCAGCGGCTCTTCATAGGTGTAGGCGATTGTGGTCTCGGCCAGCGCAAGCGCCCCCATCGACACCGATTCCGCCGCGCGCATTTGCAGCGCATGGGCCGGCGATTGCGCCGAAGTGGCGGCACCCTGCGGCATCACCACGACGTTGGACAGGTTCTGATTGCGCACGAAGCCCGATGACAGGAACTTCTGCGCCGGAACCGAAGCGGGGGCCTTGGGTTCGGCGCTGCCCGTGCCCTTGCCCAGCGCATCAAAGCCCATTTCGGAGGCTTCCACATGGGCGAGATCATTGCGCCCGAGATAGGAGACGGCGAGTTCGCGGAACACATAGTCCAGGATGGACGTGGCGTTCTTGATCGACTCGTTGCCCTGCACCTGGCCCGCGGGCTCGAACTTGGTGAAGGTGAAGGCATCGACATATTCCTCCAGCGGCACGCCATATTGCAGGCCCACCGACACGGAAATGGCGAAGTTGTTCATCATCGCACGGAGCGCTGCGCCCTCCTTGTGCATGTCGATGAAGATCTCGCCCAGCTTGCCGTCATCATATTCGCCGGTGCGGAGATAGACCTTGTGGCCTCCAACAACCGCCTTCTGGGTATAACCCTTGCGCCGGCCCGGCAGCTTGTCGCGGCCGCGGGCAATCTCGACGATCTTCTCGACGATGGTCTCGACGCGCTGGATCATGGGCTTGGCCATCAGGCCTTCGACCAAGTCCTCAGCCTCGTCCTCGTCATCGGCGATGAGCTGGGTGGAGAGCGGCTGTGAAAGCTTCGAGCCGTCACGATACAGCGCATTGGCCTTCACGCCGAGCTTCCACGACAGCATGTAGGCCGCGTTGCATTCCTCAACCGTGGCCTCATTCGGCATGTTGATGGTCTTGGAAATCGCCCCTGAGATAAAGGGCTGGCTTGCCGCCATCATGCGGATGTGGCTTTCCACCGAAAGATAGCGCTTGCCCAGGCGGCCGCAGGCATTGGCGCAGTCGAACACCGGGAGATGCTCGTCCTTAAGACCCGGAGCGCCTTCCAGCGTCATGGCTCCGCAGACATGGATATTGGCCCTGTCGATATCGGCCTTTGAGAAGCCGATGAACGAGAGCAGGTCAAAGCCGTAGTCTGCGAGCTGATCGTCGCTGATTTTCAGCACCGACTTGCAGAACTCTTCGCCGAGCGTCCACTTGTTGAACACGAACTTGATGTCGAAGGCCGATGCAAGGCCCGCTTCAATCGTCGCGATCTGCTCGTCGCCAAAGCCCTTGGCGCGAAGCTGGGCATGGTTGAGGGCAGGGGCATCCTGCAGGGTGCCGAGGCCAACCGCATAGTTGATGATCTTCTCGATCTGGGTGGCATCATAGCCCAGGGTGCGGAGCGCTTCCGGAACCGCCTGGTTGATGATCTTGAAGTAGCCGCCGCCGGCCAGCTTCTTGAACTTGACCAAAGCAAAGTCCGGCTCGATGCCCGTCGTATCGCAATCCATCACCAGGCCGATGGTGCCGGTGGGGGCAACAACCGTGGCCTGCGCATTGCGGTAGCCATGGGCCTCGCCCAGTTCAACCGCCAGATCCCAGGCCTTGCGGGCATGGAGAATGAGATCCCGGTCAGGGCAATCCGTTTCATCGAGCGGCACCGGCGCAATGTGCACCGCTTCGTAACCTACCGCCGCGCCATAAGCGGCCCGGCGATGGTTGCGCATCACCCGCAGCATGTGGTCCTTGTTCTTGCCATAGCCGGGGAAGGGGCCGAGCTCCTTTGCCATTTCAGCCGAGGTGGCATAGGAAACGCCCGTCATGATCGCCGAGAGCGCTCCGCAGATGGCGCGGCCCTCGTGGCTGTCATAGGCAATGCCGTTGGTCATCAGCAGACCGCCGATATTGGCAAAGCCCAGGCCCAGTGTGCGGTACTCATAGGAGAGCTTGGCGATTTCCCTGGAGGGGAACTGCGCCATCAGCACGCTGATTTCCAGGACCATGGTCCACAGCCGCACCGCATGCTCGTAAGCCTCCACGTCAAACTTCGCCGTTTCCGGATTGCGGAACTGCAGCAGGTTGAGCGAAGCGAGATTGCAGGCCGTGTCGTCGAGGAACATGTATTCCGAGCAGGGGTTGGAGGCGCGGATGTCGCCCGATGCCGGGCAGGTGTGCCAGTCATTGATCGTAGTGTGATACTGGATGCCGGGATCAGCCGAGGCCCAGGCCGCATGGCCGATCTTGTCCCAAAGGTCGCGGGCCTGCAGGGTCTTGGTCACCTTGTTCGACATGCGGGCATTGAGGTTCCAGGTGCCATTGGTTTCAACCGCGCGCAGGAACGCATCGGTGACGCGCACCGAGTTGTTGGAGTTCTGCCCCGATACGGTGCGGTAGGCCTCGCCATCCCAGTCCGTGTCATAGGCGTCGAATTCAAGTTCCGTGTAGCCCTGCTTGGCGAACTGGATCACCCGCTTGATGTAGTTGTCGGGCACCATGTTGCGCCGCGCCTCTTTCACGGCGCGC
>JAEUMI010000289.1 GCA_016792825.1 Hyphomicrobiales bacterium
GCTACAATGCCGACACCCAGTGCGGCAGCTATTATTTCCAGTTGCTGCCCGGCGCCGTCACGGTTCCCCATGTGCATCCGGGTTACGAGGAATTCTATGTGCTGGAGGGCGAGGGTGTGGAAAGCGACGGCACGGTGATCAAGGCAGGGGATTTCATCTCGTTCCCGCCGGGCTCCTACCACTTCACCCGTAGTGACAAGGGCTGTCTCGTCCTTGTGTTTGAATGGCGGCCCTGAGTTCGTTTTTAAGGGAAGTCAGCCTATATAGAGCCCATGAACGATGAGTCCGACCAGTCTTTGGACGATCTCACGGGTCCGGAGGTTATCCGCGATTTTGTGAAGCGCCTGCCGGGGAAGCCCGGGGTCTACCGCATGTTCAATGCGGAGGGCGACGCCATCTATGTGGGCAAGGCGCGGAACCTGAGGAACCGGGTTTCGAACTACGCGCGCGGCCAGGGGCACAATAACCGCATCGCCCTGATGATTTCGCTCACCACGAACATGGAATTCGTAACCACGGAGACGGAAGCGGAAGCCCTGCTGCTGGAAGCCAACCTGATCAAGAAGCTGAAGCCGCGCTTCAATGTCATCCTGCGCGACGACAAGTCGTTTCCCTATATCCTGATCGCCAAGGACCATGAAGTGGCCCAACTGGTGAAACACCGCGGCGCCCGGGCGCGGAGGGGGAATTACTACGGGCCCTTTGCCTCAGCCGGGGCGGTCAACCAGTCACTTAATACCTTGCAGAAGGCTTTCCTTCTAAGATCCTGTAATGACAGCGTTTATGCCAACCGCACGCGGCCCTGCCTGCTCTACCAGATCAAGCGCTGTTCGGCGCCGTGCGTGAACTACATCGAGATGCCCGCCTATAACGAGCTGGTGCGCGAGGCGGAGAGTTTTCTGGATGGCAAGAGCCAGACAGTGAAGGCGGAGTTGGCCGCGGCCATGGAAGCTGCCTCGGAAGCCCTGGATTTCGAGCAGGCGGCGCGCCTGCGGGACCGCATCCAGGCCATGAGCTTTGTCACCCAGACGCAAGGCATAAACCCGCAAAACACGGATGAAGCTGATGTTTTCGGCCTTGCCCAGGAAGGCGGGCAGGCCTGCGTCCAGGTCTTCTTTTTCCGCTCGGGGCAGAACTGGGGGACGCGGGCCTATTTCCCGCGGGCCGACAAATCCATGGAAGCGGCGGAAATTCTCGGCTCTTTCGTCAGCCAGTTCTATGACGACAAGCCCATCCCGAAGCTGGTTCTTCTGTCACATGGGATCGAGGACATCGACCTGCTGACCGAGGCGCTTTCCACCCATGCGGGCCACAAGGTGGAGGTTTTGGTGCCGCAGCGCGGCGAAAAGCGCGCCCTTGTTGAGCATGCGGTGACCAATGCGCGGGAGGCCTCGGGCCGCAAGATCGCCGAGTCCTCGTCGCAGGCCAGGCTGCTGGCCGGGGTGGCGGATGCCTTTGGCCTGGCGGAGGCGCCAAAACGCATCGAAATCTATGATAATTCTCATATTTCCGGCAGCAATCCGGTCGGCGCCATGGTGGTGGCTGGGCCCGAGGGCTTAATGAAATCGCAATACCGCAAATTCAATATCCGTTCGGAAGACCTGAGCGGCGGCGATGATTTCGGCATGATGCGCGAAATGCTCACGCGGCGGTTCTCGCGTCTTCTGAAAGAGGAAGGCCAGCGCGTGCAAGACTCCGAGACCTCCACCTGGCCCGACCTGCTGCTCATCGATGGCGGTCAGGGGCAGCTTTCCGCCGTGCGCGGGGTGCTGGCCGATCTGGGGCTGGGCGACTTGCCGGTTGTGGGCGTGGCCAAGGGACCGGACCGGGATGCAGGCCGCGAGCATTTCTTCGTTCCGGGCAAGCCTTCCTTCATGCTGGCGGCGCGCGATCCGGTGCTCTACTATATCCAGCGCTTGCGGGACGAGGCGCATCGCTTTGCCATTGGCAGCCACAGGGCGCGGCGCACCAGGGCAATGGGGGTCAGCCCCCTGGACGAGATTGCGGGCATAGGACCTTTGCGCAAGAAAGCCTTGCTCCAGAGCTTTGGATCGGCCAAAGCCGTTTCGCGGGCCAGTGTCGGCGATCTGGCGGCGGTCGAGGGTGTGAGTAGCGCGTTGGCGCAGGCTATTTATGATCACTTTCATGAGGGGTCGGGATGAGCGGAACCATGGCAAAGACCAAATCGCGCAAGACAAAATTCTCCGAGATTTGGAACCTTCCGAATGTCCTCACCTATGGCCGCATCGCGGCGGTGCCACTGGTGGGCGGCCTTCTGATGTATGGCGGAAATTCGGCGCGCTGGCTGGCTCTGGCGATATTCGTGATGGCTGCGATCACGGATTTTTTCGATGGCTACCTGGCGCGCAAGTGGCAGCAGCAATCCTCGCTCGGCATCATGCTGGACCCCATTGCCGACAAGGTTCTGGTGGCGGTGGTGCTGCTGGTGCTTTCGGCCGACGGCATCCTGTTCGGCGGCCATATCTGGGC
The DNA here is from genome assembly GCA_016792825.1 of Hyphomicrobiales bacterium. Classification (GTDB taxonomy): domain Bacteria; phylum Pseudomonadota; class Alphaproteobacteria; order Rhizobiales; family Aestuariivirgaceae; genus Aestuariivirga. The sequence continues at coordinate 2,491 of JAEUMI010000289.1, forward strand.
AGCCATCATCATCCTGGCACGCGAGGTTCTCGTCTCGGGCCTGCGCGAATACCTGGGCGGATTGCAAGTGTCGGTTCCGGTCACGCAAATCGCCAAGTGGAAAACCACGGTACAACTGGTGGCAATCGGCTTCCTGATTGCCGGGCCGGCGGGCGATCAGGTGGTGCCCGGCATCACTGAGATCGGCATTGCCGGATTGTGGGTTGCGGCGGGCCTCACGCTCTATACGGGCTATGATTATTTCCGGGCCGGCATGCGGCATGTCGTGGACGAGGAATGAAGATTTTATACTTTGCGCGGTTGCGCCAGGTCATCGGGCGCGGGCAGGACGACATCGAGGTTCCCGCCGAGGTGAAAACCGTCAGTGCCCTGATTGATTACCTCAAGGGCCGGGATGAAGGCATTGCCGCGGCGTTTGCTGATACTCGCACTTTGAAAGTGGCGGTCAACCAATCGCATGCCGCGCTTGATGCTTCGCTTGCTGGGGCGACGGAAGTTGCCTTCTTCCCGCCTGTAACGGGCGGCTGATGCGCCTCAACGTTTTCCTGCAAAAGGCGGGCGTTGGAAGCCGGCGCGAGGCTGAGCGCATGGTGGCTGAGGGGCGGGTGAAGATCAACGGCACGGTGGCCCTTGCCACGACACCTGCGGAAGACGGCGATGTGATCACCCTCGATGGCAAGCCGGTGGCGCCTTCGACGAAACCGCTACCGCGCCTGTTTGTTCTTAACAAGCCGTTGGATGTTTTGGTTACGCACCGGGACCACAAGGGCCGGCGGACGATTTTTGATCTGACTTCGATGAATGCGCCGGGCCTGCCGCGGCTGATGAATGTGGGCCGCCTCGATGTGAACAGCGAGGGACTCTTGCTGCTGTCGTCCGATGGACCATTGGCGCAGGCGTTGATGAGTCCGGAAACGGCATTGTCGCGTATTTACCGGGTGCGGGTGCGCGGCCATCTCAGGCCGGAAGACATTGCCGCACTCGCCGATGGCATCGTGGTGGATGGGGTGAATTACCGGGGGGCGGAATTCATCGAGGAATATGACGGTAGCGGGCGCAGCAACACTTGGTACCGGGTGGTGCTCACCGAAGGCAAGAACCGCGAAATCCGCAAGCTGATGGAGCATTTCGGCTGCGTGGTGAACCGGCTGATCCGGGTGCAGTACGGGCCGTTCTATCTGGGCAAGCTGCAAAGCGGGGCGCTGGAGGAGATTGAACCAGCGCGGGTTGCGGAGTTGCTGAAGTATCTCCAAGAGCGTGGGGTTGAGATTTAGTAGCCGGTTCTGTCATCCCGGCGAAAGTCGGGACCCCGACTTCCAACAATCGAGTGTGCGCAAAGTCTGGGCCCCGACTTTCGCCGGGGTGACAGAATTTGGGAGCGCCGCTTAATCCAGCACCAGTGCCGCCGCTTTTTCTGCAGCCATCATCACGTGCGCCAGCCCCATTTCCCGGCCAGCGCCAGGCAATCCTTCCAGGGGAGAACGGATTCGGTGGTTGAGGCCGAGCGCAGGCTTGCGGCCGAGCTGGCATGGGCGAGCTGCACTGTCTGTTTCAGGTCCCAGCCTTCATGGTGCCCGAAGAGCATGCCGGCGGCAAAGCAATCGCCGGCGCCGTTGCTGCCCACCACTGCGGCTTGCGGCACATTGACAGAGGGATGTTCGATGACCGTGCCGTCGCGCGTCATGGCGACAGCCCCTTTGGGAAAATGGACAGCGAGCAGCGAAAGATTAGTTGCCTGCATCAGGTGTTCAGCGGCGGCGCGGCAGGCGCCTGCATCGGCGATACCATCCTTCACGGTTTCAATGCTGGCGAGCGCCCCGGCCTCATGGTCATTGCAGATCAGGGTGTCGAGCCACGGCAGCAACGGCAGCGTAACGGCACGGATGATTTCGGGTTCCAGGGAGACCAGCTCCATATTGGTTTTCAAACCCGCGGCGCGGGCTTTCCTGAGAACGGCGATCCAGCCGGACGCCTCGTCCTTCCACGGCATGTCAAGAATTTCGTGCACGCCGGGCAGGCCCAGGTGGGCAATGCGGGCGGCAGTCCTGTTGAAGTCAAAATCATCAGGTGTCTGCGCGGCGTGGGCCCCGCCGGAATAAAAGAAGGTGCGCTTGCCGGTGGGGATCGCAGTCATGGCAAGGGTGCGGGCGGTTTTGACGGAGGGGCGGATTTCCAGCGCCGAGCGCTCAATGCCCAGGTCATCGCAGATCTTCAGAAGGAAGCGGCCATCAGCGTCATCGCCCAGAAGCCCCATGCCTTCCACCGGAAAGGGTGCGCCCAGGCGCTTCAGGGCGGAAGACATGTTGTGGCCGGGGCAGCCGCCGTGGAAGCTTTCAGTGATGATCTTGGCCAGGGATTCTTCTTCCGGCCAGTGTTCAATGCGGAAGTTGTGGTCAACACACCAGGCCCCGGCACAGAGTATTCCACTTCGTTCCATGGGGCAGCAGGCTCCAGCACAATAAAAAGAGGCCCATTGTGGAATGGGCCCCGGTTATTCGCAACAGGCTTGTTTGTTCAGGCGGCCTTGGCCGGCACGCGGACGGCGTTTGAATAGGCATCCATCAGGCTGCGCGAAATGTTCCCCGGCTTGAATTTGTAGGGGCCGATTTCGGCGATCGGGGTGACCTCCGCCGCCGAACCCACGATGAAGCACTCATTATAGCTCGGCAGGTCGTCGGGCATGATGCGGCTTTCGATCACTTCCATGCCCTGCTGTTTGGCAAGGGCAATCACGGTCTGGCGCGTCAGGCCATTGAGGAAGCAGTCGGCGATCGGCGTGTGGATGGCGCCGTCGCGGGTGAAGAAAATATTGGCTCCGGTGCATTCGGCCACGCGGCCCTGCCAGTCCAGCATCATGGCATCGGCATAGCCCTTCTTCTCGGCCTTGTGCTTGGAGATGGTGCAGATCATGTAGAGGCCCGCCGCCTTGGCATGAACCGGCGCGCATTGCGGATCAGGCCTGCGGTAATCGGCGATGTCGAGCCTGATGCCTTTCATCTTGGTTTCGGGATCGAACATGGAAGGCCAGGTCCAGCTGGCAATGGCCACATGGATTGTATTGTGCTGGGCGGAGACCGCCATCATCTCGGAACCGCGCCAGGCAACGGGGCGGACATACTGGTCGCCGCCGCCGTTCAGTTCCACAACCCTGGCCTTGGCCGCGTCAAGCTGCTCGACGGAGTAGGGGATCACGAAATCCATGATCGCGGCGGATTTGTGCAGGCGCTCGGAATGTTCGCGCGATTTGAAAATGGTGCCGGCATAGGCGCGCTCGCCTTCAAAAATCGAGGAGCCATAGTGCAGGCCGTGGGTGAGGACGTGGACCCTGGCTTCCTTCCAGGGCACGATCTGGCCATCGAACCAGATGGAACCTTCACGTTGGTCAAAAGGCAGGATGGACATCGGAACTCTCCCAATTCGATTTTTATAGAACTTCAGCCTATATTACGGTCAAACCTGCGAAATCAGCGGTTTGCGCAATAACATTGCGTGTTATTGAGATGCAACGTAACAAAAATGGATTAATATGTCAACATGGCTGACATAAATTTTGACGACACATCGGGGGAGAATGAAACCGTGGCTTTGATCGAGCTGCTGTTCTTCGCCTACCGGGATTTCGTCTCGGATCCGGATGCAGTTCTGGAGCAACTGGGCTTTGGCCGGGCGCACCACCGGGTGGTGCATTTTGTCGGCCGCTACCCGGGCATGACGGTGGCGCAGCTGCTCGATATCCTGCGGATCACCAAGCAGAGCCTGGGCCGGGTTCTGAAAGACCTGATCGACAAGGGCTATGTATTCCAGAAAGAAGGCGAGACGGACCGGCGCCAGCGGCTGCTGCATCTCACCAAGGCAGGCGAAGAGCTGCGCCAGCAACTCATGGCGCCGCAGATTTCACGCATCCGCCGGGCGGTGAGCGAGACTGCCGGCAATGGCAAGTCTTCGATGCGTGACATTCTCTATCACCTGGTCAGCCCGGAAAACCGCGAGGGCGTCAAGGACTGGATTGATGGCGCCCGCAAGCTCGGAGAGAAAGCCGGTGACTGAGGCCCGGCACATTCTGGTGGTGGACGATGACCGCCGAATCCGCGAGCTGATCAGGTCCTATCTGATGGAGAATGATTTTCTGGTGTCCGTCGCGGGAACCGCGGCTGAAGCCCGCGAGCGCATGCGCGGCGTCACCTTTGACCTCATGGTGCTTGATATCATGATGCCCGGTGAAACGGGGCTTGAACTCACCAAATCCCTGCGCGGCGAAAAACGCAACGTTCCAATCCTCATGCTTTCGGCGCTCGCCGATTCTGATGACCGCATCGCCGGGCTTGCCACGGGCAGCGATGACTATCTGGCAAAGCCCTTTGAGCCGCGCGAGCTACTGCTGCGCATCAACAACCTGCTGCGCCGCGTGAGCGTTGCCGCGCCTGCCAGGACGGAGGTGCGCTTTGGGGTTTTTCAACTCAATGTGCCGCGCGGCGAGCTTCGCCGGAATGGCGACCTGGTGCGGCTGACCTCGGCTGAAAAGAACCTGCTTCGCATGCTGAGCCTCAAGCCCGGAACGCCCTTTAGCCGCCTTGAGCTTTCGCAACCGGGGCTGGAGGAGAGTGCGCGCAGTGTTGACGTGCAGATCAACCGGCTGCGCCAGAAAATCGAAAGCGATCCGGCCAACCCGGTGTACCTTCAGACGGTGCGCGGGGCGGGATATGCGCTCTATGTCGATGAAGAGGCAGCCGGATGAGCAGCGTTTACTTCCGCTTCAACCGCTTTCTCGAGCGGCATCTGCCGAAGGGGCTCTACTCCCGTTCGCTGATCATTGTCATTGCGCCCATCGTGCTCCTGCAGACGATCATGGCAGGGATCATTCTTGAGCGGCACTGGGACAATGTCACCAAGGTCCTGGGCCGGTCGCTTGCCCGCGAAATCGGCCTTATCACCGATCTCTATGACCGTTCGGACAAATCCGAAGCAGCGATCATGGAAATTGAATCCGTCGCCAACAACCGCCTGAAACTCGGACTTGAGATTGCCCGCGGCGCTACGCTGCCGGCGCCCATCGACCGCACCCTGTATTCGCTGGTCGATGACAAGATGACGAAATACCTGGAGCGTGAAACCGGCCGGCCGTTCTGGATCAACAGCGCGGCGAAAGGCGGCAAGGTGGAAATACAGGTTGAGGCCGAGAAGGGCCTGATCTTCCGCATCCGCACCGACGAGGACCGGGCCTATGCCGCCAACACCGGGGTTCTGCTGCTGATCATGCTTCTGTCTTCGCTGGTGCTGCTGTTCATCGCTGTTGTTTTCCTGCGAAAGCAGATCACCCCCATTGTTGAACTGGCAAACGCCGCCAAGAGTTTCGGCATGGGGCGCGAGGTCAGCGAGTTCCGCCCGCGCGGTGCCGCTGAAGTGCGCGATGCAGGGCTGGCCTTTGTCGACATGAAAAGCCGCATTGCGCGCCATGTGGAACAGCGGACCGCCATGCTGGCGGGCGTCTCGCATGATCTCCGCACCATTCTCACGCGCTTCAAGCTGGAACTGGCCTTTCTCGGTGACGGGCCGAAAATCAAGCCGCTCAAGGAAGACGTGGAGGAGATGCAGCGCATGCTGGAAGCCTATATGGCCTTTGTGCGCGGCGATGGCGGCGAGAAGACGGAAGCGGTCAACCTGGCGCAAATGTTCAGCTCGGTCGCCTCCGCGGTGGGCCGGGGCAAGTCCCATGTGGCGCTCGACGTGCAGGATGTGGACGTCAGCATCAAGCCCAACGCGTTCCGGCGCCTGCTTTCAAACCTTTTGGGCAACGCGGTGCGTTATGCCGATAATGTGAAGGTGAAGGGCGGGGTTGAAAACCGCCTGCTCACCATCCTTGTCGACGATGACGGGCCGGGCATTCCGGCCAAGAACCGCGAAGATGCATTCAGGCCATTTGTGCGGCTGGACCATGCCCGCAACCTTGATGAAACGGGCACGGGCCTTGGGCTCGCCATCGCCCTGGACATCGCCCATGCCCATGGTGGGGAAATCAGGCTGGATGACAGCCCAACAGGCGGGCTTCGCGCCGTGGTGCAGATCCCGGTCTAGTACATCCTTCCGCCATTGGGCACGGGGCGCTCGACCGCCACCAGCACCACCTCGCCCGCAGGATCGGGAAAGCCGAGGGTCAGGACTTCCGACATGAAGGGGCCGATCTGGCGCGGCGGGAAATTGACGACGGCGGCCACCTGGCGGCCAAGCAGGGTTTCCGGCGTGTAGTATTTGGTCACCTGGGCAGACGATTTTTTCACGCCGATCTCGGCGCCGAAATCAATGCGCAGCTTGAAAGCAGGCTTGCGCGCTTCCGGGAAAGGCTCGGCGGCGATGATGGTGCCCACGCGGACGTCAACCTTGAGGAAGTCATCGAAGGAAATTTGCGGCATCTAGCTTGCCAGCTCCCGCGAACGGTCGGCTGCCGCCTTCACGGCCTTTTCGAAGAGGGGCTGCAGGCCGTCGTCTGCCATGAGAACCTGGAGGGCCGCATAGGTTGTGCCCTTGGGCGAGGTGACATTCTGCCTGAGGGTCGCGGCATCGGTGCCGGTCACCCGCATCAATTCACCGGAGCCTGCCACGGTGGCGCGGGCCAGCTGCATGGCGAGGGCAGGGGGCAGACCCACTTTTTCCGCCGCCGCCGCCAGGCATTCAGTTAGGTAGAAAACATAGGCCGGGCCGGAGCCGGAAACCGCCGTCACGCTGTCAATCAGCTCTTCGCGGTCAACGATCACGACCTCGCCTATGGCCGAGAGAAGTTCGGTTGCCAATTTCATCTGCGCCGCGGTCACGTTGGCGTTGGCCGACATGGCGGTGATGCCGCGGCCAATGCTGGCGGGGGTGTTGGGAATGGTGCGGATAATGGCGGCGGATTTGCCGAAGTGGCGCTCGAAAGAGGCGATGGTCTTTCCCGCGGCCACGGACAGGATCAGCGGTTTCGAGGCGCCCAGGCCCACAATGGCGGGAAGGACTTCCTCCATCATCTGCGGCTTCACGGCGATGAGGATGACCTCGGCATTGGCGATGCCGGCGATGGCCGGATTGAGAGACACCCCATGCCTGGCCAGCAGGGCCTTCATCTCGTCGGCGGCAAAGGGATCAAGGACGATGACTTTTTTGGGATCGGCACCGGATTTCAGCCAGCCTTCCAGCATGGCGCCGCCCATCTTGCCGGCGCCCACGAGAACCAGATTTCCGCTGAGCGCAAGGCTCATGCCTCACCCATGGTTTCGAGCAGGCTGCTTTCGAGGGCGGCATCGGCGCTCTGGCCCGCCCAGCAGACATACTGCACGGCGGGGTAATAGCGTTCGCAGGATTCGATCCCGAGGCGGATGAGGGCTTCGCACTGGGCGTCATTGGCCACGGCGCCGCCCGCCAGAACCAGATTGTTGCGGAAGACGATGCTGCCGTCGGCGTGCCACATGTCGAAATGGCCATGGAACAATTGCCCGTTGACCAAAGACAGCAGCCGGCCCACCTCGTCCTTGCGCGCCGGCGGCACCTTGATGTCATAGGTGCAGGCCACAAGCAGGGATTCCAAGTCATCGCGCCAGTTCAGCGAGACATAAAGATCGCTCCAGCCGCCACCCATCACCATGGTCACTTCGCAATCATTGGTGCGGTCAACGGACCAGTCGCGGCGCTCGGCGAGGCGCTCGATGAGATCGAGCGGGTTGGTTGTATTGTTCTCGTAAAACTGCAGTGAACCCATGGGCCTTGTCCTCACGTGCCCAACGAATCACACCCGGGCATTGCAGCGAAAATGCCCGTGCGATTGAGTCGCCACAAGAGTCAACGGGCAATTGCCGCTGATTCCTCCACATAAATTATGGAATGGAGACGTCCGAGATAGCCTTGGATTCCAGTTCAGCCAGGCGCTTGGCCAGGGCTTCGTTTTCCTCGCGGGCCTTGCGGGCCATATCGCGGACAACGTCCAGTTCCTCGCGTTTGACCAGTTCGAGGTTGTTCAGAACCCGCTCGACCTGGGACTGGACCATGGCGTCCACTTCCTTGCGCAGGCCCTGGGCGGCCCCCGTGGCATTGGTCATCAGCTTGGCAAGCTCGTCAAAAAACCGGGATGATGTGGTGGTCATGGCAGCATTCCTCTTCGTGCTGTGTAACTATGGATTCAGCAAGGTTTTTTCAAGGGCCGTAGTGCCACGGGCCCACTTAATGTTAACTTGCGTAGAGGCAGGCTGAAAGGAAATTTGCGAATTGAGGCCGAATTGAACCAGGTTGATCTGGACGACGTCCGCCGGTCCTACGCCAGGGATATGGCGCGGGTGAGTGCGTCTGAAGACCCTCGCCTTGAACAGGCATTTTACAGTGTGCACCGCGAGGATTTTCTTCCGCCGGGGCCGTGGAAACTGCTTGTGGAGGGGCGGTATGTCGACACGCCGAATTCGGATCCGGTTCACGTCTACCGGAATTCCGCCATTGCCCTTGATGCCAGGAAAGGCATCAATAATGGCGAACCGCATCTGCACGCCATGTGGATCGGGGCGGTGGCGCCAAAGCCCGGGGAAGACATCACGCAAATCGGCCTGGGGATGGGTTACTATTCCGCCATCCTGTCACTTCTGGTGCAGCCCGGCGGGCGGCTGACCGGATTTGAGATCGAAGGTGAACTGGCGGAGATTGCGCGGCGCAATCTTGCGGATTTCAAGAACGTCTCGGTGGTCGCAGGCGATGCTGCTTCAAGGGAGCTGCCACCTTCGGACCTCATCTATGTGAGTGCCGCCGTCGCCGCTCCGCCCGAGAGTTGGCTTACAGCACTCCGCCCCGGCGGTCGTTTGATCTTTCCCTGGCGGCCGACAATAGAGGTGGCCCTCGCCATGCTGGTGAGGCGGGTGCCGGACGGTTTCGAGGCGCGGCCCCTGATGACATCCTGGTTCATCCCCTGCGCCGGGGCAGCAAGTCCCAGAGGCAGCGCACTGCCACCCACGCCTTCCACGGCGTGGCGCATTCGCTCGCTTCATCTCAGCCGTGACCGCGCGCCGGATAAAAGCGCTGTCGCGGTCTACCAACATGTCTGGTTTTCCAGCGCGAAGCTGCGCGGTTACAATGGCAGCAAGGCCTGAAGCGGGGCGGCCAGTGCTGGATTGGTGGCAAGAATCGGGTTGCCCAGGCGGAAGACATCGCCGGACATGAAGTCATTGGTCCAGCCGCCTGCTTCGCCCACGATGCAAAGCCCGGCTGCCACGTCCCAAATGTTGATGTGCGCTTCCCAGTAGCCGTCCAAGCGGCCATCGGCGGTCATGGCCATGCCCAGGGCGCCGGAGCCCAGGCGGCTGTATTCGCAATGGGCCTCAAGCAGCGCAGAAATTGCCTGCACATGGGGTGCTACCGGGCGACGGTAACTGAAGCCCAAGCCCATGCGCGCTTCGCTCAGCCTGGTGACGGTGCCGACCTTTATCCTGGAATTGTTGAGGGTGGCTCCGCGCCCGCGTTTGGCGGCATAGAGTTCATCGGTCACCGGATTGTAGATCAAGCCGATGACCGGGACCTTCCGGTAGACCAGCCCGAGCGAGACGCACCAGAGCGGAATGCCACGGAGGAAGTTCGCGGTGCCGTCTATGGGATCGATGACCCAGGTGGCGTCACCGCCGGTATTCTGCAGCCCGCGCTCCTCACCGAGGAAAGCGTCGCCGGGAAACATCCGGTTGAGGGCCGAAACGATTTCATCCTCGCAGGCGCGATCAGTTTCGCTCACCAGGTCCTGAAGGCCCTTGGTTTCAACCGCCAGCGAGTCACGGCGGCGGTACTGACGGCAGGCCTCCTGGCCCACTTCACGCACCAACCCCAGGCCAGCGTGAAAGCGCCGGTCAAGTTCACCTTCGTCCATCCTCAATCTCCCGGAAAATCCATGCTGGCCAACAGCAATTTCTTCTGTCATGTTGTCACAAAACCGTCATAAACAAAAGTCTGAACTGGGAGGAAAGCATGACC
>JAEUMI010000304.1 GCA_016792825.1 Hyphomicrobiales bacterium
GGCTCCCCGCCTGTGAGTCGGAGCTTCTTTACGCCCTTGTCGATGAAGGCGCTGCACATCCGGTCCAGTTCCTCTAGCGAGAGCAGGTCGCGCTTGGGCAAGAACGACATATCCTCGGCCATGCAATAGACGCAGCGGAAATCGCAGCGGTCCGTCACCGACACGCGCAAATAGCTGACATGACGGCCAAAGGGATCAATCAGGGACGTGGTATTCATGCCTCAAATTTGGGCTCTTGAGGGCGAACGGTCAAGTGACAGCTTCGTCATGGCTCCCCCGCGCGCCAAAAAAGCAGAGGCCAGCACTTACTGCCCATAAATTGAGCACTTTACTAGTTTGACTTTATCTAAACTCTAAACTAGCTTTTTGCGAGGTAGGAATTATCTCTTGACCCATTCAACTAGGTTTTTTGTCGCTGCCCTGGCGCTGTACATGTCGTTCATGACTGGTGCTTACGCGGCAGAGGAAATTGGCAAGGCTGTCGCCATTACCGTCAGTGTCACCGGAGACGGGGGCCCGCTGCGGGTTTCTTCGCCCATTCACCGTGATGAGCGGATAAGGACATCGAGCTCCGGAACCGGGCAGTTTTTGTTTCACGACGGAACCAAACTGGCCGTTGGCCCGAATTCATCACTGGTTCTCGACCGCTCTGTATTTGTAGGTTCCAGTGCCTTCAAGACCCTGAGCCTCAAGGCGACCCGCGGCACCTTTCGCTGGATCAGCGGCAAATCGGGTTCGGCCGCCTACAAGATCAGTACGCCATTCGGCACGCTGGGAATCCGCGGAACCGCGGTGGATTTCTACATTGGCGCCGGCGCCGCGTCCGTCATCATCCTGGAAGGGCGGGCGGTGTTCTGCGGCAACAATGGCGTCTGCAAACCCCTCACACGTGGCTGCGACATGGTCACGGCCAACCGCAACGGCGTATTGGGAGAGAGCAAGAAGCCAGCCAAAACTGCTGTTGAAGGCGTAAGAAACGATGTCTCATTTCCATTCCTTGTCGGAAGCCGTAAATTGAGCCGGCCTTTCAGGGTGGGCGGCGGCAAATGCGGCCTTTCCGGTTCGGTGCGGGCTATCGAGAAGAAGAAGGGCGGCGATGGACCTGGAAATAGTGACCCTAATGGCGGCGGTCCTGATCCTGGGCCAACTTGATGTTTGACCCAGGAAAGTTTGTGAGTCTGGAACACGGAGCACCGTAAGAGTGGTGACGCAAAGCCTGCCAATAATGAGAATAGTAGCCGCCGCGCTGATTTTTGCTGGTGCTGGTGCTGGTGGCAGCAGTCAATCTTTGGCGGCGACCATCGTGGCGCCAATTAGCGCGGTCGCCACATCAAACTTCGGCCCGACCCGCAACGACTATTCCATTGAAAACACGATCGACCAATCAGGCCTGATTCGTAAATACGTGAGCGGTGTGACTGGGTTGGAAGGGTATTTGGCCCTCGCGCCGCGGCATACCAGCAACGCTAACGGCAACGAATGGTTCAGTGAGGATTTTAGCAAATCCAGCCAAAGTCTTTCGTCCCAGAGTACCCGCCAGATTCTGCAGGGTGGTAAAACTAAGGGCCAGGCCCAAAAAAGCAACGCGTCCCGCAAGATCCAGCAGGTTAGTGGCTTTCGCAGCGTGAGTTCGAATCGCTCGGCCGGTAAGCCGGGCAAAAAAAGAAAGCTTTCGAAAAACAACACGATCAGCGTCAACAACAGCATCATAACAACTACTAGCTCTGCGCTTGCCTCGATCACCAGCACTCCTCTTGTCACGATCATCTATGAGTTCAGCGCTCTGACGACGATAAACGGCTTTGTTCTTTGGAACGAGGAATATGCCGGAATTGGTATAACCCAATTGCTTTCGTCAGTTAACGGTTTGGATTACACGCTCTTAAGCACAATCACGCCAGAACCTTCCAAGTTTGCTCAACCTCGTGAGTTAGTTCCATACTTGGCGCAAGTCTTTTCATTTGATCCCACGCTCATGCTGTACTTCAAACTTCTGATCTACGATTGCCCCAAGCCATCTGCAAACCGCGACAGCTTTCGCGGTTGCGGTATTGGCGAAGTGGCTTTTTCATCGGTTCCACCCGGGCCCAACCAAGGCCCTGTCGTTCCAGTGCCGGCCGCCCTGCCGCTTCTTGCTTCGGCAATCGGACTCTTTGCCTGGCTCGGTCGAAGGTAGCAGAACCGCATTTGAACTCCACCTGTGGCTAACTCCTCATGCGCTGGCCATCCGGGTCGTAAACCGGCCTGGCGACAACCCTGGCCTTGTAGAATTCTCCCAGAAGTTCGATTTCCAGTTCCGTGCCGTCGCCGGCGCATTGCGTGGGCACATAGCCCAGGGCCATGCTCTTTCTGACATGGTGGGCATAGCCGCCGGACGTAACATAGCCCACGCATTTACCGCCGTGAAAGATGGGTTCGTCACCGAGACAATCCACATCTTTCGTGTCGACGATCATGGTGACCAGTCGCTTGGCAGGCTTGTCCGCTTTCGCGGCCGCCTTGCCGATGAAATCCGCCGTCTTGTCAAAGGCGATAAAAGCATCAAGGCCGGATTCCGCGGCAGTGAAATCGGGGCGGAAATCCAGGGTCCAGACGCCCCAGTTCTTTTCCAGCCGCATCGACATCAGCGCCCGCCCGCCATAGAGCCTGACGCCGAGATCAGCGCCTGCCGCTTCCAGCGCTTCAAACAGGCGCATATGGAATTGCGGCGCGCAGTAAATCTCGTAGCCCAGCTCTCCGGAAAACGACACGCGCGTCAGGATCACCGGCACGTCTGCCACCACCATGCGGCGGATGTCGCGGAATTTCAGCGCCCCATTGGAAACATCATCGCGGGTAAGGCGCGACAGCAGGGTGCGCGCCTTGGGCCCCGAAATGGCAAAGCCATGCAATTCATCGGTGACATTGCGGTAGGTCACGCCCGTCCGCGGCATCTGCATCTCAAACCAGCGCCGGTGCATGTCCTGGGCAGCGCCGGATCCGAACAGCATGAAGGTTTCATGATCAAGCTTGCCCACCGTGAGGTCCCCATAGAGCTTGCCCTTGGGCGTGAGCATCGGCGAGAGGGCAAGCCGCCCGGTCTTTGGCAGTTTGTTGGTGAGAAGGCGGTCAAGGAAGGCCGCGGCCCCGGGCCCCTTGAACTCATGCTTGGCGTAATTGGCGATCTCGATCATGCCGACATGCTCACGCACCGCCTTCACTTCATCAGCTACATAACTGAAAGCATTGGACCGTCGGAAGGTCGGTGTTTCTTCTGCCTTATCCTTGGAGCCCGCAAACCACAGCGCATGCTCCAGTCCGAAGGATACGCCCATCACCGCGCCGCGCTCAATGAAGCGATCGTAGAGCGCGGTGGTTTTCTGGCGTCGGCCCTCGGGCAGGGTTTCATTGGGATAGGTAAGGCGGAAGCGGCGCGAATAGTTCTCGCGGGACTTGATGGTGCCCCAATCGCGCGTGGCAAAGTTGCCAAAGCGCGCGACATCCATGCCCCACACATCGATGCCCGGCTCGCCGTTGATGATCCATTCCGCCATGCAGAGCCCCACGCCGCCGCCCTGGCAGAAGCCCGCCATGACGCCAACGGCGCTCCAGTAATTGCGCAAGCCAGGCACTGGGCCGATGAGCGGATTGCCATCGGGACCAAAGGTGAAGGGCCCGTTCACCACTTTTTTGATGCCCGCATTGGCTAGCGCCGGCATGCGGTCAAAAATGATCTCGAGGCGTTCCGAAATGCGCCCTAAATCATCCGGCAGAAGCTCGGCAGCAAAATCCTGCGGCGTGCCGTTTACCGCCCAGGCCTGGGGCTTCAGCTCATAGGTGCCGTAGAGCAGCCCGTCATGCTCCTGGCGTGTGTAGGTGTTCCCCTCATAATCTACCGTGACGGCAACTTCCTTGCCGTGGTCACGGACTTCAGGGATCGTTTCAGTAATGATGTAGTGGTGCTCGAAGGGCTGCACTGGCAAATCGATGCCCGCAAGCCGCCCCACCTCGCGGGCCCACAACCCGCCCGCATTGACCACCACCTCCGCATTGATCGTGCCTTGCGGCGTGACGACATTCCAAGTACCGTCAGGCAGGGGGTTCGTTTCAATGACCGGGCATTCGCGGTGGATTTTTGCGCCGTAGTGGCGGGCACCCTTGGCATAGGCATGGGTGACGCCGGACGGATCCACATGGCCGTCCACCGGTTCGAAAAGGGCGCCCACATATTTTTTGGGGTCTATGAGCGGGTTCAACTCACGCGCATGTTCCAGCGAAATGAAATCCGAATCCAGGCCGAGATAGCGCGCCTTGGCCCGCTCCTGCTTCAGGTAGTCGTAACGTTCCTTGGTGGAGGCGAGATAAATCCCGCCGGGACGGTGAATGCCGCAGGATTGGCCCGTGAGCTCTTCAAGCTCCTTGTAAAGATTGATGGTGTAGCCCTGCAGCCGGGCGATGTTGGAATCGGAATTGATCGTATGGATAATGCCCGCCGCATGCCAGGACGACCCGGACGTCAGCTCCTTGCGCTCAAGCAACACCACGTCGTTCAAGCCCAACTTGGCCAGATGATAAAGAATGGAGCAGCCCACTACGCCGCCGCCGATAACCACAACTTTCGCATGACTTTGCATTCGGGAAACCTTCAAAAAGAAACGAATGTGTCAGGTGAAAAGGTTGGTGTCAAAGCTCACTTCCTCCTCATGCTGAGGTGCATGGCGTAGCCGTGCCTCGAACCGCCTGTTTCCGCATCCGCCAGCCCCTTGGGGCTCTGCTCCGTAGGGCGCCTCAGGGTGAGGATGGCTGGCCCTTCATCCGCTCCGTGCCCGGAAGGAAGATGGTGAGAAGCCCGATGGCCGGCAACACCGAACAAACCTGGAAAACAAAGGTGATGCTCGTGTGGTCGGCCAGGTACCCGAGGGGAACAGCGCTCAGGCCCGCGATGCCAAAGGCGGTGCCGAAAAACAGGCCGGAGATCATCCCCACGCGCCCCGGCAAGAGTTCCTGTGCATAAACCACCATGGCGGAAAAGGCCGAGGCGAGGATGAGGCCAATGGGAACGGTGAGCACAACCGTCCAAAACAGGTTGGCAAAGGGCAGCGCCAGTGTGAAGGGCAGGGCGCCGAGGATGGAAAACCAGATTACCGCCTTGCGCCCGATGCGGTCGCCAATGGGACCCCCGGCAAATGTGCCGATGGCAAAGGCGCCCAGATAAACGAAGAGATAAATCTGCGCATCCTTCACCGGAACCTGGAAATGGTCGATCAGATAGAAGGTGTAGAAACTGCTGAAGCTCGAGGTGTAGACGAATTTCGAGAACATCAGCGCCAGCAGGATCAGAAGTGACAGGCTGACCGCCCGCGACCCCAGATTATGGCCGATGGCCGATACGGGCCGGCTGGTGTGTGTGGGGCGGAGATGCTGGCTGTACCAGCGTCCGACTCCGCTCAGAATGCCGACCGCCGCAAGCGCGATCACCCCGAACCAGACAAGACTGGACTGTCCGCGCGGCAGGATGATCCAGGCGGCGAGCAGCGGCCCGAGCGATGAACCCACATTGCCCCCCACCTGGAACAGGCTTTGCGCCATGCCGAAGCGTCCGCCCGAAGCGATGCGCGCCACGCGCGAGGCCTCCGGGTGGAAGATCGCCGAGCCGATGCCCACTGCTGCGGCGGCTACGAGAATAGCCGCATAGGAGGTCGCAAACGCCAACAGCAGTACGCCAAGAAGTGTGAAAGCCGGCGCAAGAGGCAGGGAATAGGGCAGCGGACGGCGGTCAGTATAAAGCCCGATCAGGGGTTGCAGGATGGAGGCTGTGACATGGAACACCATCGTGATGATGCCGATCTGGGCAAAGGTGAGTGCATAGGAATCCCGCAGGATGGGATAGATGGCCAGCATCAGGGCCTGCAAGGTATCGTTGATCAGATGGCACACGGTAACGGAAATCAGCACCGCAAATACGGTGTTGCTGGCAATGCGGTTTTCGACTGTGGCCACGCTGGAATTCCTGTTCGTCAGGCCGCTTTAGCAAGCCCGGACTGCCGCTGCCACCCGGCCCGGCGCAAGGCTGATATGAGCGGAGCACGTTGTAGGTTAACTGGACACCGGTCAATCAGCATGTAATTTTTAGTGCATGCGTGTTGATCATCTTGTCTGGTATTGCGCCGACCTGGCGGAAGGCGAACGCTTCTTCGCTGAGAGAATGGATCGCGCATCGGCCTATGGCGGGGTGCATCCCGGAGAAGGAACCGCCAACCGGCTGCTTTCGCTTTCCGATGCAACCTATCTCGAAATCCTTGGCCGTGATCCGGCTCAGCCTGAGACGAATCTCGCCCCGGAAGTCCGGAGTCTCGTAGGCAAAGGGCTTTATCATTGGGCCATTGGCGGCGTTGATCTCATTGAACTGCGCCAGAGGGCAAGTGCCGCGGGCCTCACCGGCAGTGATCTGGTGACCGGAGGCAGAAGTCTTCCCGATGGCAAATGGCTTGGCTGGAAATGTTTTGGGATTCACAATCATCGCTTCGGCGCGCTCGTGCCATTCTTCATTGACTGGATGGACAGCGAACACCCGGCAAAGACCGCCCCGCGCGGCGGCTGCCTTGCGGCGGTTGAGGTGTTCTCGCCCCAGGCGGAAATACTGCGCGACCTCTACGGAATCCTTGGTCTCAAAGTCACGGTCACGGAAGCGGCGGCCGCCGGAGTTTCGGTGACGCTGGAAAGCAGCAAGGGCCGGCATGTCCTGCGCATGTTTGATCCGGTGCCCCAAGGCTACGTGATATAAGGGGGGAGAATTTGGCAAGACTGCTTGGCAAACGCGTTATCATCACCGGCGGTTCCACCGGCATAGGTGCGGCCATCGCCAGGCGTTTTCTCGATGAAGGCGCCGCCGTCTGTGTCTGGTGCCGAAACCCGGACAACGCCAGGCTCATCAAGTCGGAGCTTCCGGCACTTTCAGATGTCGTGGGCGTCGACGTGGCGGAGCCTGCGCAAGTCGATGCGGCTTTCCCGCGCTCGATCGCCGCCCTTGGCGGCCTTGATATCATGATCTGCAACGCCGGCATTTCGATCCGCCGTGATTTCCTCGACATTGACCGCGCTGATTTCGACCGCGTCATGCGGGTCAACGTGCATGGCGTCTTTTACCCCAGCCAGCTCGCCGCCCGCCACATGATGCAGGCCGATGGCGGCACTATCCTGATCACCGCCTCCACCGCAGGAGTCGTAGGCTATCGCCATTACGCGGATTACAATGCCAGCAAAGGCGCGGTTCTCGCCATGATGCGCACCATGGCCATCGAGCTCGCGCCCAAGGTCCGGGTGAATGCGATCAATCCCGGATACACTTCGACGCCAATGCAGGACGCCGAATACAGCCCCGAAATGCTGCGCCGGGTGAACGGCATCATTCCTATGCGCCGCCATGGCCGGCCGGAAGAAATCGCCGCCCTCTATGTGTATCTGGCCTCCGATGAGGCGGCCTATGCGACGGGCGGGATATTCACCTTCGACGGGGCGGAAAGCGTAGGTTCTGCCGCAACCACATTATGAGGCAGCTGCCAGCCGCTGGGCCGCAGCTCAGCCGCGCTTCGTCGTTTGCCGCCACGTAGCCGGCGGCACTCCATAGGCCCGCGAGAAGGCCCGGTTGAAGGCAGCCTCGGTGCCGTATCCTGCCTCGTGGGCGATGGCGGCAATGCGCTTCGTGGTGCTGCTCAACGCGAGGCATGCCAGACAGAGCCGCCACTCCCGGACATAGCGCATGGGCGAAGTGCCGAGCATCGTTTCGAAACGCTCAGCGAGCGTGCTGCGTGAAAGCCCGGAAGCAGCCGACAGATTCTGCATGGACCATTCACGCGCTGGGTCGTCGTGGATGAGGGCGAGGCACTTTCCCAGCGCCGGGTCGGCGAGTGCCGCCAGCCATCCGCCCGGCTGGCTTTGTGCCGTGATGATCTGATGGCGCAGCAGCTCGATGAATGTGACTTCCGTGAGCCGTTCGAGCATGGAAAGCCCGCCGCTGCGCGGGCTGTCCACTTCACTAACGATTTGTTCGATCGTCGCGCGCAGCCAGGCGGTATCACGGTTGGTGCGCGTGCTGACATGCAGAAGCGTGGGCAGCGCATTGCGGAGCGGGCGGAAATTGAGGGCGTCACACAGCAAATAGCCGCACAGCAAGCGGACCCTTTGAGCTTCTTTACCATAATGCAGCACCGGGATTTCCCGCCAGGGCTTGGGCGGCAGATTCTGTGTGGGAAGAATAAGCCTGCCGCCGCTGCCGGCCCCAAGTTGATGGCCGGTGCCGAACGGAAACGCCACGACATCGCCCGCCTTCAGGATGTGGGCATGACCCTCTATTTTCATCCAGCATGTGCCTTCGACAATAATGTGAAAAGGTATGGCGCTGGAGGGCTTGCCCGACAGCTCCGAAAGTGATGGCGCCGCGTCGGTTTGCCAGGCGCCCGTCGGCATGAAACAGAATTGCAGGGAACCGGAAAGCCTGATGTTGCGCAGGACATCCGATAGCGCATCGTCCGTGGCCAGCCTGCCCACCTCCACGTGCTTCGGACTTTCGATCAATTCTTTCGGCAGCCCGGCCATATACGCCCTTTCGCGCTGTCCCTAGATGGAGGCCCACAAGACAATTAAAACTGGAGAATACTACTATGCAAAACGGAACTGACAAGCTGGTGGTCCTCGTGACCAAAGGCATCGAGTCGGAAAAGTCCTCTGTCGCCTTTACCATCGCCAACGGTGGCCTGACGGCCGGTCTCAAGGTCTCGATCTTCCTGACCAGCACTGCCATCGATCTGGTGCGCCGTGGCGGCCAGCGCCTGACCCAGGTGGCCCCCCTCGAGCCGCTCGCTGGCTTGATCGAGGATTTCCAGAAGCGCGGCGGAACGATCTGGGCCTGCACGCCCTGCGTCAAGTCGCGCGGCTATGAACAGGCCGATCTGCTCGACGGCGTCGTCATTACCGGCGCCAGCGTCCTGCACGCCCAGATCAAGGAAGGGGCTGCAACGCTTTCCTTTTGAACCCCTGTAATCAGGCTGACATGGCCCGCAATTCAGCGTACATCCTCTCCCCTGAGGATCCGAGGGAAGGCGTTTGTAAGCATGGCTGTGCCGAACGATAACGAGGCGGTTGTTGAGGAAAAGCCCGATGAAAAGCCGCACGACCTGACGCTGCGCGCTCTTGAACAGCGTATCCGGCAGCAGGAAATCATGTCGGAACTGGGCGTCATGGCTTTGCAGGGTCCCCCCTTTGAAACACTGCTGGCCGAGACTGTTCGCCTCACGGCGGAAGGTCTGCGGGTCAAGTTCTGCAAGGTCTTGCGCTACATCCCGGAGGAAAACCGCCTCCTGGTGCAGGCCGGCGTCGGCTGGGATGCCGGCATCGTTGGTGTGGCCAGCATCGGAGCGGACATGGAATCCCCGGCCGGATTTGCCCTGCGCACCGGCAAGCCCGTCATTTCCAACCACCTTGAAAACGAGGAACGCTTCCGTACCCCCGACGTGCTGGTCCAGCACGGCATCAAAAGGGCAATGAATGTCATCCTTCAGGGTGACGGCAAGCCCTTTGGCGTGCTCGAGGTGGACAGCCAGTCGGACGATCAATTTGTCGAGCATGACCTCGCCTTCCTGCAAGGCGCGGCAAATGTCCTCGGCATGGCCATCGAGCGCGAGCGCAATGAGCGCCACTTGAAATCAGCCCTCGAACGCCAGCAGTTCCTCGTGAAGGAAATGAACCACCGGGTCAAAAACAGCCTGACCATTGTCACCAGTCTGCTGCAGATGCAGGCCCGCGACGCGGACGGCAAGGAAACCATGGACCAATTCGAGGAAGCCGCGCGGCGCGTAACTGCCATAGCCCGCGCCCATGAGCGCCTGTACCGGAACAATTACATCGAAAGCATGGACCTTGGCACCTATGTAGAGGAGGTCTGCCACGACATGGAGACTTCGGTTGCCCAGTGCACCATACATGTCGAGGCGGAGCGCGGCATCAACGTGAAGGTCGACAACGCCATCTCGGTGGCGCTCATAGTTGTCGAGTTGATCACCAACTCAGCCAAATACGGCTACCCCCACGGAACCGGTGGCAAGATACGCGTTGGCATTGCTCGCCACGGGGATGGAAACATCTTGATTTCGGTGAGCGATGAGGGCCAGGGCCTTCCCGCCGATTTCGATCCCAACAAGTCGCGTGGCTTGGGGATGCGGATCGTCAAGGCTTTCGCCAACCAGCTCAGCACCAAGCTCAAATTTACCCGCCTGTCGCCCGGTTCGGAATTTACATTGCTGTTTCCGATCGATATCGTTCAGCGTTGAACTCACACCGGATCGCGGATCAGCGGCGTGGTGGAGCAGTGTATGCCGCCGCCGTTAAGCTGCATCTTGCCATAGGGGACCACTGTCCAGCTCACCCCATGCTTGGCCAGCGCATCCAGTGTCTGGTTTGAAGCGCCTTCCGGCATGAGAAGTTCCCCCGGTGCTACCGCCAGGGAATTGATAATCCACCGGTCATCGGCCGGCGAGATCTCAACCGTTTGTACGTTTAGCTCCTTGAGTTTCTGCAGGAAGGAATAGGGCAGGCCGAAGGGATCGACGATGGCGAGATCCTTGCTGATCATCTGGAATGAACCGTCGATATGGAGGTCATAGCCGAAGAGATCGATAATCAGAAGCTCAACCCCCTGGCGCTTGAGCACTTCGCCCACCTGTTCCGCGCCCTCGCGGTTCACCCGGATGCCGCAGCCGATCACTGCCGTGCGCTCATTGATCCAGGCAAAGCTGCCGCCTTCCATCAGTGCGCTGCCCGATAGTGTGCGGAGAATGGGAATGCCGAGCCGCGCCAGGGTGCGGCTGATGGCGAGTTCCTCGCCGCGGCGGACCCGCGTCCCCATGCGGCAGATGATGGCCCCGCCTTTCACCATGATCAGCGGATCGCGCGTGTAGCAGGATTTGATGCGTCCGGCAGCGTCACCTTCGACGTGATGCACCTCCACGCCCTTGGCCTTGAGAGCCGCCACCAGCGCATCATGCTGGGCCTGCATCTCGGCGACCTGCGGCATCGTATCGCTTTGGAAATACCACCCGGCTTTCAGGTCGCCGAAGGAGCCGACGCTTTCAATGCGCTTCTTGGGATCAATGACATCCATTTCCTTGCCGGGCCGGTGCACCAGCACCGAGCGCATGCGGCCCACGTCGTTGTTGATGCCCCAGGCGCGGCCCCAATGGGTTTCAAGTTCGTGCCTGTCCTCGAACGGCGGATCGCCGGGGGTGGCGAACATCTTGATCGTCTCGTTGTAAACCCAGACCGGCGGCGGCGTATTTGCCATCATGTGCTCCCTCGCGAAAGACCGTGTGTAACATGATGAAAGCAGTCCGCGCCATCACTCTCCGTCGCATGAGGAAAAGCACAGCGGGATCGTCAATCCGATTATTTTCTGGCCTGGGCTTTTCTTGATCAAAAAAAGCCCCCTTTCAATCACCGCGTTGTGTGGTCCGGTTTTTCGTCGTGAGCAGGAGTTGAATTCTCCTTCCATGTGAACCGGTAACCTGATGAAATGGTTAGATAAGTTGATCGCCAATCTGTAACTGGGCTTGATTCGATTTTGCCGCGCAAAGGCATAGATTGAGGTCATCGGGAAGCGGTCAGCGCAACCCGGAAACAGATTGAACCAACCACCTACTCAACAGGAGACTACCATGAATAAGTTCGCAATTTCCCTCATCGCCCTCGCCGCTGTTTCAACGGCTTCGTTTGCCTCGATCCGTGACGTGACCACGCCATATGGCGCGCAAGATACGCAGAATGCAGCCAGCGTTTCGACCTCGAATGCCTTTGCAGTTCCTGGCGCAACCGGCGGCATGGCCGGCGACGACTTGGGCCTCGGCGGCAGCAACCGCCGCTAGTATTTGCGGTTACGCCATGCGTTTGCATAGACAGTGGCCGGACGAACAGTCCGGCCGCAACCATTTTGCACGTGGCCGGATCCCTGACTGGCGGTTCTTGCGCTTTATTGAACGCCCATATAGAATCCATTCAGCTTCTATTTTTCTCCACCAAAGGGCGTGACTCAGGCAGGCGAGGACAGCATTGCCGGTGTGCGCCCTTGCGCCCACAGGAACCCTATCCAGCCATGACCGATGAAAGCGCCACGCACACAAACTGGGGAGAGTTGTGGCGCTCGGGCGCGCTGCCGCGCTTCTGTTTCATCAGCCTTGGCCTGACTTTCCATTCCGGTGCCGAAAACATGATCTCGACCATCATGCCGGCCATGGTGCGCGAAATAGGCGGGGTGGAACTGAACGGCTGGGTTTTTGCCATCTATGAGATCGGCTCGATCATTGCCGGCGCCCTTACCGGGCGGCTCACCACCTACTGGTCAGTACGCACCAACATGATTGTGGCGGCTCTCATCTTCACCCTGGGCACCCTCGAAACCGCCCTGTCGGCCACCATGTACTGGGCCCTGATCGGCCGCCTGATCAGCGGGTTCGGCGGTGGCGCTCTCATCTCGCTCTCCTTTGTCGCAGTGCAGCGCTATTTCCCGTCGTCCATTTGGCCGCAACTCATGGCGGTTTTCTCGGTCGTCTGGGGCGTCAGCGCCTTCGGCGGTCCGCTCTATGGCGGCATCATGCAGACGCTGCTGTCCTGGCGCTGGGCGTTTCTGATTTTCGCTGCCGCAGCTGTCGTCTTCGCAATCGCCTGTGTTCCTCTGCTGCGCAATGAACCGGAACGCCCCAGCGCAAGCTTGGAGCCACGCAATTTTCCTGCCCTTGCTCTCACCTGCCTCGCCCTGGGTATTACGGCGATTGCCACCGCCGGGGTGGAGTCGCGCTTCAATGTTTCCCAGGCGCTTGTTATCGCAGGGCTTGCCGGCATCGCAGCATTCTTTGTTCTCGACGCCCGCAACAAGACTTCCCGCCTGTTTCCAACGGCGCCTTTCAATCCCCGGACAGTCGTGGGCTCCGGCATGTTGATGGTGGCGGCACTCTCCATATCCACCTGTTCGTTTGGTTTTTACGGACCACTGCTGCTGGCCTCGCTCCATGATCTTTCTCCGGTGACTACCGGCCTGATCATTGCCAGCGAGTCGATCTCCTGGTCCATTTTGTCCATTCTTGTGGCCACCGCACCCAAGCAGCATGAGGTATTGATCGTCCGCGCCGGAGCCCTGATGATCGCCGCCGGCGTTGCCGGATTTGCCTGGGTGGTGCCATCGGGGTCCATGGCCGGGCTGCTCTTCTTCGCCACGCTTCAGGGCGGCGGTTTTGGCATCCTCTGGCCTTTTGCCAACCGCCGCGTTGTTGAAGCCGCCCTGCCGCATGAGCGCGAGCTTGCCGCCTCGGCCTTCTCAACGCTGCAGCGGATGGGCTACGCCGTGGGCAGCGCCACGGCGGGCATCATCGCCAATGCCAACGGCTTCTCCGGCGGCTTCACCAAGGCCGCCGCAACCACCGCAGC
>JAEUMI010000067.1 GCA_016792825.1 Hyphomicrobiales bacterium
GCCGGCGGGCCAAGCGCTGCGACAATGCCCAGCTTGAGCCCCATCGAAAGCAGGATTTCAACGGGATGAAAGCGCAGGCCCGTGGTGACATCGAATTCCAGGTCCGCATGGTGCATGCGGTGCAGCCGCCACAACGCCGGCACCGCATGGAACATCACGTGTTGCAGGTAAATCGCCAGATCAAGCAGCAACAGCGATATGATGAAAGCGAGCCAGCCTGGTACGGCAAACACATTCAGCAGCCCCCAGCCCCGTTCGGCAGCCAGCACCGCCATGCCCACCGCAAGAATGGGAAAGCTCAGGCGCACAAGCAGCGTATCGATCACTACGACGCCAAGATTATTGCTCCAGCGCAAGAGCCGGGGAATCTCCCGCCGCCTGCGGGGTGCTGCCACTTCCCAGACGGCCATGATGGCCAGGATCGAAAACAGGAAAAACAGCCGGACCGCCGCTTCATGGTTCAAGAGATATTCCGGCATATGCAGCACGTCCTCGGTTATTTGATGATAATCGGCGTTCAGCAATGCAGCATACACGCATTGACTTGTCCCGGCCGATTATATCAGATGCCGCGCGATTAATCAGCACCATGGCCCCATGACCAGCTTTACCCCCCTCATCGACAGCCTTCCCGCCACCGTTCCCTTCGTCGGCCCTGAAGCCATTCTCCGGCGCAGCGGCATTCCCATGCGCGCCCGCATCGGCGCCAATGAAAATGTCTTCGGCCCCTCGCCCAAGGCCATTGCCGCCATGCAGGAAGCGGCCAGCGAGTCGTGGAAATATGGCGACCCGGAAGTTCATGATCTGCGCGCCGCGATTGCCAGGCATCATGGCATTGGGACGGCGAACGTGACCGTTGGCGAAGGCATTGACGGCCTGCTCGGCATCGCCGTCAGGCTCTTTGTGGAGCCAGGCGTCACCGTGGCAAGTTCCCTGGGCGCCTATCCCACCTGTAACTTTCATGTCGCGGGTTTCGGCGGCAGGCTTGTCACCGCTCCTTACGTGAATGACCGCGAGGATCCTTCTTCGTTGCTGGACCTGGCAAGGAAGGAAAATGCCCGTCTGATTTATTTCGCCAATCCAGACAATCCCATGGGGACCACATGGAAAGCCGGCGAGGTGCAGGATATGATCGACAACATTCCCGCAGGCGGCGCGCTCATGCTGGATGAAGCCTATCATGAATTTGCCGAAGGCACGGTTCCGGCCCTTGATATGGCCAATCCCCATGTCCTGCGCTTTCGCACTTTTTCAAAAGCCTATGGCATGGCCGGTGTCCGCGTGGGCTATGCACTGGGCCATCCCCATCTCATTTCCGCGTTCGACAAGATCCGGAACCATTTCGGCGTGAACCGCCTGGGCCAGGCCGGAGCCATCGCCGCACTTGCCGATCAGGAATACCTCAAGATCGTGCAGCAACGCGTCGCCCGGGCCCGCGAAAGAATCTACGCCATTGCCCAGTTCAACGGCTTCGGCTGCGTTCCTTCATCAACCAATTTCGTCGCCGTGGATTGCGGCCGCGATGGCGCCTATGCACGACGAATTCTGGAAGGGCTCGCCACCCACGGCATATTCGTGCGCATGCCGGGCGTAGCGCCCCTGAACCGCTGCATCAGGATCAGCGTGGGAACTGACGAGGATCTTGCCGCCCTCGAAGAGGCCCTGCCGCTGGCTGTGAAGGCCGCCGGTTAGGCACCTTCAGCGAGCAGGCTGGTGAGGTCAAGCCGCGCCGTCATCATGGCAAGGCTCCCATCTGCTTTGCGCGGCCATTTGTCCTTGGGCCGGTCCCAGTAGAGTTCAACCCCATTCTGGTCCGGATCGCGCAGATAAAGGGCTTCCGAAACTCCGTGGTCGGACGCGCCATCCAGCGGAATGTTATGGGCCTTGAGCCGCCGCAGGGCATCGCCGAGGTCGGCCCGCGTCGGATAAAGGATCGCCGTGTGAAAAAGTCCCGTGGTGCCCGGCGGCGGCGGCGAGCCCCCCAGGCTTTCCCAGGTATTCATGCCAAGGTGGTGATGATAGCCGCCCGCCGAAACAAAAGCGGCCTGGTCGCCATAAAACTGCTGCAGTTCAAAGCCCAGCACCCCACAATAGAAGTCCAGCGACCTCTGGATATTCGCCACTTTCAGGTGCACGTGGCCGATGGAAGTGCCGGCGGCGATGGGTGTTGTGGGCTGCGTCATGGCTTTTCTCTTATGTAACAGGTTATGTTACGCAGATAGGAGGATCCCGGGCCATAATCAAGTCAAAGCCGTGGATGAATTGGCCTCTGGCCTTGAGTTTGCCCCGCGGAAAGCCGAAACAAAAGTCCAAATAAAGGAGGCAACCATGGCCACATCGCCGCTTGCAAAAACCCTGACGATCGTGGATCACCCGCTCGTCCTTCACAAGCTCACCCTGATGCGCGACAAGCACACGCCGTCCGCCGTATTCCGCCAGCTTCTGCGCGAAATCAGCCTGCTGCTCGCCTATGAAGTATCCCGCGACCTGCCCATGACGACGCAAACCATCGAAACCCCCGTGGCGGAAATGGAAGCCCCCATTCTCAAGGGCAAGAAACTTGTGATCGTCTCCATTCTGCGCGCCGGCAACGGCCTGCTCGAAGGCATGCTTGATCTCATGCCCTCGGCCCGCGTCGGTCACATCGGCATTTACCGCAATCCGGAAACATTGCAGCCGGTTGAATATTACATGAAGGTTCCGGCCGATATCGAAGAGCGCCGGGTCATCGTCGTGGACCCCATGCTGGCCACCGGCAATTCCGTGGCAGCGGCCATCACCCGCCTCAAGGAAAAAGGTGCAAAGGACATTCGCCTGGTCTGCCTGCTTTCAGCTCCGGAAGGAATAAAACGATTCTCCGAGGAACATCCTGACGTGCAGATCTACACAGCGGCGGTTGACAGCCACCTGAATTCCCACGGCTACATCGTGCCTGGGCTTGGCGATGCCGGTGACCGCATGTTCGGCACGAAATGATTCAGAACGGGACGGATTAATCTCCCGTTAGTCATAGCAACAAGTTAACGGCAATGCATACCATTCGACAATAATTAACCCCCTAGTCTGCCTCCGAACGTGATTTGTGAGTGCAGAAAAGAATGCCCGTTGCCGCCCTAGCCAGTCAGAATCTGCACCCCGAACAAAAATTTTCCAAGCATGCCGATGGCTCAAGGCCGCGGGTTCTCTACGCCGAGGATTCCACCGCCTCGCGCATTGTGACTACCGCCATGCTCAAGCGCATGGGCCTTGAGGTTGATGCCGTGGAAGATGGTGAACTTGCGCTCCGCCAGGCGGAAAAATCCTTCTACGATGTCATTCTGCTCGATATTGAAATGCCGGTCATGGATGGCGTGACCGCCGCCCGCGGCATTCGCGCGCTTGGCGGAAAAACCTCCAAAACGCCCATTCTGGCGCTGTCCGCCTTTCTCGCCGATTCAACCGAATTTTCCCATTGGCGCGATGCCTTCGATCATGCCGTGCCAAAGCCTGCCAACAGCAACGAACTTCACCGCGCCATAAGAGGCTTTCTGAATTCGCGGCTTCCCGCACCGCCAGCCGTCGCTGAACCGGCCAGGCCAGGTTCGGCTTTCAGCGGACTGCGCGCCGCGTTGCCCAAGGGAACCTGGGTAAAGCTCATGACCCTGGCCGCAACTGAAAGCATCCACTACGCCAACGCCGCGGCAGCGGCCTTCGATGCGGATGATAAGGAAACGACGCGCCATTGCGTGCATGCGCTGAAGGGTCTTGCGCGTAATTTTGAAGCGGCGGATCTTGAGGGAAAAGCAGTGCAAATTGAAACTGCTGGAGCCAGCCGTGAAACCATCACTGAGTTGCTGGCGCTGGCTGATGCCTGGGTCACGGCGGCCGAGGCGGGGACGATCTGAAAATCGGGTTTAGCGCGGCGCCCTTAGGCGGTTGAATCCTGCTTGCTTCCCGGCTGGCCCTCAAGGGCATTCAGCATATGCAGAAATTCGTTGAGCTCGGGACTGAGCTTCTTGGTCAGCGAGGGGCGTTTGGTTTGGGCACTGGGCTGGTCGGTCGGCATTTCTTTTTCCATTTTCCTTCGGTCTGGACTCTAAAGCATTGAACCTAAGGAAACCCTAAGCGCCTGGGCCTGAATGCAGACCAAATTGTCCATTCAGATTCGGTTCATCCCGCTGAAAAATAATCACCGTTTCGTGATGATCCGCGGCTGGACTTATCCTCGTAACATGTAATGTTACCCTTCCCTGCCCAGCCCATTGCCAATCCAGGAGACGTTCAATGCTTTCCAGAAACCTTTTCAAGTCGATTGCCGCCGGTACCATCGTGCTTGGCCTCGGCTTTTCCCTCGCCTATGCCGCAGCCGACGACCAGATCAAGGCCCGTCAGGCTGAAATGAAGGCAAACGGCAAGGCCATGGGTGCCCTGGTTGCCATCATGAAGGGCGAGGCTCCTTATGACGCCGCCACTGTGAAAGCCAGCCTCGATGCCATGGCCGCCGCCGATGCGGCCGCGGGCGAAGCCAAGGCCTGGGACGCCAGCAGCATGGAAGGCGCCACGGTTGAGACTTGGGCAAAGCCTGAAATCTGGGCCGAAGGCAGCGATATTGGCGCCAAGTATCAGGCCTGGGTGGATGCCCGGGCAACCCTTGCCGCCACAACCGATGAAGCAGGCTTCAAAGCCGCGTTCCCCGCCCTTGGCCAGGCATGTCAGAGCTGCCATGAAAGCTTCCGCCGTCCAAAAGGATAATCCAGCCTGAAGCTGCTATCCAAACGAAACCTCGGGAGTCTGGCACTGCTCGCAGTGCTGGGCTTCACGGCTTTTTGGCTGGTGAGCGCCCCTCGGCCTTTGCCGGCCTCGGCCATCCCGGCCCATGCCGGCAATATTGCCAATGGTGAAATCCTCTATACCGCAGGTGGCTGCCGGAATTGCCACAAGTCAAATGCAGAACAGGCAGGCCTTGACCCTGATTTGCCGAGCGGTGGATTCCCGCTCAAAACCCCTATTGGCGTTCTCTACCCGCCGAACCTGACACCCGATGCCGAGACCGGAATTGGCAACTGGTCGGACCTCGACTTCGTCAATGCGGTGCAGCGCGGCATTTCCAAATCCGGCCAGCATCTCATCCCGGCCTTTCCCTACACCTCCTATGCCGCCATGCCCGTTGAAGACGTGTTGGATATCAAGGCCTACCTGATGAGTCTGCCGCCGGTATCCTCACCCAGTCGCGAAGCCGGAATTCCCATCGCCTTTCTGCTGCGCCGGGGCCTTGGCCTGTGGAAATTCTTGGGGCTTGATACCGCCCCCTGGCAGCCCGATAGCAGCCAGACTGCAACATGGAACCGTGGTTCCTATCTGGTGAATGGTCCCGGCCATTGCGGCGAATGCCACACGCCGCGGAACCTCATCATGGCCCGCGACGGCAGCCGCTTTATGATGGGCGGCCCCCATCCTGAAGGCCAGGGCAAGGTGCCAAGCCTCCATGGCCTGGTCGAAACGGGGCGCTACAAGGATCAGAAGGACCTGGTGCTGGCCCTGCAGAATGGCGAAGTCTTTGGCTATGAAAACATGTCTTCGGGAGGCATGGGCCAGGTCCAGGCCAACATGGCAAAGCTTCCGCAAGCCGATGTCGAAGCCATCGCCGAATACCTCATCAGCCTCAAATGAATGTATTGTCCTGCAGCCAGTGCAGAATGATATCGGCGGTTTCCTCCGGCGCTTCCAGGCTGGGGAAATGCCCGCATTCGGAAATTTCCGCATAGCGCCCGTGCGGCAGGCCCGTCGACATTTTCAAGCCGTCGGCCGCAGGCGAGAACTTGTCTTCCCGCCCCCACAGCATGAGCGATGGACAGGCGATTTCGCCAAGCCTTGGCCACAGGTCCGCACGTTGCGAAAGGGCCGCCGATTGCCGTGCCATCGCGGCACCGCCAAGTTTCTGCGCCATGGAAATGAAAGCGCTGCGCGCCTTCTCCCCGTTTTGCCCCGGCAGGTGGGAAACCATATCAGCCATTTCCGTAACCACACTTCCAAACTCCGTGCCGCGCAGTCTTTCGGTCCGCCGCATGCCGGCAGCGGGATCTGCTGCCACGCCTGGTCCTGCGCCAATGACCACCAGGCCTTCAACCCGCTGCGGTGCCGCAAGTGCCACTTCGAGCGCTGTCCTGCCGCCAAATGACGTGCCGAGGATGATGAATTTTTCCGGTGCTTGGTCCAGCACCTGATGGACGCAGCCCGTCAAAGTGTCCCTGTCCGCGACAATCGTCACGGGACTGATCACACTGGACAGCCGCGGCAGGATGTCGGCATAGAGCCCGCCATCGCAGCCCATGGCCGGAATCATCACAAGATTGCGCATGTGCAGAGTTAAGCGCAGTTCGCCTCATCAAACAAAGGCCAAATCGCCGGGCACCCCCAAATAAAAAAGCGCGGGAAAATCTCCCGCGCTTCTTGGATGTAAGACTTTTAAGCTTACGAGGCTTCGGCTTCTTCGGCCGGTGCTGCCTCAGCCTGCTGCTTTGACAGATCCTCGCCGGTCACCTGGTCAACCTGCTTCATCGACAGGCGAACCTTGCCGCGATTGTCGAAGCCTAAAAGCTTGACCTTTACCATGTCGCCTTCGTTCACCACGTCGGAGACCTTGTTCACCCGCTTGGCGGCAAGTTCCGAAACATGAACCAGGCCGTCCTTGGCGCCGAAGAAGTTCACGAACGCGCCGAAGTCCACGACCTTGACGATCTTGCCGTCATAGATCTCGCCGACTTCCGGTTCCGACACGATTGACTTGATCCACTTCATGGCCGCCGTAATGGCGGCGCCTGAAGAGGACGCAACCTTCACCGTGCCGTCATCCTGGATGTCGATCTTGGCGCCGGTCTTTTCCACGATCTCGCGGATCACCTTGCCGCCGGTGCCGATCACTTCACGGATCTTGTCGGTCGGGATCTTGATCACTTCGATGCGCGGCGCATGCTCGCCAAGGCCCGGACGGGCGTTTTCCAGCGCCTCGGCCATTTTGCCAAGGATATGCAAGCGGCCATCCTTCGCCTGCCACAAGGCGACCTTCATGATCTCCTCGGTGATGCCGGTGATCTTGATGTCCATCTGCAGCGCGGTCACGCCATTGCTGGTGCCCGCCACCTTGAAGTCCATGTCGCCGAGATGATCCTCGTCGCCGAGAATATCCGAAAGCACCGCAAAGCGCTCGTCTTCCTTGATCAGGCCCATGGCAATGCCGGCTACCGGTGATTTCAGCGGAACGCCCGCATCCATCAGCGCCAGCGAAGAACCGCACACGGTTGCCATCGATGAGGAGCCGTTGGATTCAGTGATCTCCGACACCACGCGAATGGTGTAGGGGAACTGGTCGGCCGGCGGCAGCATCGGATTGATCGCCCGCCAGGCCAGCTTGCCATGGCCGATTTCACGGCGGCCGGCGCCGCCCATGCGGCCCACTTCACCTACCGAGAAGGGAGGGAAGTTGTAATGCAGCATGAACTTGGCCTTGTAGGTGCCGTCGAGCGAGTCGACATATTGCTCGTCTTCGCCGGTGCCCAGTGTCGTTACAACAAGCGCCTGGGTTTCACCGCGGGTAAACAGCGATGAACCGTGGGTGCGCGGAAGCACCGAAGCTTCGGCAATGATCTGGCGCACCGTCTTGGTGTCGCGGCCATCGATGCGAAGTCCCGTGTCAAGAATGCTGTTGCGCACAACATCCTTTTCGAGATGCTTGAAGGCTTCAGCCACTTTCTGGGGTGTCGGCGAGGTATCTTTTTCCGCGTCAACGAGGGCGGCCACAACCTTGTCCTTGGCCTTGGCAATTGCTTCCACCCGCTCTTCCTTCTTCGGAATGGCGTAGGCGGCGCGCACGTCTTTCTCGACGGACTTCTTCACCGCCTTGTAAAGCTTCTCATTGTCCGGAGCCACGAAGTCGCGGGGTTCGCGCGATGAGCGTTCGGCCAGGCGGATTATGGCGTCGATGACGGGCTGGAAGCCCGCATGGCCAAACATCACGGCGCCAAGCATCTGCTCTTCCGAAAGCTCCTTGGCTTCCGATTCAACCATCAGAACCGCGTCTGATGTGCCGGCAACCACAAGGTCAAGGTCAGAAGTTTTCATCTGCTCCTGCGTCGGGTTCAAAACGAACTCGCCATCGATGAAGCCGACGCGGGCCCCGCCAACCGGGCCCATGAAGGGAATGCCGGAAATGGTGAGTGCGGCGGATGCACCGATGAGGGCTACGATATCGCTGTCGTTTTCCAGGTCGTAGGAGAGCACCGTGGCGATCACCTGGGTTTCATTGCGGAAACCCTCGGGGAAAAGCGGGCGGATTGGGCGGTCGATAAGGCGGGAAACCAGTGTTTCCTTTTCCGTGGGCCGGCCTTCACGCTTGAAGTAGCCGCCGGGAATCTTGCCTGCGGCATAGGTCTTTTCCTGGTAGTTCACGGTGAGCGGGAAGAAATCAATCCCGGGCTTTTCCGAGCGTGCGGCAACTGCCGTGGCAAGAACCGTCGTCTCGCCGTAGGTTACGACAACCGCGCCGTCTGCCTGGCGCGCCATGCGGCCGGTTTCAATGCGCAAGGGCTTTCCGGCCCATTCCAGTTCTTCAACATCTATCTTAAACATGTAACATTCCTTATTGCTCTTCGCCGCCACTTCCGTTCACCTGACCGGACGGCATCCCCATTGAGCGATCAAAACCTGGCCCCATTGCCCGGCTTGTGAAAAGGGGACGCGGGCGGCAATTCGGTGATCCGCCCGCTCATACAATCGTCAGCCGCTGTTTAGCGGCGGATTTCGAGACGCTTGATCAGGGCCTGGTAACGGCCCTCATCCTTCGACTTCAAGAAGTCGAGAAGTCCACGGCGCAAACTCACCATCTTCAACAAACCGCGGCGTGAGTGATTGTCCTTCTTGTGGGTTTTGAAATGGTCGGTCAGACCATTGATGCGCTCTGTCAAAAGAGCAACCTGCACTTCAGGCGAGCCCGTGTCACCGGGCTTGGTTCCATAGTCTTTCATGAGCGCGGATTTACGCTCGGCAGTCATCGTCATTCGGCCATCTCCAGGATGTCTAAAGGTTAAACAGGCGCTTCGGCTTGAGCGCTCCCTGTTCGATGCTGCAGATGCCGAGGGGTTTTGAATCCCAGGTCACCAGAACCGCATCGCATGCTACGGGAGCGTTCGCACCTCTGAGCAGGATTGACTGACCCTGCTTCAGGCGCCGGGCTTCCGCGTCCTTCAAGGCCAGTGCCGGGATGCCGTCCAGCACGGTCTCGAGGGGGCGGAGAGCCCCGTTTTCGGCACTATTGCCGAGGGGCTTATGGCTCATTTCCGCGAGGGTTTCCAGCGGAATCATGTCAGCTTCCACAAATGGCCCAACCGCAATCCGCCGCAACATGGAAACATGGCCCAGGCAGCCCAGTTTCCGGCCCATGTCACGGGCCAGCGAGCGCACATAGGTGCCCTTGCCGCAGCTCACCTCAAAAATCGCATGATTGTCGTCGGGGCAGCCCACCAGAACCAGCTTTTCAATGGTTACCGGCCGTTCGGCGATCTCGACGGTCTCGCCCGCCCGGGCTAGGTCATAAGCCCGCTCCCCGTCAATCTTGATAGCCGAAAAAGCCGGCGGGGCCTGAAGAATAACGCCCTGGAAGTCAGTTAGTATCGATTCGATATTAATCGGTGTCGGACGCAAATCAGATTGAGCGGTAATCTCGCCTTCCAAATCGTCGGTCGTGCGCTCCGCCCCCCAGGTCACTTCAAAGCGGTAGACTTTCCGTCCATCCATGGCCCACTGCACGGTTTTGGTGGCTTCTCCCAGAGCAATCGGCAGCATTCCCGTAGCGAGTGGATCCAATGTCCCGCCGTGCCCAGCCTTTTCCGCATCGAACAGCCGCCGGATTTTGCCAACCGCCTGTGTCGAGGTCATGCCCAAGGGCTTGTCCAGCACCACCCAGCCATGAACCGGCTGCCCGCGCTTTTTCATTTTTCGTTATGTTTGAGGTCGCTGACAACCTTTGGATCGGCCA
This sequence comes from Hyphomicrobiales bacterium, assembly GCA_016792825.1. Classification (GTDB taxonomy): domain Bacteria; phylum Pseudomonadota; class Alphaproteobacteria; order Rhizobiales; family Aestuariivirgaceae; genus Aestuariivirga. The sequence continues at coordinate 10,010 of JAEUMI010000067.1, forward strand.
GGAGCTCATCGATTTTGGCAGCGTATTCCAAAGACGTATCGATACGAAACCTTATTTCCGGCATGTATTTTACGTCAATGCGCGGCGCCACAAGCCCGCGGATATACTTCTTGTTCCGCTCTAAGGCTGCCAGCACCAGCTTGTCCTGACTGTTGATCAGGCCCCGCACATAGGCCGTGGCAATCCGCAAATCCGGTGACATCTGGACCTCGACCACGCTCACCGCCAGCTTCTCCAGCTCCGGGTCGCCCGTATCGCCCCGCATCAGGATATCGGCCAGAGCATGGCGGATCAGTTCGCCCGCCCGAAGCTGGCGCTGGGAAGGTCCTGCTGAACCCTTGCTTGGACGCATATCGCCCCGCTTAGTCCAGCTTGCGCTGGATCTTCTCCACGCGGAAGCATTCGATCACGTCGCC
>JAEUMI010000118.1 GCA_016792825.1 Hyphomicrobiales bacterium
GTGCCCTCTGCGCCATAATAGATGGTCACGCCCGCCGCCGGCACAATCGCCACCATGCGCGTCGCCAGCCGGCGCAGCCAGGCGGGAAGGCGGATATTGAGGAAGCCTTCCATCACGATCTGCCCCGCTAGCGTGGCCGTCACCGTCGAATTGAGGCCGCAGGCCAGCAGCGAAATGGCAAAGAGCTTTGGCGCCAGCAGGGAGCCCAGCAAAGGCGCAAGCATGGCATGGGCATCACCAAGCTCGGCAACATCCGTGCGCCCCGTCTTGTAGAATGTCGCCGCCGCCAGAATGAGAATCGAGGCATTGACAAGCAGCGCAAACATCAGCGCCACGGTTGAATCCCACGTGGCAAATTTCAGCGCTTCGCGTTTCTCCGGCAGGCTGTCGCCATAGTCCCGCGTCTGCACGATGCCTGAATGCAGATAAAGATTATGCGGCATGACCGTGGCCCCGATGATGCCCAGCGCCAGATAAAGCATCTGCGGATTGCCCACGATATCCACCGTCGGCGCAAACCCCTTGATCACCCCGCCCCAGTCCGGATCGGCCATGGCAATCTGCAGGAAGAAGCAGACGAAGATCACCCCCAGCAGCGAGATGATGAAGGCCTCAACCCAGCGGAAGCCCAGCCGCTGCAGCCAGAGGATGATGAACACGTCGAGCGCCGTGATGATCACACCGAGTTCAAGAGGAATGCCGAACAGCAGGTTGAGGCCAATGGCGGTGCCGACAACTTCGGCAATATCCGTCGCAATAATGGCGATCTCCGCGAAAATCCACAGCACGAAGGAAACGCTCCTGGGAAACGCGTCCCGGCAGGCCTGGGCCAGGTCGCGCCTCGAGCCGATGGCCAGTCTGGCGCACAGCGACTGCAGGATGATGGCCATGATGTTGGAGAGCAGCGCCACGAACAGCAGCGCGTAGCCGAATTGCGCGCCCCCGGCGATGGAAGTCGCCCAGTTGCCCGGGTCCATATAGCCCACCGAAACCAGGTAGCCCGGCCCGACAAAGGCCATGGCCCGGCGGAACATGCCGCTCGAGGGCTTTATCTTGATGGTGCGGAAAACATCGGCAAGCGAAGGCTCGCCGCGCGCCTGCCGCCATTTGGAACCCGTGGGCGCCGGGGCACTAGTCAAATCGTCTCGCATGTCAGACCAGCAGCGCTGTCGCGTACATCACGCCAAGTCCCGCGGAAACCCCGGCGGCAACCGGCGGCGAAAGCCATTGTCCCGGGCCCGCGCGCCGCGCAATCAGCGCGCCCACTTCGATGATGACCTGCAGGATGGCCCCCGCCCCAACGCCGAAGCACACGGCAATCCACAAGGGGCTCACGGCTTGCGTGCCAGCTATGGTGCCAACGATGGCGGGGAATCCAGCCAGCGCCGCAAGGCCAGCGAACTGCATGAATTTTGGCCGTTCGTCGGCGATCGGCACGGCGATGCCAATACCTTCCGTCACATTGTGAATGGTAAAGCCAATGACCAGGAATGTCGCCAGCGCTGCCGACCCCGTGGCAAGGGCCGCACCGACGGCCAGCCCCTCGCCCAGGTTATGCAAGCCGATGCCAAGGGAAATGAAGGCCGCCAGCCGCAGGCCTTCCGGCGCCGCGCCCTTGGCCCGCCCCAGGGCCAGCAGAACAAGTGTGGTCACCGCCAGCATCACCCAAAATAAGGCTGTGCCCCGCAAGCGACCGATGGTTTCCGCCCCTGCTTCAAGCCCCTCGCCGATTGTATCGATCAGCAGGAAAACTAGCAGTCCAACCGTGAGTGCCAGCAGGAAATTCATCGTGGGCCGCGATAGAGAACGCATGGCGGGCCAGGCCAGCAGCCCGGTTGCCACCGGAACCGCGCCCAGCAAAAGCCCCACCGCCACCAGAAGCCCGAGCGACGGACCCGACAAAACCGGCGTTGCCGTTGCAACCTCGATCGAATGGTCGATGATTGCACCCGTAGATGTCAGCAGGGCGATATGATGGGCTTCGCCCTCGATCCATGGGTAGGGAATGTCAATGCGCGTAAGCCCAAGCCGCGCTCCGCCCAAAAGCGGTGCCGCGGCAAACAGGCGATAGGCCGTGTCAACCTGCACCTGGGCAATCACCACCGGCTCCGAACCATCTGTCCGCACATCAAGCGAAATGAGGCCCGGCGTCAGATTCACCCGCTCGATGGCCGCCTCTTCAACCGGAGGTGCTTCCGCCGAAAGCCGGTCAAGCGGCCGCCAGATCAGCAGAAGCGCCACAATCGCAACCGTGACGACGAGTGGCACCGACAGCCAGAAGTGCCTGGAGCCCATCACACCACCTCGAAGTGGCTCATCCAGCCGAGTTCCGCGAACTCCGACTGGTGGGCATGGAACATGTAGATGCCGGGCTCATGCTCGGCGAAGGTCATTTCAATGATGCCGCGCTGCGCCTGGCACATCATCACCGTGTCAACCGTGCGCGATGTTGGTGTGAGCGTCGTGCCGTGATCGAAAAACTCGAAGAAATTCGCATGCACATGGAACGAGTTGATTGGATCGAACTCGGTGATGTTGACCAGGTAAATCCGGATGGGCCGCGACTTCTCGATCCGGATCGGCTTGTCGAAATAGGCAAACGGAATGGTGTTGACGCAATAGAATTCATTCTCATCGTCGAAGTTGGTGTCGAAGGCGTTCATTACCATCACCATTTCCTGCCACTGGGCGTTTTCCGGCGATCCCAGAAGACGCGAGGCCGCCACGTCACGCCCCTCCGGATGCTTCGCCGGATCGGGATCGACGATGAACACGCCGTAGAGCCCTTTGTGGATGTGACGTTTCAATGGAATGGCATGGCAATGATAGAGATGGCAGCCGAAGGGTTTGGCGTCGAATTCATAGGTGAATTCCGCCCCTGGCTCCACCATGCCCGCCCCCGGAACGCCGTCCATTCGCGCCGAATGAATGCCGTGGAAATGCATGGAGTGGGGGTGGCTGCTGCCATTGATGAAGCGGATGCGCAGGCGCTCGCCTTCCGTGCAGCGCAAGGTGGGACCGGGGATGCGGCCATTATAGGACCAGCCGGGGAACTTGATTCCGGGTGCGATTTCGAACTCGTGGTCTACCGCCGTGATTGTCCATTCCCGCAAAACGCGGCCGTCCGCAGTGACCGAAACCGTACCCACATCGAAATCCCGGATGATCTGGTGCGGGTCAAAGCCGTTGGCCGCGTGATTGACCTCACCTACCATCCGGTTGCCGAACTGGTCATGGCCGCCATGGCCTGAGTGGCTGGAGGCCGTTTGCCCCATGGCAGCGCCGCTGCCGAGAGGCACCATTGCGCCAACCGCCGCAGCCTTGCGCAGGAATCCGCGGCGGTTGAAATCGGCGGAAACGGGCGTATCGGTCATGTTAATCAATCCTGAGCTAATACTTGAAAGTTTAGCATAGGCTAAGTTATATGCAATAGGCTAATCTCGCACCGCAATTGGATGGTTAAAAATGGCACTTGCGACCAAGAAGATCCCCTCGGCCAAGCTCCGCTCGGCAGCCTTCAAGCGCGTGCGCGCCGATCATTCGGCGGAACTGGCAGGCGACTACGTGGAAATGATTGCCGATCTCATTGACGAGCGCGGCGAAGCGCGCTGCACCGATATTGCCATGAGGCTGGGGGTTGCCAACGCCACGGTAGTGAAAACCCTGAAGCGGCTGCAAACCGCCGAGCTCATCACCCAGGAGCCCTATCGCGCCATTTTCCTCACCGTCGAGGGCTGGAAAATGGCCGAGGACGGCAGGCGCAAGCACGCCATCGTGGAAAAATTCCTGCTCGCCCTCGGCGTCAGCCAGGAAACCGCCCGCATCGATTCCGAGGGCATAGAGCACCACGTCAGCACCGAAACGCTCCGCGCCATGGGCAAATTCCTCGCCCGCAACGGCGGTTAGGTCCGCCGCATCACCGCGATAAAGAACCCGTCGGTGCCGTGCCGCGCCGGAGTGAGCAGCAGCGTGTCATGCGAACCATCGGCAGACCCAGGCGCTGGCAGTCCAATCGCCGCCGCCCATTGCTTGGCATAGGGAATGATTTCAAAATTCTTGTGGGCCTTCAGGAACGCCTCTACCTGTGCCGTGTTTTCTTCCGGCAGCACCGAACAGGTAATGTAAACCAGCCGTCCGACGTCCTTCACCAAAGCCGCGCCCTTTTCCAGCACTTCGCGCTGCTCCTTGATGCGTTGCTTTAACTGTATCTCCGCCAGCCGCCACTTCGCATCGGGCTTGCGCCGCCAAGAGCCGGAGCCGGAGCAGGGCGCGTCGATCAGCACGCAATCAAAACCGCCCATCTCCTCAAGCTTGCTGCCCTCATCAGCCCCGACGATCTCAATGTTCGTCGCCCCGGCTCTGCTCATGCGCTCAAAAATCGGCCGCAACCGGTGGCGGTCCGCATCATGAGCCACAACCTTGCCCTTGTTCTTCAGCATTGCCGCAAGGGCCAGGGTCTTGCCCCCGGCCCCGGCACAAAGGTCAAGCACCGTCTCGCCGGGCTTGGCCCCTGACATCAGCGCCGCAATTTGCGAAGCCGCGTCCTGCACCTCGAACCAGCCCATGCCATGCGCCGGCTCTACCTCGACATTGATGTTGCGCGTATTCGCATCGGTAGCTTTGATCCGCACACAGAGCGGCGACAGCGGTCCCGCTTCCGCCCCGTGCTTGGCAAATGCCACAAGCAACTGGTCCCGGTCCGCCTTCAGCGTATTCACCCGCAGATCAATGGGCGCCCGCTGCGCCAGGGCTGCCCCCTCCTCCGCCGCGCGCGATCCGAAGACCTGGATCATGGAGGGCAAAAGCCATTCCGGAAAATCACCGCGGATATGCACGGGCAAGTCATCCCGCATCTCGCGCCCCAGCGCCGCTTTTTCCGCAGCGCTCAGAACGCCCGGGCCATGCTGCTCCGTACACAGATTTTCAATCTCCTCGGCCGGCAGGTTCCACACCTCCCGCAGCACGCCGAGCACCAGCGCCCGGGGGCGTCCATCGCCCATCCGCGCCGCCGCCGTATTGCGCCGGCGCAGCGTGTCATAAACCAGCGTGCCGATGGCATGCCGGTCGGTGGAGCCGGCAAAGCGATGTGCCTTGCCCCAGTCCTTCAGCGCCTCGGAAGCCGGGCGGTGCTGGGTGAAAACCTCGTTCAGAACTTCTATTGCCGCGGCGACGCGGCCAGCCATGCGCATGAATTATCCAATCACAAAAAGCCTGAGGCCAAACCAGGCCCACATGCCAACCAAAAAAACCAGGCCCGCGACAAAAACCTTGAACCGCGTGGCAATCCTGTTCCTGCCAGTATGCTCAAAACTATGCACGAGTCGCGCCCCGACAAAGGCCCAGGCAAGCCCGATCAATATAAAATCAACAAGCCCCGTGGCGAGAGCAAAAGCCAAAACCACATAGAACAACACCGGAACCTCGAACTGGCTCACATAGTTGTTTGCAAATCGCTGCACCGTTTCAGAATAGGCGGTTTTGCTGTCGACATCCGAATACTTCACGCGCCTTGATCGCACCGCCCGCACCCGGCCCTGCCCCATGCGCACCAGCACATAAACCGTCAAGGCAAATTGCACAAAGGCCGGCAGCAGCAGATGCTGGGTCAACGTCAAACTAGCCGCGCCCCTGGTAGTTCGGCGCTTCCCGCGTAATCATCACGTCATGCACATGGCTTTCGCGCATCCCGGCCGAGGTGATGCGGATGAACTCCGCCCGCTTCTGCAACTCGGCAATGGAGCCCGCCCCCACATAGCCCATGGCGGCACGAAGCCCGCCTGTGAGCTGGTGCAGGACTTGTGCCACCGGTCCCTTGTAAGGCACCTGTCCTTCAACGCCCTCCGGCACAAGCTTCAGACTGTCTTTCACTTCCTGCTGGAAGTAACGGTCCGCCGAACCGCGCGCCATTGCGCCCACCGAACCCATGCCTCGATAGGATTTGAACGACCGGCCATTGAACAGATAGGAATCGCCGGGACTTTCATCGGTTCCCGCCAGCAGCGAGCCGATCATCGCAACGCCCGCCCCGGCCGCCAGCGCCTTCGCGAGGTCGCCCGATTGCTTGATGCCGCCATCGGCAATGATCGGCACGCCGGATTTCGCCCCTTCTTCAGCGCATTCCATGATGGCCGAAAACTGCGGCACGCCAACCCCCGCCACAACCCGCGTCGTGCAAATCGATCCCGGTCCGATGCCGATCTTCACGGAGTCAGCCCCGGCGCCGATCAGCGCCTTCACCGCTTCACCCGTCGCCACGTTTCCCGCGACGATCTGCACCTTGTTGGAAAGCTTCTTGATGCGGTTGACCTGGTTGACCACATGAATGGAATGGCCATGCGCCGTATCCACCACGATGATGTCAACACCCGCATCGATGAGCATCTCGGCTCGCAGAAATCCCTTTTCACCCGTGCCCGTGGCCGCCGCCACACGCAACCGCTCCTGCTCGTCCTTGGCCGCAAACGGATGGTCCGCCGCCTTTTCCATGTCGTTGACGGTAATCAGCCCAACGCATTCATAATCCTCATTCACCACGATGAGTTTCTCGATCCGGTGCTTGTGCAGAAGGCGCTTGGCTTCAAGCCGGTCGACGCCCGCCTTCACCGTGATCAGGTTGCGCGTCATCAGGTCGGAAACTTTGGTGTTCATGTCCGTGGCAAAGCGCACATCGCGGTTGGTGATGATGCCCGCCAGCTTGCCATTCTGCTCCACCACCGGGATGCCCGAAATCCTGTACCGGTCCTTGAGCTGCATGACCTCGGCTAAGGTGGCTTCAGGCCGGATGGTAATCGGATTGACCACCATGCCCGATTCAAAGCGCTTCACCTGCCGCACGTGCTCGGCCTGCACATCGGGTTCCAGGTTCTTGTGGATGACGCCGAGCCCGCCTGCCTGGGCCATGGCAATGGCGAGTTTGGATTCAGTCACCGTATCCATGGCCGCGGAAATGATGGGAATGGAAAGCTGGATGTCGCGGGTTATGTGCGTGGCCGTCGAAACCTCGGCCGGCAACACGGACGAAGCGCCGGGCTTCATCAGCACGTCGTCAAAAGTCAAATATTCCGGAATTTGGCGGAGAGCCATGGGCCAACCTTTCAGGTATTTCAGGATTCGTTGAGTTGGCAGCGGCTTCTAACACCTGAATGACGGCGGGAGCAAGCGGTGAATCGGCAATTGCCAAACCCTGGTTAAGGCGGCAAAAGCCCCTGACGGGAGTACCACGATGGGCCACGCCCATGACCACGATCTTCATGCCCCTGGCCACGTCCATGCGCCCGCCTCCTTCGGCAAGGCCTTTGCAATCGGTATTGCGCTCAATCTGGCCTTTGTGCTGATCGAGGCCGGCTACGGCATCGTTGCCAATTCCATGGCCCTGCTGGCCGATGCAGGCCACAATCTTTCGGATGTCCTGGGCCTCGTCGTCGCCTGGCTTGCCGCGGTTCTCTCCAACCGCCCGCCCTCCCGGCGCTATACCTTCGGCCTCAAAAGCTCCACGATCCTTGCCGCGCTTTTCAATGCCGTGTTCCTGCTGGTGGCCGTGGGTGCCATCGGCTGGGAGGCAATCCTGCGCCTTTTCCGCCCGGAAGCCGTGGCCGGCGAAACCGTAATCGTCGTCGCCGCGATCGGCATCCTGATCAACGGCATAACCGCCTGGCTCTTTGTCTCAGGCAGCAAGAGCGATCTCAACATCCGCGGCGCCTACCTCCACATGGTCAGCGATGCCGCTGTCTCGGCAGGGGTTGTCCTTGCCGGTCTCGCCATCCTTTACACCGGTTGGCTTTGGCTTGATCCCGTCGTCAGCCTGGTGATCGTGGGCGTCATTGTCTGGGGCACCTGGAGCCTGCTGCGCGAAAGCCTCGCCATGTCACTTCACGCCGTGCCGCCGGGTCTTGATTCCGCCGCCGTACACGCCCTTCTCGAAAAACAGCCTGGCGTCCAGGCGGTCCATGATCTTCATATCTGGCCCATGAGCACCACCGACATCGCGCTCACCGCCCATCTTCTTATCCCCAGCGGCCACCCCGGCGATGCATTCCTGATGCACCTCTCCGAGGAGCTCCGCGCTCATCACGGCATCGGCCATGTCACCCTGCAGGTTGAAACGGATCCGGCCACGACGTGTGTTCTTGAGTCCGACAACGTCGTCTAGGCGCCGCGAAATCCCATTGCCAGAACGAACAGCTCCGCCGAGTCATCCCGGCTCGCCATGGGTTTCACATGGCGCACGCTGGAAAAATCCCTCTTCATCTGCTTGAGCATTTCGCCTTCCGTGCCGCCGCGCAGGACCTTGGCCAGATAAGTGCCGCCCGGCGCCAGCACCTGGCGGGCAAAATCAAGCCCCGCTTCAGCCAGGGTCATCACCAGGATATGGTCCGTCTGCCGGTGGCCCGTGGCGTGCGCCGCCATGTCGGACAGCACGACATCGGCTTTCCGCCCGCCCAGCGCATCGAACAGAAGCTGCGGAGCGTCATCATCGAGGAAGTTTTTCTTGAAAATTGTCACTGCCGGAAGTGGATCGATCCCGTGCATGTCGATGGCGATGATCTTCCCCCGCCCTTCTTCCGCCTTCACCCGCTTGGAGGCCACCTGGCACCAGCCGCCCGGTGCCGCCCCAAGGTCCACTACAATCAGGCCCGGCTTCAAGAATTTGTATTTGTCGTCAATCTCGATCAGCTTGAAGGCCGAGCGTGCCCGGTAGCCCAGCTTCTTCGCCTCGATCACATAGGGGTCGTTGAGTTGCCGCTCAAGCCAGATCTTCTGCGATACCGTGCGCCCCTTGCCGGTCTTCACCTTGACCTTGAGGTTGCGACCGCTGAGTTCGTTCCTGCTCCCCGGCCGGCTCATGAAGTCCGACCATAGGTGCCGTCTTCCATCATCAATTGGGTGAGAATGCCCTCGCGCAGTCCCCGGTCCGCCACGCGAATGCGGTTTGCCGGAAACGCCAGGCGGATTTCCTCAAGGATGGCGCAGCCCGCCATCACCAGGTCGGCCCGCTCGCGCCCGATGCAGGCATTCATCATCCGCTCTTCATAGCTCATGCCCAGCAAATCCGCGGTCACCTTGCCCACATCACCGCTGAGCAGCCAGCAGCCGTCGACCTTTGACCGGTCATAACGGCGAAGCCCGAGCTGCACCCCGGCAATGGTGGTCACCGTTCCCGATGTTCCCAGCAGATGTGAAGGCAGCGCCGCGCTTCCCTTGAGCTGCTGGACCCGGTTAACGAATTCAGCCAGCAATGGCCGCAGAAAATTCCGCATGGCGGCAAAGGACTGGGCGGTCACCTCAATGCCGCCGCCAAATTGTTCCGATATGGTTACCACCCCTGCTGCCAGTGAAGTCCAGGCCAGCAGTTCCTTCTTGCCCTCGCGTTGTTCCACCCACATGATCTCGGTGGAACCCCCGCCTATATCGAAAATCAGGGCGCTTTGGGCATCCGGGTCGATCAGGGGCTCGGCCCCTGTGGCAGCCAGTTTCGCCTCGGTCTCCCGGTCGATGATTTCGAGTTCCAGGCCCGTTTCGCCCGTCACCCGGGCAATGAATTCCGCTCCGTTGGAGGCCATGCGGCAGGCCTCTGTGGCAATCAGTCGGTATTTCTTAACCTTGTGCCAAACAAGCTTGTTGGAACAGACCCGGAGGGCATCGATCGTCCGCTCCATGGCCGAGGCATTCAGAGCCCCGGTTTTGCCCAGCCCTTCGCCCAGCCTGACAATCCTCGAAAAGGCATCTTTGACATGAAATCCCTGGGCCGCAGGAGCAGCGATCAACAGCCGGCAGTTGTTGGTTCCCAGGTCAAGCGCCCCGTAATAGGCTGCCTTTTGGGGCCCTTCTTCAGCCGTAGCAGCTTCAGGTTCAGGCCGGCCCTTGGGCCGTCCCCTGTTGCCGTGCAACCCGAATCTGCGCCTGCCACGGGTGTTGCCCGCACCGCTGGTCGCGTCCACGTTAAGCCTTCCAGATGACCTGCTCTCGACGGGTCACCCCGGAGCTCAGAAATCATCTCATAATCATTGCGTTGGGCACATCTTAACAGTTTCAGACCTCACGTAAAGCAAATGAATCCCGTTCAAATGCCAATTAAACATTAACTACTAATTGAGACTATGGCGGCTAGCAATGCGTGTTGGGACAGGAGTTTTATGCGTACTTTTGGAAATCGCTGGTTCAAGGACGGCTCGCTGATCGGTGAGTATGCCGAGCATTTTGGCCAGGCTATTACCCGCCAGAAGCAGTCCACGGCACTGCACGCCGCCAAGGTCGATGCTGAACTCGCCTCCAAGGCCAAGTCCGAGTTCATTGCCAACATGAGCCACGAACTGCGCACCCCGTTGAATGCCATTATCGGCTTCTCCGACATGCTGGCCACCAAGACCGTGTCAGGCCCCGAAAAAATCGAACAGTATTCCGCCTATATCCGCCAGGCCGCCGAACATCTCCTGGCCCTGATCAACGGCATCCTCGACGTCTCCAAGATCCAGGCCGGAAAACTGTCCGTCGATCTGGAATCCGTCAGCATCACCTCCATCCTGCAGTCCTGCCTGCTGATCGTCGAAGCCAAGGCGCGGGAAAAGGGCGTGCAGGTCGAATCTCACGTCATGCCCAACCTGCCGGACTTGATGGCCGATCCGCTCCGCCTCAAGCAAATCCTCATCAATCTTCTCAGCAACGCCGTGAAGTTCACGCCCGCCAAGGGCCGCATCCGCATCGACGTGGGCGTGCGCCAGGAAGCCGTTGTCAGCATCAGCATCAGCGACACCGGCCTGGGCATGTCGCTTGCCGAGATCGAAACCGCCATGAGTCCCTTTGGCCAGGTCGACGCGGGTTTCAACAAGCGCCATGAGGGCACCGGGCTTGGCTTGCCCATCGCCTATGCACTCGCTCGCCTCCATGGCGGCGACCTGCAGATTGAATCTAAAAAAGGCTCTGGCACGCGTGTCACCGTAAATCTTCCCATTGCGGCAACGGCCAAGCCGTCAACCAACACCGATCACAGTCTTCATTAAGGGGTTCTGAGTCCATGAAAACGTCAACTGTACAGTCTCAGGACAAGCCCGTTGCTCACACGGAATCCATCGCGCGCGTTGGCCGCATTGTTGCGGTCACCGGGGCTCACGCCATCATCCTGCTCGATGTCGAAGAGCGTCCCAACGTCGATGCCGAAAGAAGCCCGGAAATCGGAACCTTGCTGAAGGTGGATTGCACCACCTCCATTTCCCTGGCGCTGGTTTCCGCCCTGAGTTCCCCCATGCCGTCCCATGCCCGGGGCGAACAGGAACTGCGCATCGTCGAAGTCGAATTCATCGGTGAGCTTCCAAAGGACGAGCACGGCCGGCCGAAGTCCTTCCGCCGCGGCATTTCCTCCTACCCGTCCCTCGGCGATACGGTTTATCGCGCCAGCCGCAGCGAGCTGTCGAAAGCCTATGCCTGCGATTCCGAAACCTCCATCCGGGTCGGCCACATCCAGCAGGACCCGTCCATTCCCGCCATGATCAAGATCGATGAAATGCTGGGCAAGCATTTCGCCGTGCTCGGCACCACCGGCACCGGCAAGTCCTGCACCGTGGCCCTCATTCTCCGCCGCATTCTCGACAAGAACCCCCAGGCCCATATCCTGCTGCTCGACGTGCACCGCGAATATGCCCAGTCCTTCCAGGGCCTGGCGGAAGTTATCACGCCAGACAACATGATCCTGCCCTTCTGGCTTTTGAACTTTGAGGAATCCGTTGAGATTCTCATTGGCCAGCAACCCGGCCGCGAGACCGACGTGGAAATCCTGCGCGAACTCATTCCCTTGGCCAAGGCGCGCTATATGAACAACCAGCGCCGTGACAAGGCTGGCGCTGCCACCCGCGGCCAGGCTTACGATGGTTCAAACGTCGGCGTTGATACGCCGCTGCCCTATCGCACCTCTGACCTCATCGGCATCCTTGAGGAATACATCGGCAAGCTCGACCTGCGCGGCGAACTGGCGCCCTACAAGCGCCTCAAGGCCCGCATCGAAACCATTTCGCGCGATCCCCGCTATGCTTTCATGTTCGGCAGCCTCACCGTCCAGGACAACATGTCCGCCGTTCTCGCCCGCCTTTTCCGCATTCCCGTCAACGGCAAGCCCATCGCCATTGTCGAACTGGGCGGCCTGCCTTCCGAAATCATCAATGTCGTCGTTTCGGTCCTGGCTCGCCTCGCCTTCGACTTCGGCGTATGGAGCGCCGGTCGCATTCCCATAACCTTTGTCTGCGAAGAGGCCCACCGCTACGTTCCCATCGACAAATCGCTTGGCTTCGAGCCCACCAAGAAGGCCATTTCGCGCATTGCGAAGGAAGGCCGCAAATACGGCGTCTCGCTCTGCATGATCACCCAGCGCCCGGCGGAACTGGATCCTACCATCCTGTCCCAGTGCAATACGATCTTCTCCATGCGCCTCACCAACGAGCGCGACCAGGACATCCTGCGCGCCGGTATTTCCGACGCAGCCGCAAGCCTTCTCGAATTCATGTCCACCATGGGAACCGGCGAAGCGATCACGTTCGGCGAAGGCGTGGCCCTCCCCACCCGCATCAAGTTCGACATGCTGGCCGAGGACGAAATGCCCCGGAGCAACACAGCGTCCTTCACCACGAACTGGGCCAGGGACCTGCCCGATGATTCGTTCCTCAACGAAGTGGTGAATCGCTGGCGGGCCCAGACCTTTAACCCCGACAGCGCAGCCTATTCCGTTGAGTCAGCCCCCGCGGTCCAGATCCAGGTCCCGGTTCAGCCCCAGCCCTCCATCCGCCGCGATCCCACTCAGCCGGTAGGTGCAGCACTTCGGCCTGGCATTCAGCCCGCACCCCAGGGCTTTGGCCAGCACGCGGCTGCGCCGCAACTGCGCCGCAGCTCCGATAGCGCTCCGGCAGTCCCGCCTCCAAGCCCGGTTGCCGCCCAGCAGGGAAGCCTCGCCAGCCTGATCAAGCAGTTCCGGACGTAATCAAGAGGCCCTCATCCGCCCTGTCGGCATAATATTCCACCCTTGCACTGAAGCCCCCCCGCCGCTATTGAAGCGGCCAATCCCGGCGCATTGGGGGATCGGCTAACGGTAGGCCCACAGACTCTGACTCTGTTTGTCTAGGTTCGAATCCTAGTCCCCCAGCCACTTTCCTCGTTCACTGTAACCAATTCGACCGTTTGATTTTGGAGGAGACGCGAGCCATGGATCAGTTCACCGGCGGTTGCCTGTGCGGCAGTGTCCGGATTGTGGCGTCGGGACGCCCATACCGGGTTGGCCTTTGTCACTGTCTCGACTGCCGCAAGCATCACGGCGCGCTTTTTCACGCGTCCGCGATATTCCCTCAGGATGCGGTGATGATTGAAGGCGAAACAAGCGACTACGAAGGTCGGTTTTTCTGTCCCCGTTGCGGCTCGCCCGTTTTCGCGCGCAGCGGAGACGAGATTGAAGTGAACCTTGGATCCTTGGATGATCCTGACCAACTGAGGCCAACCTACGAACTCTTCATCGGCAGTCGCGAGTCCTGGTTGCCGCCATTTCCGCTCAAGCGGCGGTACCTGCGTGATCGTGACGCCACGGGTCGCTTTGAGGAGTAAATTGCGGAGTTACCCGACAAACTCCTACAGCAGCGCGCGGATGCGCCTGATCGCTTCGAGAATGTTCTCGGCGCTGTTTGCATAGGAGAACCGCAGATAGCCCTCGCCCCAGGCGCCGAAGGATGTTCCGGAAACCGTCGCAACGCCGGCCTCTTCAAGAAACCGGTTCTGCGCCTCCTTGGACGTCATCCCCGTCCCTTCAATATTGGGGAAGGCATAAAAAGCGCCCGCCGCATCGGCACAGCGGAATCCCGGCAGGGCATTCAGTTCGCGCACGATGATTTCACGGCGCTTGTCAAATTGCGCCACCATCGCCAATACCGCGTCTTGCGGCCCTTGCAGCGCCGCCAGGCCCGCATACTGCGTCGCCGCGTTGACGCAGGAATGGTCGTTGATGCACAGCCGCGTCACATGCTCAACCGCTGCGTCCGGCCAGACCGCATAGCCCAGCCGCCAGCCGGTCATCGCATAGGTTTTCGACCAGCCGTCGAGCATGATCAGGCGGTCACGGATTTCGGGATATTGCAGCAGGCTGAGATGCTGCCTGCCGCCATAGAGCATCTGCGAATAGATCTCATCAGACAGAAGAGCCACATGCGGGTGCTTGAGCAGCCCGGCGACCAGCTTGTCGACTTCCTCCTTCGGCGTGACACCGCCCGTGGGGTTCGCCGGGCTGTTGATGATGATCAGGCGTGTCTTGGCCGTAATCTGGCTCAGAATTGCGTCTGCCGAGAAGGCGAACCCGTCTTTCTCCTTCAGCGCGATCGGCACAGGCGTGGCGCCCGAATACTTGATCACCGACTCATAGATGGGAAAGCCCGGATTGGGATACATGATCTCGACGCCCGGCTGGCCAAACATCATGATGGCAAAATACATGGTGGGCTTGCCCCCTGG
>JAEUMI010000150.1 GCA_016792825.1 Hyphomicrobiales bacterium
TTGAAACGGCATCCCGGCTTCTTACATCGAGGATATCGAAACTGCGAAGAGCGCAGTTCACGAGCTAAGATCAACAAGAGAAGTAAAGGATACTATCATGAAGAAGTTCGCAATTTCCCTCCTCGCCCTGGCCGCTGTTTCGACGGCTGCGCTTGCCTCCAACCGTGATGTCACCACGCCATATGGCGCACAGGACACCAAGCAGGTCGGTGTCGTTGTCGATAGCAACGCGTTCGCTGTTCCGGCCGGCTCCACCTCCATCGGCAATGCCGGTGACGATTTGGGCCTCGGCGGCAGCAACCGCCGCTAACGCCTGCAATAACAAGCAACAACGGCCGGGCATCACGCCCGGCCTTAAACTTTTCACAAGACCGTGAACCCAGCCTGCACTGCATAACAGCTTCGTGAACAGCGCAGAATTGCTGAATTTCCTGAAACTAAGTGAGCAGCCCAGCCGTCTTGGTAGTCAGATCAGTCATTGAAGACCGGTCACGAAACAAAAAACACAGGAGACTACCCCATGAAGAAGATCGCAATTTCCCTCATCGCCCTGGCCACCCTTTCGACGGCTTCCTATGCTTCATATCGTGACGACGTCGTTTACGTTGGACCGGACGCAAAGCAGATGTCAGAAAAGTCGGCCGATGCAAACGCCTTGGTCATCATCAAGAAGAGCACCAGCGGCGATGATATGGAACTTGGCGGCAGCAACCGCAATTAAGATTTGCTGCACCGCTGCATAAGGCGTTGGCCGGGCGATTTGCCCGGCCATTTGCTTTTTATCAGCCGTTAAGCTTCGGCGTCAGCCACTCGAACATCTTGTCGAAGCCTCCGAAGGGATAGAGATGCGGGCCCATGATGCCGAGTTCGGGGCGATCGAAATGCAGGACGGCGAGCTGCTCGATGAATTCATCGGGTGTATTCACCGTCAGAAGCTTGGTGATGTTCAATGCCTGCTTGCGGATGAAGCGCGCTGAATTTCCCACACCGCACATGGCGGCATATTTCACCAGCGTCTTGATTGTGGCCGGTCCGGGGATGCCCACATGGATGGGAAGGTCAATGCCATTGTCGCGCAGCATGCTGGCCCAATAGGCCACCGGCGCTGCCTCAAACAAGAACTGGGTGGCGATGAAGCCTGAAATGTTGTTGGCCTTGAGCCAGGCCTGCTTCTCGCCGAGGGCCTTGAGCAACACGGCTTCGCCGTGAACCTTGGTGATATCGGCATTGCCTTCGGGATGGCCGGCAATGCCGATGCGCGTCACGCCATTTCTCTGGAACACGTCGGTCTGCAGCAATTGAATGGCTGCATCAAACTTGCCCATGGGCGTCGGCGCTCCGCCGCCCAGTACCAGCATCTGGGTCACGCCGGCCTCGCCCGCCAGGGCGGCAATGCGGTTCTTCAAATCGGTTTCATCCAGCACAAAACGCGCCGGCACATGGGGAATGGGTTCAAGTCCGGCCTTGCGCAAGGCGCTTGCTGCCGCCAATTGTCCCGCCTGGTCAGCCGGATCGATCAGGGCGATGAAGACGGGCGTGCCCTTGGGCAGGCGCTCCTGCAAAATCGGAAGCTTTTCAATCTGCCTGGCGGTGATTTCAAGCGACAGGTTCTTCAAAAACGCGGCGGAGGGGTTGTCCATCAGGCGGGATTTTGCAGGGCTGAGAAAGTTGGGAGCATTCAAGACAAGGGCCTCCAGGCGGGTCAGCCCACAAAATGGCTGGAACAGCCCCTATTCGCCCAAAGATTTACGACAGGCGGCATACGAAACCGACCATTTACCCTGCCGCAAGTCGGTTTTGGGCTGCGACATGGCGCTGGTGGACAAAGCCACCGAACTGCCGCAAAGATGCAGGCCTCGGAGAAAACCCATGTTTGGCGACAAACCCAAGGACGTGCCGCAGCCCTTTGCCCTGATTCTGGTGCCGGAATTCACCATGATGCCGGTGACCTCGGCCATCGAGCCGTTGCGCATCGCCAACCGCCTGTCGGAAAAGGCGCTTTACCGCTGGACCATGCATTCGGTGGATGGCCAGCCGGTGGCCGCTTCCAACAACATTCTCACCATGGCCAATGGCGACCTGGAGTCGGTTCCGCCGCACGCCACGATCATCGTCTGCGCCGGCCTCAATGTGCAGCACCATTCGGACAAGCGGCTGATCTCATGGCTGCGCAAGACGGCGCGCAAGGGCAATGACATCGGCGCGGTCTGCACCGGGGCGCACTTGCTGGCGGAAGCCGGCATTCTCGATGATTACAAGTGCACCATCCACTGGGAAAACCTGCCGGGTTTTTCGGAAGGGTTTCCGGACATCAACGCCACGGGCGGCTTGTTTGAAATCGACCGGGACCGCTTCACCAGCGCCGGCGGCACCACGGCGCTCGATATGATGCTCACCATGATCGCCAGCCAGCACGGGCCCGACCTTGCTTCCGCCGTCGCCGAGGCGGTGCTGCATTCGCCCATCCGCCACCACAGCGAGCATCAGCGCATGTCGCTGCCGGCCCGCATCGGGGCCAGGCATCCGAAGCTCGTCGGCATCATCGAGAAGATGGAGGAGAACCTAGAGGAGCCGCTGTCACCCAGCCTGCTGGCAAAACAGGCCGGGCTTTCCACGCGCCAGCTCGAGCGCCTGTTCCGGCGCTATGTCGACCGTTCGCCCAAACGCTATTACCTGGAACTGCGCCTAAAGAAGGC
This sequence comes from Hyphomicrobiales bacterium, assembly GCA_016792825.1. Classification (GTDB taxonomy): domain Bacteria; phylum Pseudomonadota; class Alphaproteobacteria; order Rhizobiales; family Aestuariivirgaceae; genus Aestuariivirga. Next base: position 2,697 of record JAEUMI010000150.1, read on the forward strand.
GCGCTCCTTACTGCTGCAAACCGACATGTCGGTGATCAACGTGGCGCTGGCCAGCGGCTTCTCCAGCCCGTCGCATTTTTCCAAATGCTACCGCGCCTTCTACGGCCGCACGCCCTACCGCGAGCGCGGCATTCCGGTGATTGCCGCTGTGGCGTGAAATGTGGCGCGCCTCAGTTCTCAATTAAATGCGCCGCCGCCGTAATTCGTCACCGTAATTCCTGGAGCTTTTGCTCTATCAAATGCAGCGTCACCGTAATTCCGTGATTCTGGTATAGAAATTCAGGCAGATCAGATGAGAGGGTGAATGAAGAAGTTTTCGCAATCGATCAGACGGGACTGTCATCCCAACCTCAGGGAATACATGGACACTATTGAGGGTTTGTATTCACACATAGCCGACATACATGTAAAGAATGTAACGAGCTGCCCAACCGATTTCCACTCCGATGTTAATCCCTATAAAACAATAGGAGATTTTTTCTCCTTCATCTATGCCCAGTATGTCGGAAAATATAAAGAGCTCTTAGAGGCTGTAATAGATAATACAAACAGCGGCAATTACATCGTATCTTCAATGGTTGGTCGATCAATTGTCGAAACCACTGCCGCGCTAAGATACTATAATACTGAGTGCAGAAAGAGCATTGAGGGGATCGCGGAACTAGAAAAGGCAGGTAAAAGCCCCTTTGACGCAGAAACCATGAGCGAACTCATGGGCTTAATCAACCAGCACATGAAAGGGAGCAAGTTTGACTGGAGCACCTTCTTTTCGACAGATACGCGCACATTCGTCGACAATCTCATTAAACGGGAAGCCGATAAGAAGAATGCACCTCCCGTTGAGTATCCGGAATCTCTAAGAATTAAGAGGATACTCGCCCCTTGGGAGGCCGAGATGCCTGAATTGCGCTTTATATACGCTTTCTTCAGCGATCTCGTTCATCCGAATCTAGGAAGCAACCTCCTGCTGATAGGGGTGAAGGATGGAAAAATCCAGATTGGTGGTGACGCCAACAAGTCGGTTGGCAAAAGGATTGCTACTGAATGCGTTCGCTTTTTAACGCCCGTCCTCAAGGAGGCGAGCAAGCAACTAGTTCAGGCGAAGCTGCTCTCACACTTGGGACAAGTTTTAAACAGTTAACGAAATGGCCTGACTGGCCTTTCATGAACCAAGTGACTGTGTAGTAAATTAAGAATTGGAGCGTGCTAAGCCTCTCGTCTCCTTTGCATCTCAAAAAATGCTACCGCGCCTTCTACGGCCGCACCCCCTACCGCGCGTGCGGCATTCCAGTGATCCAACTGGCCGTGGCTTGATGGGATTATCGCCTTCTCCCGTGCCCCTTGGCATGGGAGAAGGTGCCCGACAGGGCGGATGAGGGCTTCTTGACCATCGGCGATGATCTGGACTTGATTGCGCATGGCCCATCAAAATCCGAAGACGCTGGAGCGTGCCCGCATCCTGCGGAAGAACGATACGGAAGCTGAGCGCCGGCTTTGGGAGGCGATCCGCAATCGCAGGCTCGGGGGCTTCAAATTCGTGCGTCAGCTCTCAGTTGGTCCCTATATCGCTGACTTTGCCTGCCGAGACTGCAAGTTGATCGTTGAAGTGGATGGAGCGACACACGGGACCGATGCTGAAGCGACCTATGATGGACGTCGAAGTGCCTATTTGCGCGAGCAAGGTTATCGCATTTTGAGTTTCTGGAATGACGATGTGTACGCGAGCCTGCCTGATGTGTGCGATGCCATTCTGCTGACGCTTGCGGAGAGAAAGTAAGAACCCTCATCCGCCCTGTCGGGCACCTTCTCCCGTCCTGCTTCGCTTCGCTACGCAGGACGGGAGAAGGCGATAATCTCAAACAATCACGGCTGTGGCCTGATTAAAAACAGGCACAGGTTGCGGCAATCCCGCAATAGTTTTCATCCCCCTTGCTAAGGCTTGACCAAGGTGCAAATCTGGGATGATTATAAAGCACTAAAAAGAAATCCCGGAACGAGGGCCGTTCAATGCCTTCGAGGGGTCGCAAGGGAGGTCATCTGAATGCCCGCAATTTCCATGAAAGTGAATGGCAAGGCGGTGTGTGGAGACGTTGAAAACCGCACGCTGCTGGTCGATTTTATCCGGACGAATCTGGGTCTCACCGGAACCCATGTGGGCTGCGATACCAGCCAGTGCGGGGCCTGCGTGGTCCATATCGATGGCAAGGCGGTCAAATCCTGCACCACTTTCGCGGTGGCTTGCGAAGGGGCTGACGTCACCACCATCGAGGGCATAGCCAAGAACGGCAAGCTCCATCCCATGCAGCAGGCTTTCCACGAAAATCACGGCCTGCAGTGCGGCTTCTGCACCCCCGGCATGATCATGGCCTCCATCGACATCGTGAAGCGCAATGGCAAGAAGGTGAGCGAGGAAGTCATCCGCCGCGAGCTTTCGCAGAACATCTGCCGCTGCACGGGCTATCATAACATCGTGGCGGCGGTTCAATCCGCTGCCGAAAAAATGTAACGGAGGCAAGCAACATGTCCGACACAGGAATTGGCGCGCGGGTGCTGCGCAAGGAAGACAAGCGGTTCATCACCGGCAAGGGCCAGTATACCGACGACA
>JAEUMI010000152.1 GCA_016792825.1 Hyphomicrobiales bacterium
CGCATCATCGGCCCGCTGGTGGTGCAGCGCCTCGCCGCAATGCGGGCAGGCATCGCTAACCTTCATGAATTTCCGGAACAGGGCGCCCCGGCCGCAGGCCGGGCATTTTCCCAAGCCCCCGCGCCACATGGCCCGCGTCCAAGAGCGGTCGGCAATCTCGATGTGTCCAGCTTCCATGCCCCCAAGGTGGGCGTCAATGAACCGTTAGGGTAGGGCACCCCGCGCCGCGCGGCGGCTTGCCGCAAGCCCTATCGCCTCTTCCGCGATTTCGACGTCTGCTTGCTCAGGCGTGGACCCCGCCCATGGCGCTGCGGCGGCGGCTTGCCCTTGCGACCTTCGGAAACCATCTCGAAACGCAGGCCTCCCGATACCGGCGTGACCTCAAGCAGTTTCACCTCCACCTGGTCCCCAAGCTGGAAAGTCTCGCCCGTGCGCTGCCCGGTCAGGGAATGGGTCACATCCGAATAGACGAAATAGTCCGAACCCAGGCTCGAGACCGGAACGAAGCCGTCGGCCCCCGTGTCATTGAGCTTGATGAAAAGTCCCGCCCCCACCACGCCGCCGATCCGCCCCCGGAAATTGGCACCCGTCTGTCCGGCAAGGTGCGCGGCGATCAGCCGGTCCGTCGTTTCGCGTTCCGCCGCCATGGCCCGCCGCTCCGCATCCGAAATCATCTCGGCGGTTTCAGTGAGCCGCGAAATATCATCCGCTGAAAGCCCGTCATCGCCAAAGCCAAGCGCGCTGATCAGGGCCCGGTGCACGATCAGATCCGCATAGCGCCGGATCGGCGAGGTGAAATGGCTGTAGCGCCTGAGCGTGAGGCCGAAGTGCCCCTTGTTGATCGGCGCGTAAGCCGCCTGCGCCTGGGTCCGCAGCACCACATCGTTCACCAGGTTCTGGTAGTCCTTGCCCTTCACTTCTTCCAGCAGTTGGTTGAAGTGCTTCGGCTTCATCACCTGGCCAAGCGGCAATGACAGGTCCAGGGTTTTCAGGAACATCGAAAGAGCCCGCACCTTTTCTTCCGATGGCGGCTCATGCACCCGGTAGAGCTGCGGCGTCTTTTTCGCCTCAAGTTCCTCCGCCGCCGAGGCATTGGCCTGGATCATGAACTCTTCGATCAGCTTGTGTGCATCCAGCCGCAGCGGGGTCACAACCCGCAGGACTTTGCCCTTGTCGTCAAGCACCAGCTTGCGCTCTGGCAAATCCAGCTCCAGCGGCTCGCGCTTCTCCCGTGCCTTCATCAGTGCCCCATAGGCCTTCCACAAAGGCTTCAGGACGCCCTCGAGCAGCACATCGGTTTTTGCATTGCTGCGCCCGTCGATGGCCGCCTGCGCTTCTTCATACGAAAGCTTTGCCGCCGAGCGCATGACGGCCCGCGCGAAGCGGTGCGACTTCTTGGTGCCCGACTTGTCGAAAACCATGAAGCAGGCCAGCGCCGGCCGGTCTTCCTTTTCCCTGAGCGAACAGAGGTCATTTGAAATCCGCTCCGGCAGCATGGGAACGACCCGGTCCGGGAAATAAACCGAGTTGCCGCGAAACCGCGCTTCCTTGTCCAGCACCGATCCGGGCTTCACGTAAGTCGCCACATCGGCAATGGCCACGATGGTCCGGAAGCCGCCGGGGTTCGCAGGGTCATCATCGGGTGCGGCCCACACT
>JAEUMI010000159.1 GCA_016792825.1 Hyphomicrobiales bacterium
GTGTTCTTCCCCGGAACGTTCAATACATGAAGTCCGCTGCGTTGGAAAGGCGGCGGCAGGGGAACCGGATTATTCCCCTTCGAAAGGAATGCGCTTGTAAAGCCCCCAGGACTTTGTCCAGGCTTCAGTTTTCCAGCGGAAAAAGAAATGCAGGCAAATTCCTGCGAGAAAAAGCAGAAGGAACAGGAGGCCTGTGGCGGCCAAACCCTTCCATACATAAACGCCAACTGCGACCGCAAGCAGCACACAGTATTTGACAATCCGAAACCTGCGCGACTGCGCATGGAGCGCGATGCATTTTTCCCTGCGGTAGAATTCCTTGAATGTCATCATTCGCTTTCTTAGCCGATAAATTTCCCTTATCAGCGCAGCTATCTAATCTCAATTACGCGTTCACCGTCTTCGATTGCTTCAATGATTTGCGGTAGGGCCTTTGAAATCCTATCGAGCAGAGCATTTCGATTCACATTGCCCAGCCGCAACCAAACGACTTGGGGACCGGAAGCGCCCCGGCCAATCTGGGTGAAATCTTCATCCTTTGTGATGATAACTGCGCCCGTCTCCTCGGCCCTATTCCAAATGGAATGATCCGATGCCGCTTGCATGCCGATATCGTAGACATGATCTGCCATGTGACCGAGTTCTGTAAGCCGTCGCGCCAATGCCGGTGGCAATTGGGCGTCGACCAAGAACCGCACGGCTATTCTGCCGCGATCACGCGATGGGAAGAGGCGGCAGAAGCATATTCCAGCGCCGCAGTAATATCTTCATCCTCAAGATAGGGATAATCCGCGAGGATACTGGCCCGGGTCTCGCCTGCGGCCAGCAAATCGAGGATATCAGAGACACGGATGCGCATGTTGCGGATGCTGGGGCGTCCGCCGCAGATGTCCGAGTTTGTGGTAATACGCGAAATCAGGCTGGCCATAGGTTTTTCCTTGCGCCGGTTTTGTAACATATTTCTTAACGCAAGTCGCCAGGAACCCGTCAAAATTTATTTTCCTACACCCCTTGACTCATTCCTATTCTAGGATTATAACCCATTTCGAACTGTTCCAAAGGAGGGGACGATGTCGACAGCGTCTCGAAATTGCGGCCTTATGTAGGAACCGCAGGAAGAACCCGGATTCCATCCATGCCATAGTCGGGCATGATCTCAGCATTGAAACGCAAGCACCGCGCCTTAGTCGGTGAACTGGTGGCAGCCGACGAGCATGTGAAGGCTATCAGGGAACAAATCACAGCCCTTGAAACCGTCATGCGCCTTATGGGCTTTGAAGGCCCGCTACCAACCTACCAGGTACGCCGTGCCACGTTCCCGATCTTTGCCCGTGGCGAGATTTCCAGAGAAGTCGCAAGACTGCAACGTGAGGCCCCAGACCTACGCAAGCCCCGTGAGGTTGCCAAAGTGATTATGCAGGGCAAGGGCTGGGATTGCGAGAATGTCGCCTTGTGGGGCCGCGTAACGGCGGCTGTGAAGGATTCCAACAAGAGGCGGAAAGCAAAGATGATCAAAACTCGCGCGGGCATTGGAAGTAATCGAGATTTGTCCTAGTCTCGCTTAATGGTGTTCCTAATCCGGCTGATTTTGAAGGTTTTTCTCTGCCTTTTGGTAATGGTGGTGGGGTTTTTCGTCATTGCCGCGCTAGACGAAATTTTCTTTGCCAAGAAATATATTCAATACGAAATTCTTAGCGCCTTCATTTTGATGTTGCTGACACTGCCTTGGATTGCCCGCATGAGAATGGGAAAAAGACAAGATTGAGGGAGGAAAACTATGGAAATAATACGGACCGAAATCACGAAGCGTAAGGCCCGACTGTACTCTGTGACTTTGGAGATTGGTGATAAGCGCCCAATTGAAGATTCGACAGAAAATATCTCACTAACCGTTCTAATCTCGACAGAGGACGATAACCCAATGATGAGAGAAGTTCAGGGAGAAGCCCTATCTCGTGCGCTAGAAATACTTGGTCAGCAAAGCAAGGCGACAAAAGTCTCCTAATTTCCATTCGCCTGAGCCGCTCGGCAAGCAATTTGTTTTTCTCTTCTATGTTCATAAGGCCTACCATATTCTAAAATGATGGGCGGTTTTGATGAATTTTTTAAGCGACTGCCTCGTGGCGCTGCCAATAACCCTTCCAGTTGCGACTAACGGGGTGTTCCATGGAAAGGCTCCCCACCCGTCCAGCAAGTTCGCCATTTGGCAATCCGCGATGATCTTCTAACCATGCGGCATGGTTTGCGTATTGATGAAGGTAGCGGGCGGAAACATGATGGTGCTGGCCCCGGATCATCCGGCGCAAGCGGCTAAAGTAACTCTCAACTTGGTTGGTGCAGCTTTCCAGCGTGGCGTAGGCTTCACTGTGATTGATGCGGCCAACTTGCCAGCCGTCATGCAGGCGGTCCCAATGGGTGGCTTCATCGGCATGCATGGTGGCCATCCGACTTACATGCTGCATGGCCAGCTCAACACCTTCTGACTCCGAGCGAACCACGAAAGGCAGGGTGCGGCCCTTGCGCTGGCGGAAGGCGACAACCACACGGCGCTTGCCTGTCTGGTTCTCTGCAAGGCGGCGATCAACCCGGTTTTCCTTCAAATTGGCAGGGCGCACGTAGCCGCCGTTGTACATGCCGTCAACCTCAACATCGCCTTCCAAGGGCATTGCAGGGCGGTCAGAACCCATTGCTTCACGGATTTTGTGGGCCAGCACGAAAGCGGTCTTGTACTGGCAATCAAGGTCACGGCTCATCTGGATCATTGAAATGCCCTTGGCACCGTTCACGATAAGGCAGATGGCGGCAAGCAGATCGGTGAAGGACATTTTGCGGCTGGCAAAAATGGTGCCTGAGGTAACGCTGAAATGGTGCTTGCAACCCTTGCATTCGAACTTGCGACGGCTGGCGATATGGTAGGCATCCAATGAGCCACAGCGCGGGCAAATCGCTTGGCCATCATCCCAACGCATCTGGCAGAAAGTCTCATAAGCCTTGGCTTCCCCCATCTGATAGATGCCCTTGAGGGAGAGGGTTCTGGAGGCGGCTGAGAGGAGAAAGTGTTGCATTGCATCATATCCGTTACTTATGTAACTAATATGATGCTAGACATTGTAACTGTCAAGGGGTAAAAGCATCAAATATGATACTTTAACCCTAGAAAGGTTACGACATGAAAGAGCTTCCGGAATGGGAAAAAAAGGTCCAAACGCTACTTAAAGTGGAAATGGCCAAGCGTAGCTTGACCTATAAACAGGTAAGCGAGAAGCTGGCCGAAATAGGGGTGGTTGAATCGGAACCCAATATCCGAAACAAGCTGTCCAGAGGTACGTTCAGCGCGGTGTTCCTGATACAATGTCTAGAGGCTATAGGCTGTCGCTCATTGCAGTTGTCGGATGGCTAATTGCTAATCCGGCACTATCCCAGCAGGCCGAACAACAGGAGCCCCAGAGCCAGGGGGAAGGCAGTGCAGAGCAGAGCAACCCCACGCCGTTTTCGGTCCCTGTCAGAATACTCGAAAATCCAGAACAGTCCGAGGCTGACAAACGGAGTCAGCAAGAAGCCAGCCAGCGTGAAATAGAGGATCTTACCGCGCAGCAGGGCATGGCCAAGGGCACTCAAGATATTGTCTGGCTCAGCAAGTTGCAGCTGGCTCTTGCGTTCGCTGGTACTTTGGCTTTGCTCTACACCATCGCGCTCAACAGACGCGCCACGAATGCCGCCGTTACAGCCAATACCAATACACTCACCGCCATCAATCAAGAGCAAGACAACGCCCAAAGGCAACTGCGGGACTATTTGAGCGTTACCCCAGCGGGAATTATTAAGTGTGTCGGCGAACCCACTTATGAAGCCAGTGTCTTTATCAAAAACGTTGGTCAGGCCATCGCTACGGAGGTCACCGCTAAAATATGGGCGAGAGTTCTCATGGACGCGAACAGCGACGAACTTACCGACGCTGACTCTCTTGTTTCCATGGCAGACCCCTATGACAGAGTCGGCTCTATCCTTCCACGCGCAGAGGTTCAAAAGGCAGCGCAAGGAGGGATTGACCATGGCGATATTGAAGGTCTGCATTCGGTTGTAAACATAGTTTTCGTCTGGGGCGAGGTTAAGTACGTGGACGGCTTTAAGAACAGACGATTTACCCGCTTCTGCCATTGGTACGAGGTGGGCCTTGTCAAGTACGACCACTTGAGGGCATTTGGCATCGGCCCTGAGATAGGTCGCTTCCATCGTCATGGCAATGACGCAGATTAAGGCCGCGATCAAACTTCGAAATCCCATTTAGTCCTCGATTTCGAGGCCCTTGGCAGCTTGCTTACGCTTTCCTGCGCTTGCTACCTAAGGCCGCGAAATTGCCGGAACCATGGGCAGCGCCTGCGGGAGAGGGGAAAGATAGCGTCCCGCTCCATCGGGAGCTTAGGGCAAGACCCGGGGACACTACGGTCCCCGCGCCTTGGATGGCTAAACAACCTCAGCGGCAAACTATGGACACCGTGCGATCTGAGGCTCTGCAAGAACGACCCCGAGGCAAAAACCGCTGCGTCTCTCTATCTCCGCGAACGCTTTTCCGAAAAGGGCGTGCGCGGGGGCCGGGCTTTGAGCCTAAATATCCTAAAACCAACATCTTCCAGCATATGCAGGCTTGAAAGCCAGGGCGGGGACATCCCCTCCACCTTCTTCCTCCAACCCGCCGAGGGCACCGCCATGAAATATCCAGACAATTCCAAAAACATCCGTAGGCGGAGCAATCCGCCGGCCGCGCCGCCGCGGCCCTATTTCTCGACGGCTCCCTGGGCCGGCTTCACCAGGCACGACCGGCCGCGCCAGAAGCCGCTGCCGGTGTGCCCCAGCCTGCGCTGCCGCCGGGCCAGAGCCTGCCTTGCGGCCCATGACAATCTCTATTGCCAGCGCACGCATTTTTCGCCGGCTGTGACGGAAAAATGGCTGCGCCGCGATCCGCGCCGGCGGGAGCTCGATGCGGTGCCCCCGGTCATGGACCCGGACAGCCTCAGTGAAAGGATGGAGCGTATCAATGAGCTCGCCGCAGTCCGAAGGGCGCAAACCGCCAAAATGACGGCGCGCTGGAAAGCGGGCGAATTCGACGCGCTCTATGGCCCCTACCGCGCCAGGGGCGTGCTGCTCAGTCCGCCGCCCAAAACCTATGTGGAAGGGCCTTCGAAACGGAGGGCGAAAGGCGCTGGACAAGGGCGGGCAGGGGACGTATAGACGCCGCAGTTGGCCCTGCATCGCGGGGCCATACGTCCTTCACAGGGCGGGCGCATAGCTCAGGTGGTAGAGCAGCTGACTCTTAATCAGCGGGTCGTAGGTTCGAGTCCTACTGCGCCCACCAAC
>JAEUMI010000191.1 GCA_016792825.1 Hyphomicrobiales bacterium
AGGATGGTAGCGATAACTGACCCCGCGATGACGCCGACCCTCACCGCGTCGATCTGTGCGGCCGTGTCAAAGGCGAGAGTCCCGATGAACAGGCTCATGGTGAATCCAATGCCGGCAAGGCAGCCAACCCCCGCCACGTGCGTCCACGTTGCCTCCTCAGGCAGTTTTGCGAAGCCCAGCGAGACACATGCGAACACGGCAAGGAGAATGCCCAAAGGCTTGCCAAGCACCAGGCCAGCGGCAATGCCAAGCGGCAGGGATGACGTGAGCGACTCCATCGACATGCCGGCCAGCGGTATGCCTGCATTGGCGAAGGCAAACAGCGGCAGGATGAGGAATTTGACGTATGGGTGCAGGCCTTCTTCCAGGGCGTGGATGAAGCTTGATCCATCGCTGCGCAGCAGTGGAATGGTGAGAGCCAGGGCAACCCCCGACAGAGTGGCGTGGACCCCCGACTCCAGGACAAAGACCCACATGGCAAGGCCGAGAAACAGATAAGGCGCGGTTCGGTCCACCCGCAGACGGTTGAGAACAAGCAGCCCGGCAAATGCAACGCCTGCCAGGCCCAGGCCGACAAGCGACACGTCTGAGGCATAAAAAATTGCGATGATGATGATTGCGCCAACGTCGTCCAGGGTCGCAAGCGTCAGCAGGAAGACTTTCAACGACAGCGGCACGCGGGACCCGACGAGGGCCAATGCCCCAAGCGCAAAAGCGATATCGGGTGCCGCCGGAATGGCCCAGCCTTGCAGGGTTTCAGCATTGCCCCAGTTGATGAGAGCATAAACCAAGGCAGGCGCCAGCATGCCGCCAAGTGCTGCAACGGCGGGCAGGATGATCTGTTCGCGCGATGAGAGGTTTCCTTCCAGAACTTCACGCTTGATTTCCAGTCCCACGAGAAAGAAGAAAATGGCCATGAGCCCGTCATTGACCCAGTGGACCAGGGTCTTGTCCAAACCTATAGGTCCGATTTGGACCGAGACCGGCAGCTCAAGGAAGTAGTCATAGGATTCCGCAAAGCCGATGTTTGTCAGAACGAGCGCGGCGGCAGCGGCAGCCACCAGGGCGAAACCCGCCGTGGCCTCATGGTTGATAAAGCGCGAAAGGGATGACTGGTCGTTCATTTCAGAACAGCGATGCGTTGATGAAAAGATGCGTGGCGATGCTCGCGGCATATCCCAGCGCAATCGCCCAGCTCCATTTCAGATGGCTGAAGAAAGTGTACTGCCCCGGAGCTTGCCCCATGAGGGCAACACCGGCCGCGGAGCCTATGGACAGCAGGCTTCCGCCGACGCCCGCCGTGAGCGTGACGAGAAGCCACTGGCCATGGCTCATGGCCGGATCCATGGTGAGTACGGCAAACATGACCGGGATGTTGTCGACAACAGCCGACATCAAACCGACGGCGATATTGGCGACCGTTGGCCCCAGCCCGACATAGAAATACTCGCTGGCCATGGCGAGGTAGCCCATAACGCCAAGCCCACCCACGGCAAATAGAATGCCAAAGAAGAACAGCAGCGTGTCCCATTCTACCCGCTCGATTTGCTTGAAGGAGTTCAGGACCATGTCGTCGTTCCCCAGGCGCGAGCCCTTGCGCTGCAGGAAATAGGACCATGCCTGCAGGTAACCCAGGCCCAGCATCATCCCCATGGCTGGCGGAAGATGCAGGAAGTTCCGGAAAGAAACGGCGGTCGCTATCGTCAACGCAAAAAACACAATCACGCCCATGGCGCCCGGCTTGGGGCGCACAGTTTCCGTGTGGGCCACCGGTGTCTTCTGCGGAATTCCGAAATGCATGATGATGGCAGGCACCAGCCAGTTCACCAGCGATGGCACGAAGAGTGCGAAGAATTCCAGGAACGTGACCTTGTCCTTCTGCCAGACCATCAGGGTCGTGATGTCGCCGAAGGGGGAGAATGCCCCACCCGCGTTTGCCGCCACGACAATGTTGATGAAGCCGATGGCAACGAATTTTGGCGAATCCCTGCCGATTGCCAGAACCACCGCGCCCATCACCAGGGACGTCGTCAGGTTGTCGAGCACCCCAGAGAGGAAAAATGCCAGGGTGCCGGTCATCCAGAACAGGTTGCGGTAAGACAGCTTTTTCCCGGTAAGCTTCACTCTCAGGACGTCGAACACCCGCCGCTCTTCCAGGGTGTTCACATAGGTGATGGCAACCAGCAGGAAGAGGAAGAGTTCGCCATATTCCATGATCACATGCTGCGCGGCTTCTTCCGCTTTGTCCCCCGCGCCGGCGGCCGCATAGGCCATGCCGATCAATGCCCAGATGAGGCCCGCCGCAAGGAGAACCGGCTTGGACTTGCGAAGCTGCGTGGTTTCTTCGAGAATCACCAGGATGTAGGCGGTTATGAAAATCCCAAGCGCCAGATAGCCATACCAGGTTTCCGTAAGATTAAGCATTCAGCGTACTTTCGTGCAGTTCAAGCCAGTGCGTTTCCTCGCGTTCCAGTTCTGACTCGAATTTGCTCTTGAGTCGCGCAAAATCGGCGGCCTTCTTGGGCTCCTGTGTATAAATCGTGTGGTCCGCCAGCGCCTGTTCCAGCAGGATGATCTTGTCCTTGATTTTCAGCATTTTCTGATCAAGTTCCTGGATCTTCTTCTTGATGACCGGCGTCATCAGTTTTTTCAGCGGCTTTGCGGCGGGTGCTGCCGCCTTTTCCACTTTCTTCACGGCAGTGGCACGGCCCAGCACGATATCGGTGTATTCATCCATGTCGCCATCGAAAGGCTTCACCGTGCCGTCCCGGACCAGCCACAACTGGTCCGCGCAGGTCTCGATGATGTGGCGGTCATGGCTGATGAGGATGACGGCGCCCTCGTAGTCATTGATCGCCATGATCAGCGCCTCGCGGCTGTCAACGTCAAGATGGTTGGTGGGCTCGTCGAGAATGAGAACATGGGGGCCATGGAAGGTGGCCAGCATGAACAGCAGGCGCGCCTTCTCGCCGCCCGACAGCACCGAACATTTGGAATCGGCAAGGGCCGCGCCAAAACCCACCGCGCCGAGCCTGGCCCGGCGCTGCGCCACGGTGGCATCGGGCAGCAGGGTGGAAATATACTCGTAAGGCGAAAGGTCTTCCGACAATTCATCCAGCTGGTGCTGGGCGAAGTAGCCCATGGTGATGCGCGGCGGATGGCGCATTTCGCCGGCCGACACCTTGAGCTTGCCGCAGAGCAGCTTGGCGAAGGTCGATTTGCCGTTGCCGTTGGAACCAAGCAGCGCAATCCGGTCATCCGGATCAAGCCGCAAGGTGATGTTCTTGAGAACCGGCGGACCGTCGCCATAGCCAACCGCAGCCTTGTCCCAGCGCACCAGCGGCGGCGCCAGCGCCTTCTCCGGATTTGGAAACAGGAAGGGGGCCACGCGGTTTTCAACCATGTCGGCGATGGGTTCAAGTTTTGCGAGCGCCTTCAGGCGGCTCTGCGCCTGCCGTGCCTTCGAAGCCTTGTAGCGGAAGCGGTCGACGAAGGCCTGCATGTGGTCGCGCTGCTCTTCCTGCTTCTTTTTCATTTTCAGCGTCAGCGCCTGCTTCTCGCGGCGCTGGCGCTCGAAGTTGTCGTAGTTGCCCACATAGATGGTGAGCTTGCCTTGGTCGAGATGCAGGATTGAATCGACCGCCTCGTTCAGAAGGTCGCGGTCGTGGCTCACCAGCAGAATGGTGTGCGGATAATCGCGGATGTAGCTCTTGAGCCAGATCGTGCCTTCAAGGTCGAGATAGTTGGTGGGCTCGTCGAGCAGCAGCACATCAGGTGCGCCAAACAAGGCCGCCGCCAGGGCAACGCGCATGCGCCAGCCGCCGGAGAGGGCCGAGCAGGGGCCATTCTGCGCCTCTTCGCTGAAGCCGAGGCCCGCCAGGATGATGGCCGCCCGGGCCGGGGCCGAATGGGCCTCGATATCCGCCAGCCGGATCTGGATTTCCGCAATGCGGTGTGGCTCGGTTGCCGTTTCCGCTTCGGCAAGCAGGGCTTCGCGTTCCTTGTCCCCGGCCATGACCGTGTCGAGCAGGCTTTCCGGACCGCCTGGTGCTTCCTGCGCCACCGTGCCGATGCGGGCATTTTTCGGCACGCTGGCCGAACCGGATTCGGTTATCAGATCGCCGAGAATGAGCTTCAGAAGCGTTGATTTGCCTGTGCCGTTGCGCCCGACAAGGCCCACCTTGTGGCCATCCGGCAGGGAGGCCGAAGCCCCATCAAGCAGCAGCCTTCCGCCGATTCTAAAGGTGAGATTGTTGATTTGCAGCATGGTGCGGACTTCTAGCGTTAGAACGCGGGCTGGGGAACCCACATAATCACATTGACAGGACCAATGTTGCGCTGCACAAATTGCCGCACGGCGTGAGGTGCGCCACTCAAAAGGAACCTGCTGGATGAACAAGATGGTTCAGGTAGCTGCCGAAGAGGCTGCCTATATTGATGAAATCACCATCATGCTCCGCGACCTCCTGCGCCAGGTCATCCGCCTGCGCGAACCTTCCGTTCTAAGCGTCATTGATGAGCCGGAAGAGGCCGCCGGCATCCCGCCCCATCTCATCGAGCACGCCCTGCAGGCCATCGGCATCTGGCTGCAGCTTCTCAACATCGCCGAGGAAAACGCCGCCATCCGCAACCGCCGACAGTATGAAAAGCAGGGTGGCCCCGATGTGGTGACGGGTTCCCTGTCCCATGCCATTTCCCAGATCGCCGCCTTCGGCGTGGCCCCGGAAAATGTCCAGAAGGCGCTCGACACGATTGACGTTCAGCCCACCATCACGGCGCACCCCACCGAAGCCAAGCGCGTGACCGTACTGGAGATTCATCGCCGGATTTATCTGAAGCTCTATGAGCTCGAGAGCCCGCGCTGGACGCCGCGCGAGCGCAAGGCCCTGCTTGACCTCCTGCGCAATGAAATTGATTTGCTCTGGATGACCGGGGAGATCCGCATCGAAAAGCCAACCGTTGAATCGGAAGTTTCCTGGGGCCTGCATTTTTTCCGCGAAGCCCTGTTCGACCGCACCGCCTCGCTTTGCGATCTCATGGAGTCTGCCCTGCAGCGCCACTATCCGGAATTGCGGAGCCGGGTGCGGCCGCCGTTGAAATTTTCCTCCTGGATAGGCGGCGACCGGGACGGCAATCCCTTTGTGACGGTTGCCACCACGCGCAATGCCCTGATGGAAAACCGCAAGGCCGCGGTAGAGCGGCTGGAGAAACGCCTGACGGAGTTGATCCAGCTCATTTCATTGAGCGAAAACGAAGTGAAGTTTTCCGCTGAATTCCAAGCCCGGCTGGCGCTTCAGCTGGACGCCAGCGGGCAGGGCGAAAGCATAAAGCAGCGCAATCCCCAGGAACCCTTCCGCCAGCACTTCAGTGCCCTGAGGGCGCGCCTGAAGGAAGTGCCGGGCGCAGCGCCGTTTCGCAATGTGGCCGAGTTCATCGCCGAGCTAGCTGCGGCGGAGCAGTCGCTCGTTGAAGTGAAGGCCGTGAGCATTGCCGCAACCCTCGTGCGCCCCGTGCGCTGGGAAGCGGAAATATTCGGCTTTCGCACCGTGAGCCTCGACATCCGCCAGAACACCACGGTCACCAACCGCGTGCTGCAGGAAATCTGGCACAAGATGAATCCGCTGGCGAAGATGGCCGTTCCCAAGGAAGGCAGTCCGGAATGGACCGCATGGATCATTGATGAACTCAACAAACCGCTGGGCTTCCTGCCCAATTTCTTCGGTGTTTCCGAGGAAACCCGCGAACTCCTCGATCTGCTCTATCTCATCCGCGAAACCCTGGATGGCCCCGATCCGCAATCCATCGGCACCTTCATTCTTTCGATGACACGCTCCGCCGCCGATGTGCTGGGGCTTTATCTGCTCGCCAAATACTGCGGCCTGTTCCGCGACGATACCAGCAGCGAAAGCTGCAGGCTGCGCATCGTGCCGCTCTTTGAAACCATCGACGACCTGCGGGCCGGCCCTGAAATCATGACCGAACTCCTGGCTACCGCCGTGGTGAAAAGGTCCGTCGGCGATAACGGCGGCCGGCAGGAAATCATGTTGGGTTATTCGGACAGCAACAAGGACGGCGGCTTCTTCTGCGCCAGTTTTGAACTGTTTGAGGCCCAGCGGCGGCTCATCCGTGTGGGCAAGGAGGCCGCTGTTAACATCAGCTTCTTCCATGGCCGTGGCGGCTCCGTGAGCCGTGGCGGGGCGCCGACCGGCAGGGCCATTGCCGCCCAGCCCGCGGGCACCATCAATGGCCATATGCGGGTCACCGAGCAGGGCGAAGTCGTTTCCTCCAAATTCGCCAACCGCGGCACCGCGCAGAACAACCTGGAAGTGTTGACCTCAAGCGTTCTGGTACACACCTTGAAATCCGGTGAAGAACCGGAACTGCGCATCAATCCGGAGCACCAGAAGGCGGTTGAGGAAATTGCCAGCCTGTCGTTCAGGGCCTATCGCAAGCTGGCGGAGGACAAGGCCTTGCTCGGCTATTTTCATGCCGCAAGCCCGGTCGAGGAACTGGCCCTCCTGAAAATCGGCTCACGCCCGGCGCGCCGTTTCGGCGCCAAGGGGATTGAGGATCTGCGCGCCATTCCCTGGGTCTTTGCCTGGAGCCAGAACCGCCACCTGCTCACCGGCTGGTATGGCCTGGGCTATGCGCTCGACGACTTCCTCGCGGCCCGTGGTCCGCAAGGGCTGGCGCTTCTCCGCGACATGTTCAGAAAGTCGCGCGGTTTCCGCCTGGCTGTCGATGAAGTGGAAAAATCCCTGTTCCTCGCCGACATGCGCGTCGCCGAGAGATATGCCGAACTGGTGCCCGACCGCGTCGACGCCGAGCGCATCTTCGCCGTCATCAGCCACGAGCACCGCCGCACCAGCCGCGCCATTCTTGAACTCACCGGCGAAAAAGTTCTTTGCGAGCGCTTCCATGGCCTCTTGCGGCGGTTTGAGAGGGTGCGCCCCATCGTTGACCGGGCCAATCTCTGGCAGGTGCAGCTCTTGCGCGAGGCGCGCGAGAAAAAGGGCGACGACCGTTTGAACATGCCGCTGCTGATGACCATGAACTGTGTCGCTGGTGGACTGGGCTGGACCGGGTGACTACTCGCCCCAGAAATCCTGGATGCAGTTGCGCGACAGCCCGAAGATGAACTTCGCAGTCTCGTCGTCTGCCTGCTGCACATTATCGTTGTTTACGATATAGGCCGGAATCGGGGGCGCTTCCCGGAGTTTCACGCTCCTGAGATGCACCAGGGTACCCGGTATCATTCCTCGTTTTTCCAAAGGGGCATGGCTCCCATTTTCAGCGACCGCTTGCATGGACAATGCAAAACCGGTCATCCCAAAACCAACTGCCGCCCATAGAATCTTCCTGCTCATGGCACAATAACAGGGGCCCAAAACACGGTAAAAATATGTCGCACAAAGCCCCTGTAGCCACTCCCCCTTTTCGGTGTATGCTCCGTATCAAGACTATAAAACCGGGAGAACATGATGATCCATACCAAACGCAGTTTCCTAGCACTTGCCGCTTTGCTCGCCTTTTCCACCTCGACCATGTCCGCCGACATGATCGGCAATTGCGAATTGTCTGGGGCTAAAGGCTCCATTCCCATTGCCGCCCCCGCCAAGGCTGGCCAGCTGACGGTCCAGGTGTCCCTGCCGGCCCCCATCTGGTGGAATGGCGACACGCCGGAAGCCATCAAGGACGGCATGGAATACTGCATGGCCGCCGAAATTGCCTGGCGCGCCGGTTATGACAAGCTCGAAGTGGTCAACGTGGGCTGGGATCCGCTGGTTGCCGGCCAGACTTCAGGTTATGACCTCACGCTTTCGGAAGTTTCCATCACCGAAGACCGCAAGAAGGTGGTCGATTTCTCCATCCCTTATTTCTATTCGGATATCGGGGTTCTCACCCGTGCCGATGCACCGGTTGACGCCACCAGCATCAAGACCGCAAAGGTGGGCCTGCAGCAGGCAACCACCGGTGCGGCTTTCGCGACCGAAAAGCTCGGCCTGACGAATGTGCAGATGTATCCTGACCAGGGCGACATGTTCACCGCCCTCCGGGCCGGGCAGATTGACGCGGCAATGACCGATACCTCCATTACCCTGGCAGAGGAAAAGAGCACCGCGGGAAAATCCGTTGTCGTGGGCCAGTACAAGACCGGCGAAGCCTATGGTGCAATTTATGAAAAAGGCTATGCCAACGGCGCCACCATCGACAAGATCATCCAGTCGATGATTGATGATGGCACGATGAAGAAGCTCGGTGAGAAATACCTGGCAACTGTCTGGGGCAAGGACCCCGCCACGATTCCTTATTTCGAATAATGCTTAGGCTCGAACCCCCGCGCATTCCGCGGGGGTTTCTTCTTGCATCCAGGCCAGACGGTGAACGTGCCGCAACCCGCTGACAGAATTCCCAACAACGCCACGCGGATCAGCCTCCTTGCCATGTGGTTTGCCGGCCTCTGCGTGGTGGCAACATTTGGCGCCACCGCCATTGTGCGGATTGCCCTGCGCGGGCTTGATTATTATGGGCTGGCTTGGGAACTGCTGTTTGGCATCGCCGTGCTTCTGGCCTGCCTAGCGTTCATCCCGGCCCTCAGGGCCCTGAAAAAATCGACGGTCGCAACTGCCGCTCACGCCCGGAGCGATCTCGTTGAGATGCGCATTGCTACCTCGGAGGCCCGCGACGCCGCCTGGCTCACCTTCGGCTGGGGCAGTTTCGGTCTCGTGGTTCTGGCCTTCATCTGTTTCGTCCTCACCAATGATGCGGCGGTGGGACGGACGTTTTTCTTCCTCCCCCTGATGAGTGAGAAGTGGTGGCTGGTCACCAAGTCATTTCTGCTCAACAACCTGTTCATCTTTGTTGTTGCAGAGATTCTGGTGCTGGTATGGGGCCTGGTCGTGGCCCTGGCACGCATGCTGCCGGGCCCGGCGGGCAAGCCCATTCGCGCCCTTGCCATCATCTATTGCGATGTCTTCCGCGGCCTTCCCGCTGTCGTCACCCTGTATCTCATCGGCTTCGGCATTCCCATTTCCGGCCTCCCGGAACTCATCGTGCCAAAGGTCATGGGATTGTTCATCGACCTCTCCGCCATGACTCCGGCCGAACTCAAGACCGCCACGCGCATCCCGGTGATCTGGTGGTGCATCCTCGCCCTCACGCTCACCTATGGCGCCTACGTGGCTGAAGTCTACCGCTCCGGCATTGAAAGCATTCACTGGAGCCAGGTTTCCGCCGCGCGCTCCCTTGGCCTCTCCTACATGCAGACCATGCGCTATGTCGTCATCCCGCAAGCCGTGCGCCGCATCATGGCGCCGCTGCTCAATGATTTCATCGGACTGCAGAAGGACACCGCCTTGGTGCAGGTGGTGGGCGTCATCGATGCCTTCAACCAGTCGCGCATCATTGCCTCCAACGCCTTCAATCTTTCCGCCGTGACCATCGTGGCAATCCTCTTTGTGCTGATTACCATTCCGCAGGCCCGCTTCGTCGACAGGCTCATTGAGCGCGACAATGCCCGCACCCGGGCAGGGGGCTGAAATGGCGTTTCTGGAAATGAAGAACGTTGAAAAGGAATTTGGCCCGGTGCGCGTGCTGCGCGGCATAAACCTGGAAGTGAACGAGCATCAGGTTGTCTGCCTCATCGGCCCTTCGGGCTGCGGAAAATCCACGCTGCTGCGCTGCATCAACGGGCTGGAAAAAATCCAGGGCGGCGAAATCCGCCTTGAGGACGACCGCGTGTCGGGGCCGGGAGTGGACGTGAACAAGCTGCGCCAGCAGGTCGGCATTGTGTTTCAGGCCTTCAACCTGTTTCCCCACATGAGCGTGCTTGAGAACGTGACGCTGGCCCCAACCAAGGTCCTGAAGATGGCGAAGGACGCCGCCGATGATCGCGCCATGGTTCTCCTGAAGCGCATTGGCCTGGAGAGCAAGGCCCAGGAATTCCCTGACCGGCTTTCCGGCGGCCAGCAGCAGCGCGTGGCCATTGTCCGGGCCCTGGCCATGGAACCCAAGCTCATGCTGCTCGATGAGATAACCTCCGCCCTTGACCCGGAACTCGTGTCGGAAGTCCTGAACATTGTGCGCGACCTGGCCCAGCAGGGCATGACCATGCTGCTGGCGACCCATGAAATGGGCTTTGCCCGCGAGGTGGCCTCCAAGGTGTGTTTTCTCTATGAAGGCGTGGTGCACGAGGAGGGCCCGCCGGACCAGCTTTTCGGCAAGCCCCGGGAAGAGCGCACCCGGGCCTTTCTGAAGCGCATTATCGAGGCCGGCCGGCTGTAATTCAGGTTTCGGGTGGAACCATTGTCATTAAAGGACGTTTATATTTGTGGCAGAAGTGCGAACCAATCCCATAGTTCTGCCGCATAGGTCCCCTAGTTGCGGGGCAGAATCAACATTTCGGCGTACATTTTGGTTACGTCGCATCCTCGGAGGATCTACATGAAGTTGCTACCCCTGACTGCCAGCCTGATGGCTTTGGCTCTGTATTCGGCGCCTGCGTTCGCGCAGGAGGAAGTTCCGGTCCAGGAACAGCCTGCCGTAGAAGAAGCGGCGCCGCAAGTTCCGGAAGAAGTTCTGGTCCTGCTCAATGACCCCCGGCCGCTTTCCGAGCTTTCGGTAGATGAACTCGGTGCGCGCGCCAAGCAGGCCCGCACGTTCTCAAAGATGAAAGCTCTTCCGGCCGAAACGCGTGACCAGTTGCAGGCCATGGCCCAGGCAGCGCGGGGCGAAATCGCCGCCCGCGAACAGCAGGCGGCCCAGCCTGAAGCGCCGGCAGCCGAACAGCCAGCAGCACCTGAGGTTGCCCAGCAGCCCGCGGTTGAAACCCCGGCAGCCCAGCCTGCCGAAGACGCAGGCCCGGTTGCCGTGCAGCTTCCGCCCGATGTGGCCACGCTCATGAACGATCAACGGCCGTTGAGTGAACTGAGCGCCGAGGAACTCGATCACCGGTTCAAAACGGCTCGCCAGTTCTCCAGGGCCAAGCAGCTTCCAAAAGAAACCAAGGCGCAATTGGCCGGAATGGCAAAAGCGGCCCGCGAAGAATTGATGGCGCGCCAGTCGGCCACCCAGCCGGTGCCGGAGCAGCCCGAAACCGCTGCCCAGCCACCAGCCGCCGAACAGCCCGCTGTTGTGGAGCAGGCTCCGGTTGTCGGGCAGCCGCCCGTAGCCGAAGCACCGCCGCCAGCCGCCGCGCCACCGGCTGATGCAAAGCAATCCCAGCAGCTTGACGGCAACGCCGCGGTTCCCGAGGCGGAAGCCAAGGCTCAAGCCTATCTTGAGGATAAAACGCCCGCCGACAAGCTTTCCGATGAAGATTTGCGCAAGCGCCTTGACGGCATTCGCGAACTGATGGCCGGCAACGAACTGTCACGCAGGACCGAGCAGGCGCTCCGCAAGAAGCTGCGGACCGAGCGCGAGATCTTGCGTAGCCGTGTGGCCATGGCAGAGCCGCCCAAGCCAGCCAAGCCGTCAGCCGGCAATGAGGAAGCGCCCAAGCCATCAAAGTTCGACAGGAAGGATTATGCCTTCAACCTCGAGATCGTGCTGAACGACCGCAGGCCGTCTGAAGAGCTGCAGGATTACGAACTCCGCCGCCGTCTGGAAGTGTATCGTCAGTATGACCGGGACGATCGTTACAGTGCCGATCAGCGCGCCTATTGGCGGGAAGTCAGGCAGCGTGACGAAGCGCTTCTCCAGAGGCGCCTGCTGCGCGAGCGCCGCCAGCGCCAGGCTGAGCTTGCCTCCCGCTATGAGGACAACGAGTATGATATCGAACTGGGCGAAGACTATGATCCGGATCAGCGCGACGACGTCTATGCCGCTGAAGTTGACGACGAGGAACTGGAGGAGGTGCTCGTTGCAGCACCTCGCCGGGAATTCGACCGCCGCTACACGGTAGAGGAAGTGGAAGCCTCACCTGATCTCCGCGAGGCTTTGCCGCGCATCGAGATTGATACCGTGCGCTTTGGCTTCAATGAAGCCTTCGTGCGCCCGGAGGAGGTGGGCAACCTTGACCGTATCGGCGAAATCATGGAACGCGTCCTCAGCAAGCATCCGCGCGAAAGGTTCCTGATCGAGGGCCATACCGATGCGGTAGGCTCAGACGCCGCCAACTTGGCGCTGTCGCGCGAACGCGCCGCGGCCATCAAGAAGGCGCTCACGACCTATTACGTCATCTCTCCTGAAAACCTTGAAACCGTGGGTTATGGCGAGCGTTACCTGAAGATCCCCACCGCCGAGGCGGAGCAGGAAAACCGCCGGGTGTCGGTGAGCCGCGCCACCTCCGTATTCGGTGAACTCGAGGATTAACCCTTTCCCTTGCAAGTTACTTGGGCCGCCCCTAAAAGGCGGCCCAATTCATTTCTAAACACAGGGAAAATCATGGCCATCGAACGTACCTTTTCCATCATCAAGCCGGACGCAACACGGCGCAATCTGACGGGCGCCATCAACGCCAAGATCGAGGCGGCGGGCCTGCGCATCATTGCCCAGCGCCGCACCAAGTGGAAACAGGCCGACGCCAAAAAATTCTACGCCGTTCATGCCAAGCGCCCGTTCTACAAGGACCTTGTGAAGTTCATGACCTCCGGACCCATCGTCATGCAGGTGCTGGAAGGCGACAACGCGGTCGCCAGATACCGCGAAATCATGGGGGCTACCAATCCGGCCAATGCCGATGCCGGAACCATCCGCAAGGATTTCGCCGAGTCCATCGAAGCCAACTCGGTGCATGGCTCCGACAGCGCCGAGAACGCCAAGAAGGAAATCAAGCTTTGCTTCAAGGCCGCTGAGATCGTCGGCTGAAGCCATGTGGGTCGCCCTCTACATTGCTGCTATCGTGCTGGTGAACTGGCTGTTCACCGCCGTGGCACCCTGGAGCACGGTCCTGGGCGACCTCTATCTGGCTAATGTTGTAGTGGGCTTCGTCTTTGTCCTGCGCGACTATGCACAGCGCGAAGTCGGCCACAAGGTTCTATTGGCGACATTGTTTGCCGGCATCGCCACCTATGTCATGGTGGACCCCGCCATTGCAATCGCCAGCGTCACCGCTTTTGTGCTCTCGGAAATGGCCGACTGGGCCATCTATTCATTCACCAGGCGCCCGCTGCAATCGCGCATCCTGATTTCCAGCCTGGTGGCCGTGCCGCTGGATACGTTAGCCTTCCAGTATCTCGCCGGCTACCTGACGCCTGCGGCCTTCACCACCGAAGTGCTGAGCAAGGCGCTCGGCGTCGCCATCGTCTGGTACCTCCTGAAGCTGCGGATGGACGCGAAACCCGCCGCCGTACACTGATCTAGTTACACCTAGCTGATCATCGTGGGCGGCGTTTCCAGCGGGGGGACATTGAGCTTCCGTTCGCGGTAGGAAATATAGATCGCGCAGGCAATCAGGATGCCCACGCCAACAAAGGTCCAGGCATCGGGAAAGTCGCCGAAAAAATACCAGCCCACGATCACCGCCATGATCATTTCCGTATAGCCAAGCGGCGCCAGCAGCGAGGCTTCCGCATAGTCATAGGCCCGCACGATGAGGTAATGCCCGGCCGTGGCGATGAAGGCGAGCAGAACGAACAGCCCCCATTGCTGCGGCGTAGGGGCCTGCCAGACAAACACCACCGCAATCGAGGTGAGCACCGCGCCCGCAAGGCTGGTGAGAAAGGTCGTGGTCATGGCGCTGGCACTTCCGGCGATGCGCCTCGTGAGCAGCATGTAAAGGGCAAGCGAGGTGCCGGCCCCCAGCGCCATGAAGACCCCCGGATTCAGGCCCTGAAAGCCCGGGCGTATGATGATCAGCGTGCCCATGAACCCGACAGCCACCGCCAGCCAGCGACGCATGCCCACTTTTTCTCCCAGCACCAGCGGCGACAGCATGGTGATGACCAGCGGCTGGACAAAGAATATCGCCAGCGTTTCGGCGATCCCCTGGAATTTCAGCGCCCAGAAGAACAGCGCCGTTGCCGCCACGAGGAATATGGCGCGGATTGTGTGAACTACCGGGCGCTGCGGGATGAGGCTGCGCGCCCCGTCCATTTTCCACACCAGGGGCGCGGTCATCACCATGCCGAAGAAGAGCCTGGCCCAGACGATTTCCATGATGGGCACATTCTGCTCGCCGAGGAACTTGGCCACCACATCGAGAAACGGCAGCACGATCATCGCCGCGATCATCAGGGCAATGCCGAACAGCGTATTTGGGTGGGTGGCAGGGGAGGCAGGCATGGCCGCTAGCTATCTCATTGCCGGGCTCTTCGCAATTTGTTTACGACTTGGGCGCATGATGATTCGGTACGTGTAGTTGGAGCTGTTTATGAACGATCAAATCGGCATAGCCGCTCCGGGACCCGCCTAACCTCAGGGGGCTGAGTTTCCTCCGGTGGCGTCTCGGACGGCCAGACTGGAGGAACTATGATTAAGTTCAGTTTTGTATGTGCATGCGTATCATTCCTCGCCCTGTGCGCGACCAGCCCGGCGCAAGCCCTTGGCATGTGCGGCAAGCGTGCTGATTTCGTCAAGGCGCTGAATGACAAATACCAGGAATCAGGCAAGGCGCTTGCTATCGCCGGCCAGGTCAATCTGGTTGAAGTCTTCGCCTCCAAGGCGGGGACATGGACCATTCTGGTCACCACGCCCGAGGGAAAAACCTGCATTATCGCCGCGGGCAATTCCTGGGAAGACCTGCCGCCGAGCAAGAACCTCACATCCCTCTAGGATTTAAGCCGGGCATTTGCCGGATCCCAGGGCGATTCGCCGATGATGCTTGCCTTTCGTTTCTCACCAAACATGAGAACGTCAAAGCCGGTGCCAACGCCTGTCATCTTGGGGTCCACATAGGCAAATGCCAGTGACTTCCTGACGGCATGGCCGTACCCGCCCGACGTGGTGAGGCCCACGATCCTGTCGCCGCTGTATACCGGTTCATTTCCCACGCAATCGGAGTCAGTATTGGCAACTTCCAGGGGCACCAGTTTCATGCGTGCCCCGCGCTGGTGCATGGAAAGGGTGGCGGCCTTGCCAGTGAATTCCGGCTTCTCCAGGCGGATGAAGCGCTCCATCGAGGCTTCAAACATGTCGATTTCCGTGGTGAGTTCCGAGCCCCAGCCCCGGTAGGACTTCTCCATGCGCAGTGAATTCATGGCGTAGGTGCCGAATAATTTCAGTCCGTATGGCTTCCCGGCCTTTGTCAGGGCATCGAAAACTTTAGGCATGTCGGCCATCGGAACATGCAGTTCCCAGCCCAGCTCGCCCACATAATTCACCCGCAGCAGCCTGACCTTCTTGACCCCCGCAACTTCGGCTTCCTTGCCCGTAAGCCAGCGGAAGCTCGTGTTGGAAAGATCTGTGGCGGTGCATTTGCTGAGAACTTCGCGCGCCAGCGGCCCTGCCAGAACCAGCACGCCGAAATCATCGGTGACGTCGGTAATCGTGACTTTCTCCGTGGCAAGCCTGCGCCACTCCAACTGGTCTTTGTCATGCAATTGGGCAACGGCGGCAGAAAGCACGTAGAAATGCTCCGGCCCCAGGCGCGTGACGGTGATTTCCGATTCGATGAAGCCGTTCTCGTTCAGCAGATGGCCGAGAATGATGCCCCCGTCCTTCGCAGGAATTTTGTTGGCGCAGATCCGCTCGAGGAACCCATACGCATCGGGCCCCGTCACCTCGAACTTGGAGAAGGTTGAGAGGTCCATCAGCCCCACCTTCTCGCGCACCGCCAGGGCTTCATCGCGCACCGCATCGAACCAGTTCGAGCGCTTGAAGGAATAGGCCTCGCCCTTGCCTGTGGTGTCATACCAGCGCGGCCGCTCCCAGCCGAAGATCTGCGCAAATTGCGCACCCTCTGCTTTCAGCTTCTCATAGAGCGAAGATCTCCGCAGTCCCCGGCCAACCTCATGCTGCTCGCTCGGCTTGTAGCAGTAATACATGTGATGGTAATCGGCGACCGAAACTTCCGCCGTGTAATCCTTGCTTGCCCAGTTGCCGAAGCGCCGCGGATCGAATTCCCGCATGTTGATCTCGGCCTGGCCATGCACCATCCACTGCGCCAGGTACTTGCCCGCCCCGCCGCCCTGGCAGATACCGATGGAAGCCCCGCAATGCATCCAGTAATTCTTGGGGCCGGGAGCAGGGCCCGAAAGATAGGTGCCATCCGGCGTGTGGGTGATGGCCCCGGAGATGATGGACTTGAGCCCCGCATTGCCGAAAATCGGCATGCGTTCCGTGGCGCGTTCCAGCCACGGCGTGAGGCGGTCAAGCTCAGGCGCCACCAGCTCGCTCTCGAAATCCCAGGCTGGCGGCTGCCCATCCCAGCAGAGATGCGCCGTTGCGGTTTCATAGGGTCCCACCAGAACGCCATTGGTTTCCTCACGCAGGTAAGCGTGGGAGTAGGGGTCACGCACCACCGGCAGTTCCGGCGCCAGATCGATCAGTTCCTTCAGGGGTTCGGTGATCATGTAGTGGTGCAGCATGTTGGCGATGGGCACATTGTGCCCGGTCCAGGAGCCCACCACGTCGCAATAGGAACCGGCGGAGTTCACCACGTGCTGGCAGGTGATATTGCCCTTGTCAGTGATCACGTTCCATTCGCCCGACGGCAGCAGCTTGATGTCCATCACCCGCGTGCGCCGGTAGATTTCAGCCCCAAGCTGGCGCGCCCCCGCCGCCATGGCATTGGTGATGTCGGCTGGCGCCACATGGCCATCGGTCACCGTGCGGAAAGCCGCTTTCACCCCAAAGGTTTCAAGGAACGGGTGGTACTGCTTGATCTCGCCGGGGCCGATGATCTCGCACTCGTAACCCGCAAGGCGCGACACGCCGTAGACATATTTGAACCAGTTTACTTCTTCATCCGTGCTGGCGAGCCGCAAGCCCCCGCAGCCATGCCAGGACACCGCCTGCCCGGTGAGCTTCTCGAGCTGCGGATAAAGCTGGGTGCCGTAGAGATGCACCTTGGACATGTTGAGCGAGCCGTTGAACTGCGGGCACTGGCCCGCCGCGTGCCAGGTCGAACCGGAGGTCAGCTCGCCCTTTTCGATGAGCGCAATGTCGCTCCAGCCCTCCAGCGCCAGGTGATAAAGCAGGCCAACGCCCATTACGCCGCCACCGACCACAACCACCCGCGCATGGGACTTCATTCGATTCCTCCGAGTAACAAAACAGTCTAAACCGTGAGTGCTCATGTTCTCAAGCGCCACGCAAGCGAGTTTCTTGTGCCTGAGGTGAGCGGGATTCACCACCGCTGGGTTCATGGTGGGTTCAGGTGCGTGCAGCGATAGTGGAAAAATCAGGAGAATTCTTCATGCGCAAGCTTTTGGCCGTTCGGTTTATCGCCGTTTCTCTCACACCCGCCGCCTATGCCACCTCAGGCCCCGGCTGCCTGATCGTCACCAATGTGGCCGATGACGATGCGCTGAACATGCGCAGCCGGCCCTCGGCTTCATCGCGTATTGTCGATCAACTGGTGCCGGGCCAGCACGGCATCATCCATCTCGATGAGCCATGTACGCCCCTCAGCAGGCCTTGGCCGCAGCGCTGGTGCCGGGTCAGTCATTACAATGCGGAAGTGGTGACCCAAGGCTGGGTCAAGGCCCGCTATGTCAGGGATAGCGACTGCCCGTAATCAGGGGCAAACCACCGAAGGCAGGCTGCTGCAGATCGCGCCGACGATTTCGCTGCGCTGGCCCCAGAAGCCGATGCCGAGGAGTAGCGGCCCGGCAAAGCCGCTGGCCACGTAATAGATGAAGTTGCGCACGCTGTCCGGCGCCCAGAACCCGGCATCGTCCCATTCCGCCCCCACCACATGTTTTTCAAACTGGTAGTTGTCTCGGGTCAGCGTATCCAGCGGTTCGCCCAGGCCCAGGTCCTCCGCGAACATCGTCGCATGGGCCCGCCAGAAATGGCCAAGGCCACCCAGCAGCGCGCCAATCACCGAGAGCGCGAAGACAAAACTGATATAGGCAAAACCGGTCATCGGCGAAGATTATCGCTGCCCCGTTACTCAGGGCTTAACGGCCTCGTACAGCATCAGCGCCGCGGCCGTGGCCACGTTGAGCGATTCCGCACCCCCCGGCATGGGAATGCGCACCAGTGTTCTGCAGGCTGCCGCAAGCTCGTCAGACAGACCGCGGCGCTCGCTGCCCATGACGAGCAGGGTGGGGGACTTGTAGGCCCGCCGGTAATCTTCAGTCGTCTTGAGATGGGTGCCAACCACGTCGCCGGGCCAGGATTTGCACAGTCCGATGAAGGCCTCGGTCTCCATCCGCACCACCGGCACACCAAAGATGGAGCCTGTGGTGGCCCGCACGCAGTCTCCCGAATAGGGATCGCAGGATTGGCCGACCAGGATGACCCCTGAAGCGGCCACCGCATCGGCAGTGCGGATGATCGTGCCCAGGTTGCCCGGATCGCGCATGTCTTCCAGGGCAATCCACACGCCGTTTGCCGTGACATCGCCCACATAGCGCTGCCCGAAGGTGGCGACGACATTGTGCGGGTTGTTCTGCCCGCTGAGCCCTTCCATGACCTTTTCCGTCACCAGAATGGGCCGCGTCTGGCCCCAGGCCGCAACCGGCTCAGTTGAAACCAGGTGTTCCGGCGTCCATCCCATCTTCCGGGCCCGCTCCAGCATCTCCCAGCCTTCCGCCACAAACAGCCCGGTTTCCTGCCTGAATTTCTTCTCGGCAAGCGAGCGGATCAGCTTGATCGCCGGATTTTGCGGGGACATAACTTGAGCCATGACGGCAAGTATAGTTTCGGATATACCCTCCGTCCATGAACATTCGCCCCAACATCAAGACCGGCATATCGGTATGTCCGCATGATTGTCCTTCGGCCTGCGCCCTTGAGGTGGAACTGCTGGATGAACGCACCATCGGCCGGGTGCGAGGCGCCAAGGACAATTCCTACACCCTCGGCGTGATCTGCGAAAAAGTCGGCCGCTATGCCGAACGCATTCACCATCCCGACCGCCTGCTTTATCCGCTGAAGCGCAGTGGCCCCAAGGGTTCCGGCGAATTCAAGCGCATCACCTGGGACGAAGCGATGGCGGAAACCGCCGCCGCATTCCTGAAGGCCGAGGCCGATTGTGGCTCGGAATCCATCTGGCCCTACTACTATGCCGGCACCATGGGCCTTGTGATGCGCGACGGCATCGAGCGCCTGCGCCATACAAAAAATTATTCCGGCATGTATGGCACCTTCTGCGTTTCGCTTTCCTGGTCCGGATTTTTTGCCGGCACGGGCAGCATTTCCGGCGTCGATCCCCGCGAGATGCAGAAGTCGGATTTGATCGTGATCTGGGGCGGCAACCCGGTGAACACGCAAGTGAACGTGATGACCCACGCCATGAAGGCCCGCAAGGATCGCGGCGCCAGAATTGCCTGCGTCGACATCTATGACACCGGCACCATGAAGCAGGCCGATGTGAAGCTGCTCATCCGCCCCGGCACAGATGGCGCGCTGGCCTGCGCCGTCATGCATGTGCTGTTCCGCGATGGCTATGCCGACTGGCCTTATCTTGAGGCGCTCACCGATTGCCCGCGCGAATTTGAGGCCCATCTCAAAACCAGAACGCCGGAATGGGCCGCGAAGATTTGCGACATCCCTGTTTCCGAAATCGAAGCCTTTGCAAAACTGATCGGCGAAACCAGGCGCACCTTTTTCCGTCTGGGCTATGGCTTCGCCCGCGGGCGCAATGGCGCGGTGAACATGCATGCCGCCTCCTGCATCCCCGCCGTCACCGGCGCCTGGAAACATGAAGGCGGCGGCGCGCTCCATTCCAACAGCGGCATCTACAAATGGAACAAGAAAATGATCGAAGGCACCGATGCCGCCAGGCGCGGCCTTCGTGTCATCGATCAAAGCCGCATCGGCCCGGCACTTCTGGGCGATCCCTTCGATCTCGCCGGCGGCCCGCCGGTCAAGGCCATGCTCATTCAGAACACCAATCCGGCTTCCGTGGCCCCCGATCAGACCAAGGTGAAGCAGGGCCTGGCCCGTGAGGATCTCTTCGTCTGCGTCCACGAGCAATTCATGACCGAGACTGCGAAATTCGCTGACATCGTTCTGCCTGCCACCATGTTTCTCGAGCATGATGATGTCTATCAGGGCGGCGGCCACCAGCACATCATGTTTGGCCGCAAACTTGTCGAAGCACCCGGCGAATGCCGCAGCAACCATGATGTGATCTGCGACCTCGCCAGGCGTCTGGGCGCCGAACATGAAGGCTTCACCAAAACGCCACGTGAATTGATCGACTGGACCCTGCAGCATTCCAGACGCCCCGATTTGCAGAAGCTCGATGCGGAAAACTGGATCGATGTGCAGCCCGATTTCGAGACGGCGCATAATCTCAAACGCTTCGGCCATCCCGATGGCAAGTTCCATTTCCGGCCCGATTGGGCAAAGGCCGCTTTCCTCTCGCCAACCGGCCCTCTCGGCCCCGTGAAAGACATGCCGGAATTTCCCGACCACTGGGGCGCCATTGAGGAGGCAACCGAAGAGTATCCCTTCCGCCTGGCCACCAGTCCGGCCCGCACCTTCCTGAATTCCACCTTCAATGAAACGCCATCCTCGCGCAAACGCGAGGGCAGACCGACACTCTTCGTGCATCCCCTGGACCTCGAAGCGGCAGGCATTGCCGATGGCGACAAGGTGAAGGTGGGCAGTGCCCGCGGTATCGTCACGCTCCATGCCAAGGCCCATGACGGGCAGCGCCGCGGTGTTCTGATTGCCGAATCCATCTGGCCCAACGAGGCGTTCGAAGACGGGCAGGGCATCAATACCCTGACCGGCTGTGACCAGGCGGCCCCGGCCGCTGGCGGGCTCTTTCATGACAATCGCGTCTGGCTGAAGCCCGCGAGGTGAATCGGGGATGAACGGCGGGTTCAGGTCCCGCTCAGGCCGTGTCAGCTAGTGTGAGGTCTAGTTTAACGCCTTTCACGACGGAAACCGTATGAAGACCTCGATCACCCTTACCCTGGCAGCCCTCATGCTGGCATTGGCCCCGGCCAATGCCGGCCACATCAAGAAAAAGCCTGTGCAAACCCAGGCCGCAATGGCCAGCCAGCAGGTTTCCATCAAGCATGTGCGCCTGAGGGCCAGAGTCCTGGTGGTTAACCAATGATTAACCCTTTCGAGTCCGCCCAAGTGCTTGAAAAGAATCATTTTCTTGCAGCCCAGAATCGCCCCAGCATGGCTCGCATGATAGAAATCCGCTATCCCAACCCGCCATCCCGACTTCTGCTGATGGCCGTGTTTCTAGTACTCGCAACCCTCGCGCCGGTCGCTGTTCTGGTCGGGTAAAATCCTCAGGCCAGTCGCGAAATGCGTTCGATGAGCAGGTCGAAAAACCCTTCGGCATTGATCGAGCGGCAGACTGTGGCGTTTGGCTTCCGGCTGGTGACGCGCCACCAGTCTACCACCGTCATGCCAACAGTGAGTTCCGACTCGCATTCAATCTCCACATTCACCTCGCGGCTTTGAAAGAGCTCAGGCTTCAATAGCCACGCCATGACGCAGGGATCATGCAGCGGCCCGCCATCAGTGCCATACTTCTGTTCATCGAAACGTTCGGAGAAAGACAGCATTGCGGCGATCGCCGGCCCCGGCCTGTTCTTCAATGCGCGGAATCTCTCGATGCGTGCCGAAGTCGACAGGGCTTGGTGGGTGCAGTCCAGCGGAACGAGCGTCATCGGAATGTCGGCATCAAACACGGCCCGCGCCGCATGCGGGTCCACATAGATGTTGAATTCCGCCGCCGGAGTCGTATTCCCGCCTTCAAAGAACCCGCCGCCCATCGCGACGATGCGCTTGATGCGCGAGGCAATCCGGGGCTCGCGGATCAGCGCCAACGCGATGTTCGTCATGGGGCCGAGAACGCAGAGCGTGATGGTTCCCGCTTCATGCGTCATCAGCGTCTCAACGATGAAATCCACTGCATGCTGTTTCTGCAATGGCATCTTGGGCTCGGGCCAGACCGGGCCATCGAGTCCCGTTTGCCCGTGCACATATTCCGCCGTCACCAAGGGGCGGAGCAGGGGCCGTACCGCCCCGGCAAAGACCTTGATCTCCGGCCGCCCTGCCAACTCGCAAATCTTGCGCGCATTGATCTCGGTGAGCGCCAGCGGCACGTTGCCGGCCACCGCCGTAATGCCCAGAACCTCGAATTCCGGCGAGGCGAGCGCCAGCAGTATGGCAACCGCATCGTCCTGGCCGGGATCCGTATCGATAATGATGGGCAGGGGCTTGGTCATTTTTGGGAAGCTCTTTGTTTCTTGCGCAGGTGATAGGTGAGCGCCAGGGAAATGCAATGGCGCAGGGGCTCCTCTGGTAGCCTATCGGCCACATCAAAGACAATGCTCCTGTTGCCTTCAAATTTCATCTTGTCCCGGTAGAGCTCCTTGAAATCCTCAATCAGGCCCGAGGTGCAGATGAAAAACATGGCGTATTTTGTGGGTTTGTTCCTGATATGGTCGATGCGGATGGTGCTGCCGCTCCCGGTTTCCGGGGTGATATAGCTGGGCTGCCCCCAACGCAGGGTTTCTTCGATCCTCCCCACCCCCGGCGTTGCCTTCGCCACGTCCATTATCATTTTCCGCAAGGCCAGAAGCCTGTCCCTTGCTGGTTTGGGATAGGTGCTGAAATCAGGTTTTGCCATGCCACCAAGTTTCCTCTTCTTATCCCGGCAAATGCCCCTCTACTGCCACACTGCTGACAGCATGTTGTCAGCAGTGTTAAGGTAGGTAAAGCCATGCGTAGAGCCGACCGCCTTCTGCAGTTGATCCAGATCCTGCGCCGCCACCGCCGGCCGGTGACCGGCGATGTCATGGCGCGTGAGCTGGAAGTCTCGCTCCGCACGGTTTACCGCGACATTGCCACCTTGACCATCGATGGGGTTCCCATCCGCGGCGAGGCGGGCGTGGGCTATGTGCTGGGCGAGGGCTATGACCTGCCGCCGCTGATGTTCACCACCGATGAGCTGGAAGCGGTCATGCTGGGCCTGCGCTGGGTGGCCAGGCGCGGCGACAAGGATTTGGCCCGTGCCGCCCTCGATACCGTGGCCAAGATCGGCACCGTACTGCCTGAAAAGCTCAGGCCCTTCCTGTTTGACGCGGGGCTGCTGGTGCCGCCCCGCACGCACCACGCGCCCGACCGCATTGACGTGGCCCAGTTCCGCGCTGCCATCCGCGATGGCCGCAAAGCCACGATTTCATACCGCAGCGAAGAAGGCAACGAAACCATCCGCACCATCTGGCCCATCGCCATTTCCTACTTCGATGCCCAGCGCCTGATTATCGGTTGGTGCGAATTGCGCACCGCTTTCCGGTCCTTCCGCACCGACCGGATGATGGCCATGGAAGTGCTGAAGGAAAAATATCCCGAACGCCGCAAGGTGCTGTTGAAGAAATGGCAGGAAGACGTGCGCCATGAAACCGGCCAGCCGCAGCTGGATGTGTTTATGTAATCCGGCTTGCCGCCATCGCCAGCGCCTTGGGATAGAGCTTGTGCTCTTCCTCCAGGACCCGCGCCGCCAGGGTCTCCGGCGTGTCCCCCGGATGCACCGGAACTTCTGCCTGCGCGATGACCGGTCCGCCGTCCAATTCTTCAGTCACATAATGCACTGAGCAGCCATGGACTTTCACGCCATCAGCCAGGGCCCGTTCATGCGTATGGGTTCCCTTGTAGAGCGGCAGCAGGGAAGGGTGAATGTTGATCATTTTCCCGGCCCATGGCTCCAGCAGCACCGGGGTCATGATGCGCATGAATCCGGCGCAGGCGATCAGGTCCAGTTTCTGCGCCTGCAGATAATCGTTGAGCGCCGCGTCAAAACTTTCCCGCGTCGCAAAGCTTTTGTGATCAATGACATGCGTTGAAATGTTCCGGCCTTGCGCGAACTTCAGGCCGGCCGCATCCCGCCTGTTGGAAACCACGCAGACGATCTCGGCCGGGTAGGCCGGATCACGCGCTGCTTCCACCAGCGCCGCCATGTTGGAACCGCGTCCGGAAATGAGAACTCCAACGCGCTTGCGCTTCATCGGACCTTCAGGCTTCCCGTTGTCGCAACCTGCGCCTCCTTGCCCCGGCGCTTGCGCAACTGCCCGAGCCTCACAACCGTCTCGCCGGATTTCTTGAGCGCTGCCGCGACGGCCTTGGCGTCCTTGGCTTTGACAACGGCGATCATCCCGATGCCGCAGTTGAAGGTGCGCAGCATTTCGCGTTCCGGCGTGCCGCCAATTTCCTGCAGCCAGCCGAACACCGGCAGGAACGGCACCACGTCCAGGTCGATTTCGGCAACGCAGCCCTTGGGCAAAACCCGCGGAATGTTTTCAAGAAAGCCGCCGCCGGTGATATGGGCCAGCGCCTTGATCG
>JAEUMI010000254.1 GCA_016792825.1 Hyphomicrobiales bacterium
CCAGCTCAAAGCGGTACGCGACAGCGGCGGCATGGTGGGCCTCAATTTCGCCAGCGGCTTCCTGCGCGAAGACGGGCGCTGGAGCACGGACACGCCGCTGGAGATCATGGTGCGCCATCTCGATCACATGCTCAAGGTAGCGGGTGAAAACTGTGTGGCTCTCGGCTCGGATTTCGACGGGGCGCGCATTCCCGACGGCATCAAGGATGCCACGGGCCTGCCCAACCTGATCGAGGCGCTGCGCGAACGGCAATACGGCGAACAGCTGATCGCCAAGATCGCCCATGAAAACTGGCTCAGCGTCCTGGAGCGGACCTGGGGTTAAAGCCGAATTGTCCCCCACCAAGGATGCCGGGTTGAAGAAGGCTTTTTGACTTTGCATTGCCAGTATCTATTAGCTCTGCTAATAACTCCCCATGAAACTTTCGGAATGGCTGGCTAATAGCGCCACCTCGCAATCGGAATTGGCGCGGCAACTGGGGGTCACCCAGGGGCGCATTTCGCAGATTGTGGCGGGGGAACAGCCTTCGCTCGATCTGGCGATGAAAATCGCCGGCCTTACCAACAACCGGGTTCGCCCCCAGGATTTCAAGGACATGCCCATGAGCAAGACACTCGACACGGTGGAAGAAGCAATCAAAGCGGTGGCCAATGGCGAACTGGTGGTAGTGGTTGACGATGACGACCGGGAAAACGAGGGCGACCTGATCGGCGCCGCCGCCAAGATCGCGCCGGAGCAGATGGCCTTCATGGTGCGCCACACCTCGGGCATCGTCTGCACCCCCATGCCGGCCGAAGAGGCGCGGCGGCTGAAACTCGATCCCATGGTGGCGCTCAACGATGCGCCGATGGGCACGGCCTTCACCGTCACCATTGACTACAAGGAAGGATTGACCACGGGCATTTCGGCCAAGGAGCGTTGCGCCACGGTGCATGCGCTGGCCAACAAGAACGTCCAGGCGGAGGATTTCGTGCGGCCCGGCCACATTTTTCCGCTGGTGGCCAAATCCGGCGGGGTTCTCATGCGCTCGGGCCATACGGAAGCAGCCGTTGACCTGGCGCGGCTGGCGGGCTTCACGCCGGCAGTCGGCGTGATCTGCGAACTGGTGAATGATGACGGCACGGTAAAGCGGGGGCCGCAGGTTCTGGCCTTTGCGCGCGAGCATGGCCTGAAGATCATTTCGGTGGCCGACCTCATCGCCTACCGGCAATTGCGCGAACGCCTGGTGGAGCAGACGGCGAAGTTCGCGGTGGAGACGAAAATCGGCACGGCGCAGGGCTATTCCTATGTGACGCCGTTTGATGCGGTGGAGCAGCTGGCGCTGGTTTACGGTGACATTTCCGGCGGCAAGAACGTCCCCGTGCGCCTGCACCGGGAGAATGTGCTGGAAGACGTGTTCGGCAACCGCAACACGCTGGACGCGGTGTTCGAGATTTTCAAGCGCGAGGGCAAGGGCGTGCTGGTTTATCTTCAGGAAGGAACCGCCGGCGTTCCGGCGAGCCAGCTTTCCGGCGAGCGGTCGGCCAGTGCCGAGGCGCGGGTGCAGACCTGGCTGGATATCGGCTTGGGGGCGCAGATCCTGCGCGACCTCGACGTGCGCTCGATCCGGCTCCTCTCATCGAGCAACCGGCATTATGTGGGCCTTTCCGGCTTCGGGATCGAGATCGCGGAGACGATCAAACTGGGGGAGTAGCGAACGGATTTTGATTCCGCTAACAAATCCCCATGCCCACCCTGCGCCCCACGCTTTATCCCCTTCCGCTGATCGGCTGGCGCGAGCGGGTTGTTTTGCCGAAGCTCGGACTGGGGCCGCTGATTGCGAAGGTTGATACGGGGGCGAGGTCTGCGGCGCTTCATGCGGAAGATATCAGCATCAGGGGCAGCCATGTGCGCTTTGCCATTCCCAGCAATGGCCGGAAGCATCACTATGAATTGCCGATCAAGGGCCAGCGGCGGGTGAAAAGCACCAGCGGGCACAGCGAAATGCGCGCCGTGGTGGAAACCGAGATCGCCATCGGCCTGGTCAAATTCACTGCTGAAATTACCCTCACAAACCGCATGGACATGGGGGTTCCCATGCTGCTGGGGCGGGCCACCATCCGCGGAAAATTCGTCGTTCATCCCGGGCGCTCCTATCTCATTTCGCGCACCAAACGGAAATCCAAATGAAAATTGCCCTGCTGACCCGCAACCCGAAACTTTTCTCGCATCAGCGCCTGATGGAAACGGCCATTGCGCGGGGCCACGATATCGTGCCCATCGATTACCTGCGCTGCTACATGAACATCACTTCGCGCAAGCCGGAGCTGCGCTATCTCGGCGAGAAGCTCATGGGGTTTGACGCGGTGATCCCGCGGATCGCGGCGTCCCACACCTTCTATGGCCTGGCGGTGTTGCGGCAGTTCGAAATGATGGGGGTTTATCCGCTGAATGAATCGGTGGCCATCGGGCGTTCACGCGACAAGCTGCGCTCCCTGCAAATCCTTTCGCGCGAAGGGGTCGGCATGCCGGTGACGGCCTTCGCCAAGGATACCTCGCGCACCCATGATGTGCTGGAAATCGTCGGCGGCGCCCCCGTCGTCATCAAGCTGCTTGAAGGCACTCAGGGCATCGGCGTGGTGCTGGCGGA
>JAEUMI010000161.1 GCA_016792825.1 Hyphomicrobiales bacterium
GCGATCCCTATTATTGCCACTGCATGAAAACCACGCGCCTGCTGCGGGACAAGATGAAGCTTGCGCCTGAGCAATTGCAGGTGGTGTTTCAATCGCGCTTTGGCCGGGCCGAATGGCTGCAGCCCTATGCCCAGGGCACGACTGAAGGCCTACCTGGCAAGGGGGTCAAGAACCTGGTGATGATTATGCCGGGATTTTCCGCCGATTGCGTGGAGACCCTCGAAGAAGTGGCGATTGGACTTGATGAGACTTTCAAGCATGCGGGTGGAGCCAATTTCTCCGCCGTGCCGTGCCTGAACGACAGCGCGCTTTCCATCGGCATGCTGGAGACGCTGGTGCGGCAGGAGTTGCAAGGCTGGGCCGGACTGATCGAAGATTGACTTAGCGCAGGTGAACGAGAGCCGGTGATTCAGGTTCGGGGGTGGCGTTCACCTCGACCAATTGCCTGACAATTTCAGGCTTGTTCTTCTTCCAGTCAACGATCTCGAAGCGGCCGTCGAAATGCTCGACTAGGGCGGTGCAGCTTTCCACCCAGTCGCCGTCGTTGAGATAGTGGATGCCATCGATCATGCGGTCGTCCGGGGTATGGATATGGCCGCAGATCACGCCCTGGCAGCCGCGCGCGTGCGCCTCCCTGACCACCGCTTCCTCAAAGCGGGAAATGAATTCCACGGCCTTCTTGACCTTGTGCTTGATGTAGGCGGACAGGGACCATTTTCCGAAGCCCAGCACTCGCCGCAGGCCATTCACCACGCTGTTCATGTCCATCAGGCGCTCATAGGCCCAGTCGCCGAGCTTGGCGAGCCAGGGGGCGAAATAGATCACGTTGTCGAACTTGTCGCCGTGGAGAATGAGATAACTCAGGCCGGAGGCGCTTTTGTAAACTGCCTCGCGCATGACCGCGACGTGGCCGAAGCGGTGACCGGTGAAATCGCGGAAATTCTCATCGTGGTTTCCGGGAATGAAAATGACCTTTGTGCCCTTGCGCGCTTTGCGCATGATTTTCTGGATCACGTCGTTGTGCAACTGGTCCCAATACCATTTCTGGCGGAGCGACCAACCATCGATCATGTCGCCCACCAGATAAAGCCTGTTGCTTTCGGTCTCGCGCAGGAAATCCAGCAGCGCCGAGGCCTGGGCGCGGCGCGTGCCGAGGTGGACATCGGAGATAAAAATCGCCCGGTAGCGGCGTATGGTTAACACGTCAGCTTTCATCGACTCACCCGTGCAGCATTGTTCGAACTCTATTTTCCGAGAATGATGAAGGCTGTATGACGGTAGTGCAGGGGCCCTGTGACACGGCTGTCACAAAGCGTGCCTAGTGACGTCGTCAAATTTTGACGAACTGTTCACGAAAGGATTCGCAATGGCATTCGACACGGTCATGGAAGCCCCGCGCAGCGGAAATCTCGTAGGCCGCGCTGTCCACCGGAACCGGATGCTGAGCCTTGAAGGCGCATTGGAACGGATTTTCAGCCTGGCCTTCCGGGGCCTTGTCTATCCGCAAATCTGGGAAGATCCGGTGGTTGACATGGCCGCCATGGAACTCAAGCCGCAACATCACGTGGTGACGATCGCTTCGGGCGGATGCAACGTGCTGAGCTATCTCACGGCCTCGCCGGCGCGGATCACGGCGGTTGACCTCAACCGCACCCATGTGGCGCTGACGCGCCTCAAGCTTGCCGGCCTTGCGGCACTTCCGGGCTGGGAAGAATTCTACCGGTTTTTCGGGGAAGCGGATGACCGGCAGAATACCCGCGATTACCGGCGCTATCTGCGCCCCACGATTGACGCAGAGACACGGAAATACTGGGACGGCCGGAGCTGGTTTGGCCGGAAACGGGTCAAGCATTTCCAGAACAACATCTACCACAAGGGGCTGCTTGGCCATTTTATCGGCGTGGGCCATGTCATGGCGAAGCTCTATGGCTGCGATCTCAAGGGGCTGCTGGCCTGCCGTTCGGTGGAGCAGCAAAGGCAATTCTTTGAGACGCAGATTGCGCCCCTGTTCCAAAGGCCATTGGTCAAATGGCTTACTAATCAGAAGGTCTCCCTGTACGGCCTTGGCATTCCGCCGGCGCAGTATGAAGCGCTGGCGGGTGGCGAGCGCATGGCTGACGTATTGCACAAGCGGCTTGAGCGGCTGACCTGCGGGTTTCCGCTCAGGGAAAATTATTTTACCTGGCAGGCCTTTGGCCGCAGCTATGCGCCGGGCGCTTCCGGGCCATTGCCGCCTTACCTGAGTGAAGACAATTTTGCACGGCTTCGGGCCACTGGGTCCCGGGTTTCGGTGAACCGGATATCGCTCACTGATGCGCTTAATGCCATGCCTGCAAAAAGTGTTGACCGGTTTGTGCTGCTCGATGCGCAGGACTGGATGACCGACGTTCAGCTCAATGCCTTATGGCGGGCCATATCGCGTACCGCCACGCCCGATGCCCGGGTGATCTTCCGCACGGCGGGGACGGAGACCATTCTTCCCGGCCGGGTGGATGGTGAGGTTTTGCAGCAGTGGCAGTATCTCGAGCGGCGCTCACGCGAGCTTGGGGAACGCGACCGGTCCTCCATTTATGGCGGGTTTCATATCTATGAACGCACGCCTTGAGAGCCTGCCCGGCCATGGTGAGGCCATGGACCGGATGTACCGCATCCAGCGGCATTTCTATGATGCCAGCCGGCGCTATTACCTGCTGGGCCGCGACCAATTGCTTGACCGCCTGGCGCCGCCGCCCGGCGGATCAATCCTGGAGATTGGCTGCGGCACGGGCCGCAACCTGATCGGCGTGGCGCAGCGCCATGGCGATGCGAAGCTGTTTGGCATCGACATTTCACAGGAGATGCTGAAGACAGCGCTTGGCAGCCTGAACCGCCTGGGCTTCGACAGGCGGGTGCGTGTGGCCTGCGCTGATGCAACATCGTTCGATCCCCTGGCGAGCCTCGGGCAGCGCGGGTTTGACCGGATCTATTTTTCCTACACGTTGTCGATGGTTCCGGAATGGCGGGTGGCGCTGCGCCATGCCTTCAGCCTGCTATCGGATGATGGCGAACTTCACATCGTAGACTTCGGCCAGTGCGAGGGCCTGCCGCGGAGCTTTCGCGCCGTGCTGTTTCGCTGGCTTGACCTGTTTCATGTGGCGCCGCGCGCCGGACTCAAAAATGAACTCGCCAAAATACCGGGCGCATCAGTTCATTTTGAAGCGCCCTACCGCGGTTACGCGTGGCTTGCCACGATCAGGCGGCGGCCGGCTGGGCCTCAATCACGGGACCCTTGACGCGCTTTACCGGCTTTGCCTTCTTGACCTTTGGAACCTTGGGCTTTGCGCCGATCCTGACGCTGCTGGCAAAGGGCAGCCCCTCGCCATTCGCGGTGGCTTGCACGTGGATCTTCTTGCCGGCCATGTAGGCGGAGGTGACGAGGGCCGCCAATGTGGCAAAACCTGATGGGCTGGCGGAATCGAGCAGATAGGAGTTGCTGCCGTTCTTGCCGACCAGCTCGAACTGGAAATGGTTTGCCGGGCCGCTGACATTGATGCTGTTGAGCCGTCCCGAAAATTCCAGCTTGTCGGCGGAACTCGCCTTTTTTGCAGGCTTCCTGTCGTCCATGATTTTCCCCTCTTCCTGTTGATCTCAATCAGCGGCGGAACTTAGGGAATTGTCATATGGCTGTCATTCATATCGATCATTCTCGAAACATGGATGAGTCTGAGACAGTATCGGCGCTGCGCGCCCTGGGCGAGCAAACCCGCTGGCGGGTGATGCGGCTGCTGGCCAGCAAGGGTGATGGCATGGCGGCAGGCGATATCGCAGAGGCGCTCCAGGTGCGGCAGAATACCCTGTCGTCGCATATCGCGGTCCTCACGCGGTGCGGATTGCTGGACGGGCACCGGCAGGGCCGGCAAATCGTCTATGTGGCCGATCCGGGAAATGTCCGACGGCTTGCGGCCGAGCTTCTGCTCAGCCTTGGTGAAGTTCCCGAAGGCACTGCGCGCAAACTGCTCAAGAGGTGAGTGATGAATTTTTGTGCAGGTCTGCGGTTCGCCTAATTAGCGGTTGAAGTCAGTCAAGCTTTCGATATCTTGATTCTCTTGAACCCAAGCTGCGCGGCGGGATGAAGGGATGTGATGCAATCGATTCTGGAAATTTGCGATCCGGCGAAGAAAAAAGAAGTCCCCGCGGGGACGGTGCTCCTTTCGGAAGGTAACACGTCGGGCTTTGTCTATGTTCTCGCCGAAGGACAAATCGAGGTGCTGCGCGGCACGACGCGGGTTGCGGTTGTCAGCGAGCCAGGCTCTGTCTTCGGCGAAATGTCGGTGCTACTCAATACGCCCCATACAGCAACGGTCCGCTCGCTTTCGCCAGCCACGGTCTATGCTTATGCCGATGCGGCCGGGTTCATGCGGTCTGATCCGCAGATCGCCTTCGTGATCGCCCGCCTGCTCGCCCAGCGGCTGAATTCAGCCACAACTTATCTGGTTGACCTGAAGCGCCAGTATGCGGGGCAGGGCAACCATCTGGGCATGGTGAGCGACGTGCTTGCCAGCCTCATTCACCAGCAGGAGGCCGAATTCCAGCCGGGCTCGGACCGCCTGCCCGATCCCGCAATGTGACCCAGGCGGGAGGCGTTGCAAGGCGCCGCAAGGGGCGCTCAAGCGGCTGGCTGAACTGTATGGATTGAAACCCCGCGGCGGAAAGCCAAACGGCTTCCTCTTTCTCCGTGTCGAAAATGATGTGGGCGGGGGGTGCGCCAAACTGGAATCCGACATTGAACACCCAGGTATCGCCGATCCGGTCCACCCATGACCCGTCCTTGACGAAGGGAGACTGGTGAACGTGGCCGGAGAAGACCATGTCGG
Organism: Hyphomicrobiales bacterium; assembly: GCA_016792825.1. GTDB lineage: Bacteria > Pseudomonadota > Alphaproteobacteria > Rhizobiales > Aestuariivirgaceae > Aestuariivirga. The sequence goes on from JAEUMI010000161.1 coordinate 4,854, forward strand.
GCTTGTACTGGATGACCCACTCCAAGAGGGAATTGTCACCCAAGTATCTGCTTCCGCTCCAGCTTGTGGGAGATTTGTCAGACGGCGCGTGATGCACCCAGAACCAGCGGCCGGTGCGCTTCAAGGCGTCGGCCGCCAGTTGTTCCCCAATCTTGTCGCGGGTGAGCGGGCCGTCCCACCATGGACAGATGCTGAACAGCGTGTCTTCAAAGACAAGCGAGGCGCCATCGGAAGGAACGTCATGCTGGGCGAGGTCCACGATCCATTTTGCCACTTTTTCCCCAGTCAGGTCGCGCGAATCGAGGTCGTGATTTCCGGAGCAGACGACAACCTTGGTCTTTTCACGCATCAACTCAATGTATTTGCGGATGACAACAGTCTGGGCCCGGCCCTCGACAAGCGAGCTCAAATCAAGATGGTCCCCGGCGATGATCACCAGATCAAAATCGCCTGCCACATTCAGCACCCAATCAAACTGCGGCAGGGAATAGTGCAGGTCGGCAACGACAAGGCATCTCATGTCAAATTCCCCAGTTGACGTCGCGATCTGCGTGGCACTCGTCAAACACAATCACACTTCTCAGGGTCACCGTCAAATGGCTGGGCGGCGGCGGATTGCGAGGCAGGTAATGTCATCGGTCTGTTCTGCCCCTTGCGCGAAGGAATCGACGGCTGAGAAAATCCGGGACACGATTTCGGCCACAGGCAAGAGGCGCGAACCGGCAAGCGCTTCGACGAAGGCCGCTTCGCCAAGCTCCTCCTGCGAGGCGTTCATGGCTTCGGTCACGCCATCGGTGAACAGCACGAAAATATCGGAATAGCTGAGCGTGAACCTGGCCACCGCCGGGGTGCGGTCCGCATAAAGCGCCAGGGGCAATCCGGTGGCCGGGAAGCTGCGGGTTTCGCCTGAAGGAAAAACCAGGAAGGGAGCGTTGTGGCCGCAGTTGCAGTATTCCATAACTCCGGTGCGCAGATTCAGAACCGCATAGAAGGCCGTGGCAAACATCGATGATGCATTGTCCCGGCTGAGAACATTATTGGCCCGCGCGATCGTGGCTGCCACGTCTTTTTCCTCATGTGCGGCGGTGCGCAGGACAGTGACCACCACAGCCATGAACAGGCTTGCGGCTATTCCCTTGCCGCAGATATCGCCGATGGCAATGGCGAGATGATCGGGATCCAGCATGAAGAAATCGTAGAAGTCGCCGCCCACTTCGCGTGTCGGCCGCATTTCCGCATGAAGCTCGAGGATGTTTTCGATTGCATCCAGTTTCGCGGTTTTCGGCAGGAATGATTGCTGGATGATGGCGGCACTTGCCAGTTCATCGTGCTGGCGCCGCTTGTCGAGAATCTGGCTGGCGAAGCGGCGGAAGGCGGCGGAAAATTCCGCCAGCTGCGGCGGCGGATTTTCCAGCTGCTCCAGTATGCGAGAATCAAACTCCCGTTTCTCCAGGGCTGCGAGGGCGTTGGTGTAGAGGCTGACGGCGCGGTTCACGCCATCGAGCTGGCGGCCCAACTGGCCAATCATAAACAGCAGCAAATCAGGATTTTTCCGGCCGATTTCGAGAAGCTCGGACCGGCCGATGCGATACAGCTCTGAGGACGTTACGGCCCTGATGGTCGCGGTGCGGGGCAGATCGGCAAGGACGCCAATTTCACCAACTAGCTGCGGCGCGGGAATAGTCGCCAGGGGCACCGAACCGAAGAGCGTTTCAGCGAAGACACTTACGGTGCCTTCCCGCAGATAGAAGGCGGCGTCACTGGCTTCACCCTGCTGCACCAGAGTTTCTCCGGGGTCGAGATGAATTCGGGAAAGCGACTTCAGGACCATCTCCAAGGCTTCAGCATGGAGGTAGCCCGGCTTTAGAGCGCCGAATTCTGCGGTGTCACTCATCGCGGATGCAAGCTTAGTCGGTGATTTTGTTCAAAGCAAAAACTCAACGACCACGCGGTTACCAAGCCCTGCCGGCGCGTAGGCAATGGAACTGGCGAAGTTCCTGACAAGCTGAATGCCAAGGCCGCCAGGCTGGAGCTCATCCAATGGCCGGTCGATGCGTTGGGCCGGCGCATTCACGATATCGAACGGCTTTCCATCATCCTCAATTGTCATGCTGATGTGCTGGGCGCTGGTGCAGATAGTGATCTCCACGTTCAGGGGAGGCAGCTGCACGTCTGACAGATTGCCGCTGCTTTCGGCTCCGCCGTGGCGCACAATATTGGTCAACAATTCTTCCAAGCAAACCTGTAGGGCAAACACCAGCTGTTCGGGAAACTGCTGCTCGGCCGCTATCGCATCCAGCCATTTTGCGGCAGCGGAAATGTCGTCAAGGGTGCCGGTAAATGCCTTGCGCCATGTTCTGGGATGATTCACGTGCTGTTTTTGAACGGCATTCACTTTGCGAAAATTGCCGCTGCCGCATTCATGTCCGGCACGATCTGAATGACGGTATCCACGCCGCTTGTGCGCAGTACTTTTTCCACATTGGGCTGGGGATTGAGAAGCACCATGTCGCCGCCCTTGCTGGCCAGCGTTTTGCAGCTCATGATCAGGGTGCGGATGCCGAGAGAAGCCATGAATGTCACCCGTGACAGATCGATCACGACTTTTTTCTTCTCTTCGGCGATGGCGCTGAATTTCTTGTCGATGGCGATAGCCCCCTGAACGTCCATACGCCCGGACAACAGGACGCTTGTAATCCCATTGTCCATGTCAACAACATCCAAGTTCATAGCATCTTCGGTCACGTTGCATACCACCCTGCGTTGAAACCCCGCACAGGGGTTTCCCCGGCCAAGGTCGAAAACTGAGATCAGAAACTACACCAAATCGAAGGATTGTGACAGTCGCATGAAGCGATATTTCCTGCACTGCCCCGGGTCACCGATCATGGCCTGAGGGCGAAATAGGTGATCAGCAGATAGGTGAGTTGGTGGGCTGTCTGGTCAGCACTCAAGGCCCACCAGAATTGCGACCGGGAAGGGGTCCAGCCGGCCCGGCGCACGACATTCTCCTTGGTGAAATCCACATGATAGTGGATGACAAAATCCACCAGTCCCAGCAATAGTATCGCAGGCGCGGCAAGGCCAAAAGCGGCGAGAACCAGAACCGTTCCCGCACCATGAATGAAGGCATGGAGCAGCCCGAGAAAACGGCCATAATGTCCCTTCGATTCCACCATGGCCAGGGTCTGCAGGGGGCCATCGCAAATGAAGTGTTTGACTTGCAGTGCGGCAACAAGAAAAAGGACGTGCAGGAGCGAAGCGATTTCCATAGCCGCGACTCTAAAGCATGAGATTTCGGAAAAGGAAACCTTTTGTTGAATGGATGCCCGCATAAATTTTCATCCCGGGTTCATCTTCGCTGCGCTTTAACGTAAGCCAACTGAAATCCGGCTTTCCGGGAGACATGACCGCCTGTTGCAAAAGCCAACCTGTGCAGCTAGCGTATTGTGGGAATTCTCGTGGGCCCGTAACTCCAAGGATCGATCATGCGCGCACCGGCATTGGCTTTAGTCGTTTCAACGGTTGTTTCCATAGGCGCAACCCAATCACCGGCCATTGCTGCCGATGCCATTGGCGTAATTACGGCGGCCATTGGCACGCCCACGGCATCAGGCCCGGGCGGCGACCGGAAGCTTGCCGCCGGCGCACCGGTCTATGAGGATGACAAGATCGCCGTCCGGACTGGCAATGCCCAGATCACGCTTGATGATGGCACCCGCCTCGTGGTCGGGCCCGGGTCAACGCTGGTGGTGGACCGGTTTCTGATGAAGGGCGGAAATTCCGCCCAAAAAGTGTCAATCAAAGCGCTGCGGGGCACGTTTCGCTTCATAACCGGCAGGAGCGCGAAAGGCGCCTATTCAATCCAGACGGCCAATGCGACGATTGGCATACGCGG